>JBPPMM010000289.1:0-50276 GCA_051306075.1 Chitinophagaceae bacterium
GTCAAGTGGAGAGGCTAAAGCTTACCAGGCAAGCCTGGCTGCGTTTTGGAAACCATTGTATGTTGCAGAAATTGCTCTCAAAGATCCATCCCGCGCTAATAAATAATTAATTTTTCTTACTAAAACTAAAACTTATGGCATTCGATTTCAACGAAGTGGTGGCACAAATGGCAGGAGCTGTGAAGGCTTCAGTAAAAGATGATTGGAAGGTAGTAAAGGAAACAGCAAGTGCTTTTTTAACGGCACGAAAAGACCGGCTTGAGCTGCTTGCCAGTTTGCGCCTGAATAATGAAATAAGCCAGAAATTCTTTTTGAAAAGACTGGAAGATGAAAAAAAAATATTTGAATCTGAGCTTCATGCTGTCGCCATTATCACAAAAGCGGCGGCACAGAGAGCAGCCAATGCTGCTTTAGATGTTTTAAATAACGCGGTATCCGCTGCAATACCTTTTTGATAATTATTTATAGAAAATAAGCACCCCTCTTAATTAAGTCAGGATATTTTCAAAGGAAAATACTTCCATGCTACCATCTTAAAAAATTAGTGTGGGATAAAAATCAATGCAAACGGTTCACCTTACTGGATATTTGGGAATGCTCAGGTTTCCTCTACCAACTTAATACCTGTCTTTCCTAATTCAATCTTTCGTTGTTTATACAGAGCGCCGGTTGTCATCTTGAAGGTTTTTTTGCTCATGGCAAAATAGGAATATATTTCTTCCGGTGATGATTTGTCATGAAAAGGAAGGTAGCCGTCATTTTCCTTTAAAAGGCGCAATACCTTTTCGCTTTCGTCTTCTACTCTTTCATAGCCGGGTTTTCCAGCCACCACATCTATTTTATTTTCCGGTAATATCGTTTTGATAAAGCCCGGAAAGCGGTCCCCAATTTCAATATCACGATACACTTCATTAAAATGAATAAGCCCTGTATGTTTATTATTGATAATAACCAAATAGCCCAGGTCAGTGCGTCGATAAACTACCAGGTCAACCACTTCCTTTTCTTTTATTGTCAGTGTTTCATTGGATAAATACTGATCAATTCTTTCCGTAGCTGCCAACCGGCCCGTTTGATCATCCTGGTATATTTTTACCAGGTATTCTCCCAGGGGTCTCATATAACTTATCTGTTGCGATTTTGGCACAAACAGATCCTTCATCAGGCCCCAATCCAAAAAAGCACCATGATTAGAAGTGCTTACTACTTTTAATTTTACAATATCTCCCAGAATACCCTTTGGTTGCAAGGTTGTGGCAATAATGCGATCTTCACCATCATGATATATAAACACATTCAATTCGTCCCCCATTTTTGTACCCGGGGGTACAAAGCGTTTGGGCAATAAAATTCCATCCTTTCCGTCATCAAGAAAAACACCCATAGGCTTTTCCTTAATTACTTTAAGTAAGTTGTATTCTCCAATCCTGATCATGCCTGAATTTGATTAATGATTGCAAAGGTAGGTAAACCTCCAGGGCCTTTGCTTTAAGGGATCTGATTAATCTTTATGGTCCTTCGCTGAAGTATTGAGATTTGAAGTATGGAGTTTTCCCAACCTTTCACATTTCATTCCCGTATAATTCTTTTCCTTTGCATGCTTAACTATTGGGATAAAAATTTGGAACTTAAATTTTCAAACGAAAAATTTGCTTCTGCCATTATATGCAGAATGGGAACATGGCAAAAATAGATTGGTATATACTGAAAAATTTCCTGGTCACATTTGTATTCTGCATGTTGCTCTTCATGGTAGTGGCCGTTGCGGTTGATACCAGTGAGAAGGCCGACGATTTTGTAAAGACCGGACTGACTTCTTATGAAATCATTACGCAATATTATTTTGGCTTTGTTCCCTTTATATGGGGGTTACTTTTTCCACTGTTTGTTTTCATTTCTGTTATTTTTTTTACCAGTCGCATGGCCGCCCGTTCGGAGATCATTGCCATACTGGCCAGCGGCACCAGCTACAACAGGATGTTGCGTCCATACCTTATTGGTGGCTTGTTCCTGGCCCTCGTTCTATGGGTAGGCAGCCGCTACTTTATTCCCAGGGCCAATGGAATACGCAGCACATTTCAGACTAATTATTTTGATAAAAATGATCCCAGCAAAAATATTCAGTTAAATAATTGTCGCAATTGTTTTTACCGGCGCATTGATTCTATCACCTACCTGGGTATTAAGAATTATGATACTACTACCAAATCGGCAAACGCTTTCTTTCTTGACCGTGTCAGGAACGATAAAGTAGTCTATAATCTCAGGGCTAATTTTATTAAATGGGATGATGACATTAAGAAGTGGAAACTGCAGAATGTTGTAGAAAGAAGAGTGGATAGTATGAGTGAAACAACCAAACAATTTGATTCCCTGATCTTAAACATAACGCTGAAACCTGAAGAATTAAGAAGAGATGATTACCTGAAAGACAAACTAACAACACCGGAGCTGGCTGCTTTTATAATGAAAGAAGAGGCCCGGGGAACGGAAGGATTAAGCGCATTAAAGGTAGAACGCTATCGCCGGACGGCTACACCCTTTGCCGTTCTGTTGCTTACTATCATAGGGGTAGTGCTGGCCAGCCGCAAAACCCGTGGGGGAAGCGGCAAGCACCTCGCAATCGGAATTATTACAGCTGCATTGTTTATAATGTCTGATCGTTTTTCAACTGTCTTCGCAACCAAAGGAAATTTTCATCCATTGCTTGCAGCCTGGGTTCCCAATATTATTTTTTCTGTGGTTGCCTTTCTGATGTATCGAAAGGCACCCAAATAAATTTCTTAATTTTTCGTTTGTCTTTCCTTCACTGTCATCGGATTAAGCATTAAGATTTAAGATCAATTTTTTGTTCTCCAATAGGCAATGCCTACCTTTAACCTTTCACCATTTATAAAGTATAATTAAACGATTTATCATGGGGATATTAAAGGATAGGTTTAAAATAAAAGCCGATCAGTTGGGTAGTGAGATAAGGGAATTATTAAAAAAGGATGGAAACAAAGTAATTGGCGAAGTTCAATTATCGCAGATTTACCAGGGAATGCGGGGCATGACCGGCCTGGTTTCTGAAACATCTTTATTAGATGCCCAGGAAGGTATACGATTCAGGGGTTATACCATTCCGGAATTGCGGGCAAAATTACCCCGGGTTCCCGGCGGTTCTGAACCATTGCCGGAAGGGTTGTTTTATTTAATGCTTATTGGTGAACTACCATCTGAAGAAGATGTTCAATATGTAACTTCTCTTTTGCAGCGAAGGAGTCACGTTCCCAATCATGTGTTTGCAACCATTGAGGCTTTACCTCTAACAACCCATCCTATGACACAATTTGTTATTGGGGTCATGGCGTTGCAAACAGAAAGCCAGTTTGCAAAAAAATATGCAGCAGGTCTGAATAAAAAAGATTACTGGGATGTAGTGTTTGATGATTGCCTTGACCTGATTGCCAGGCTTCCAAGGGTTGCTGCCTATATATACCGGCGTAAATATAAAAATGGTGAACATATTCAGCCAGATGGAATGCTCGACTGGGCAGGAAATTTTGCACATATGTTAGGATATGAGGATAACACGTTTAAAGCGCTGATGCGGTTATATATGACCATTCACGCCGATCATGAGGGTGGAAATGTATCAGCTCATGCTACCCATCTCGTGGGTTCTGCGTTAAGCGATCCTTATTTAAGTTTTGCTGCCGGTCTCAATGGACTTGCCGGGCCCTTACATGGACTGGCAAACCAGGAAGTAATAAAATGGATTTTTGAAATGCAGGAAGAATTGAAAACTGAAGAGCCATCCAAAGATCAGATTGAAGAATACGTAAAGAAAACCATTAAGGAAGGAAAAGTAGTACCAGGCTATGGCCATGCTGTTCTGCGAAAAACAGATCCCCGATTTATTGCCCAAATGGAGTTTGGAAAAAAACATATGCCGGATGATAAATTAGTAAATACGGTTTGGAATATTTATGAAGTGGTACCTCCTATTTTACAATCGATGGGTAAAATAAAAAATCCCTGGCCTAATGTAGATGCGCATAGCGGAGCCTTATTATTACATTTCGGTTTAAAGGAATATGAATATTATACTGTTTTATTCGGAGTAAGCAGGGCACTGGGAGTATTAGCAAATCTTTGCTGGGACAGGGCTTTGGGGCTTGCCCTGGAAAGACCTAAATCAGTTACTACAGACCTTGTAAAGAAATGGTTGAAAGGAGAGGATCAGATTTGGGGAGATTAAACCCCATGATATAATACCAAATTACGGCCCCACGCTCAGGTTGGGCCGTTTTTTTTTCGTATCTTCAAAACAATCGGAGATTTTCATCCCCTAAGTTTCTTGTTGACATCTTCTTATGCCTTCAAATCTTAATCTGGTATGATTTTTTATATTTCTTCCGTAAGTACTTCATTCCTTAACTCTTAAAATTTAAAACCATGAACACACAAAGTAAAGTTTTACTAGGCATACTTGGCGCTGCTGCAGCAGGCGTAGTTATCGGTATGTTATTAGCTCCTGAAAAAGGGGAAGAAACTCGTAAAAAATTGAAAAAAACAGCTGGCGAGTGGGCTGATAGCCTGACCCATTTATGGGAAAGCGGCAAAGCTGCCGGTAAGGAAGAAATAAGTCATTTAAAAGAAAAAGCCGGATTTGCCAAGTCTGCAGCTGAAGAAAAAGTAAATAAATTAAAAGAAAGCTTTAGCTAATCTGGCATTGATTGAAGCAGGAAAAACCGTCCTGCTTCAGTTTTTTAAATTCATTATTTATTACCACCCATGGAGGACCTCAAAGAAAAAACAGTTGACCTGGCTCAGCATATAGAAGATCTGGCAGATACTTTCTATAAGCTCAAGGTCGTAAACATGACACAGAGGGCAACTAACCTGGTTTCCGGTGTTGTTGTAATGGTACTTATCTGTTTATTCGGTTTTTTTGTATTGTTATTTGGTGGATTTGCGCTTGCCTGGTGGTTAGGCAATTTGATTGATAGCCGGATAGGCGGTTTTTTACTCGCGGCAGCTTTTTTTCTCCTTATCATTCTTATTGTTGGGTTGCTTAAGAAACAAACTATTTCCCCCATGATACGAAATCTTATCATTCGCAAAGTATATGAATAAGCCCATCAATACATACGAAGAGTTGCTGGAAGAACAAGCAAGATTAAGATCGCTTTTTGTTGCTCAAAAAGAATTGGTGCGCCAGGACATAAACCAATTAAAGCTGGAATTGATACCAGTGCAGAAAGCCATCAAAGTTGTTGAAAAATTTGTGACAAAGGATAATACAAGCTGGATACTTTCCACCTCAGCCGATACCCTGATCGATATGTTTATAAAAAGAACATTGCTATCGAAGGCTGGATTTATTACCAAAATGGTTGTGCCCTTTTTTATGAAAAACTTTTCTTCCCATGTAATAGCCGATAATAAAGACAAGATTCTCTCTAAAATCAATTCCTGGTTTAGTAAAAAAAATATGAACGGGAAAACGGCTCATAACCCCAAAGAAAGTGAACCTCTCACTGAAGAAGAGGAGGATTGATTTTCACTTCTCTGAAATAATTCAAATCCCTTATTTTTGCTGCCCCGGTATAGCATTTTTGTCTGCAACAGAGAAGTTCCGGAGCAGAAATAATGTTCAATTGGGTATTACCTGTATTCTTATAATAAATGGGGGATTAGCTCAGTTGGCTAGAGCGCTAGCATGGCATGTTAGAGGTCATCGGTTCGACCCCGATATCCTCCACAAAAGGTTCTGGTATCAGAGCCTTTTTTTTGCATAAAATACCATATTTTTTGGTTTCTGTATGATCCTGGTAAATGAACCAATTCATAAAATTCTTAATAAAAGCCAGAGTATTTATCAGCGGTATTTATGTGTAAGAAAGTAATTGGGGGTACTACTTCATTTGTATAAAATATTCTTTTCTTTAAAAGCTTTTGGGGTCATGGCAAATTTTGATTTAAACACGGTAGAAAAATAAGCCTGGGAGGAAAAGCCAACTTTAAAGGCAATTTCAGATATGGATAAATCTTCGTATGTCAATAGGTACTTTGCTTTTTTCATGCGGACAGTAAGAATATAATCATTGACATTGAAACCTACCAGTGCTTTCACTTTTCTGTATAATTGAACCCTTGATATACCGATCTCCTTGCAAATATTATCTACAGAGAAATTTTCATTGGATAAATTGTTTTCTACAATAGCGGTAAACTCACTGATAAATTTCCTGTCAATTTTGTTGGATGAATTGGATCTTGTTTCTGTTGGCAACTCGCTGCTATAATGGTCCCGTAAAACCGCCCTGTTTTTTAGGAGATTTTTTATGGTTTCTTCCAGATATTCCAGGTTAAACGGCTTAACAATAAAAGCATCAGCCTTCAATTTTATTCCTTCAATTTGTGCTTCCATACTACCTTTTGCCGTTAAAAATATGATTGGGATATGCGAAGTACGAAGGTCCTGTTTTAGCGTTTCTGTAATGTGTAGTCCGCTTTGGCCGGGTAAAATGATATCGGAAATAATAATATCAGGAACAATATCAAAAGCAAGAGATAAACCGGATTCACCATTTTCTGCTTCATGAATTTCATAATTTTCACCAAGACGGGTTTTCAGAAATGCTCTCAGGTCGTCATTATCTTCAATAATCAAAACGGAACTTTCTTTACTTGAAAAACCCGTTATTTCTTTCTGCAATACCACGGGTTCCATATCAGTAGTATAGATCTTAATATCCTCGTAAGTATTAATCATCATAGGTTTCTCTGAAAGTATTTCATCGGAATTCAGATGTGATTTCCCAATAGGTAATTTAATCTCAAATGCAGTTCCTTTATACTTTTCACTTTTAACGGTAATAATTCCCCGGTGCAGGTTAATTAATTCTTTTGACAGTGACAATCCCAGGCCACTTCCCTTAAAAGAGCTGCTATGACCCTGGTAAAAAACTTCAAAAGCATGCTCAGTGTCATTCCTTGACATTCCAATTCCTGAGTCTTCTACTGTAATCAGCGCCATACTGCCATCAGCAGTTTTATCTAACGTAACATTAATGGTCCCATTTTCATTTGTAAACTTAAATGCATTGGAAAGAAGATTAAACAATACTTTATCCAGCATATTGACATCGAACCAAACCTTCAAATCATGAACCCTGCTGATTACATTAAATGAAATTGATTTTTTCCGGGCAATATCGCTGAAGGCATTGGCAATTTCGGAAACAAATTCAGAAATATTATTCTCAGAAGCTTTAAGCTGCATTTTCCCCTCTTCCATTTTCCGGAAATCCATTAACTGGTTAATCAGGCGCAGAAGGCGCATCGAATTCCTTTGAATAAAGTCAAGGTTGTTTTTGATAGTAAAATGAAGTTTCGGGGATGCCAGGGAATCTTCTAAAGGCCCCATGATCAGGGTAAGCGGTGTCCTCAACTCATGGGAAATATTGGTAAAAAAATTGACTTTGGCGTCTGTGGCTTCTTTTACTTTTGCAATCAATTCGATCAGTTGATTACGTTGGTCAGCAATTTCTTCTTTTTGTAGTTCGAGTTTTTTGTTGATTTTTTTATTTTCATGTAAATAATAAAAGAGTATTCCCCCGAATAATAATGCCAGGGCCAGTGTCGTAGAAATGGCAACAATGATATTTGTCTGGTTTTTGGTGATGGCAATTTGTTCATCAATCTTTTTTTGACGCTTATCAATATCTTCTTGTTGGGCAATCGCTTTTTCATTTTGGAGCTTCATGATCCTTACGTTGGTAGAATCAATTATGGTAGTGGTGAGTTCATTGTCCTTTTTATAAGGTTTTTTTTCGAGAATATTAACTGCGGTTAATATCGCCTCTTTTCCACCGGTTGGATACAAAATAGTAGCCTTAAGAATTCCTTTTTCCACAAGGTCAATACCCCCGTTTTCACCAGGAAGCCCATCTATTCCAATAATCTTTATTTTTTTTTCAAGCCCCAGTTCTTTACAAACCTTATACGCTGCCAGAGCAAGTCTGTCGTTCTGGCCAAAAATCAGATTGATGTCTTTAATTGAATTTATTAAGGCAGTGAAATCTTTTTCCCATTGGTCAGGGGTATCATCCCAATTTGCATTAAACCGTGTTACATATTTTAACCCGGGATATTGTTTGATAAAGTCCGTAAACCCTGTGTGGCGGCCTATATCAGCAGATGATCCGATATCCGCCCCGCCAAGTTCAATTACATTTCCAACACCATTTAAAAGGGCATTAGTATATGCTCCCGCTAACGAACCGATATTATAATTATTTGCCCCAATAAAAGCCGTATAATTTTTTGATAAGGTACTTCTGTCTACCAATATAACCGGGATACCCATTGCATAGGCTTTATCAATAATAGGGGCTATGGGTTCCGCTTCAGCAGGTGAAGCAATCAGCAAATCAACTTTTTCATCCATCAGTTCCTCTATTTGTTCGATTTGCCTTTCCGAGCTCAGTTGGGCATCTTTTATAATTAGATTGATTTCAGGATGGAAGGATAATTCCCTTTCCATTTCTTTCTTCATTGTTTTTCTCCAGTCATCACCGAATGTGCATTGAGAAAAACCAATGATATACTTTTCCCCCTTTTTTGATGAATTGCATGAAAACAGCAGCAATGAAAAGAAAAGGAGGCACACGCCGTAAAACCAAACTTTCATCTGTTTACTTTTTATTCCTTTTGAACAAATGATATTCGACATAAATAATCTTCACGGCTGGTGATCCGTTGCGGCGAACCGTAGCTTTTTTCATATTATCCCCTTTTTTGGAAGATGAAAGGAATTAATAACGGCAAGTTGAGTTTTTTTTTGATATGGAGGTAAAAAATGTGTCTTTTGATTTAAGGATTCTCAGCAGGCCCGGCTGTAAAACCAATAAACAGATGGCAAGTGGAATAAAATCGAAAGTATTGGATACATTTTTAGAAAAGCTGGTTTTCTTTTGTTTGTATAGTAACTTTTAAAAGTTTGGATATGAGTTCGATATAAAAAAGTATGAAGGAATTAAAATTTAGAAACAATAAATACAATATCGAAAAAATAAAGTAGCAGGCGATGCTATTTTGCGCTCCTAACAAAGGGCCATATGAATAAGAAACTAGTTTTCTGGAGTATCGTCGTCGCCTTGGGCGGATTTCTTTTTGGTATTGATGTAGCGGTAATTTCCGGTGCTGAGCAGGAAATTCAAAGGCTCTGGGATCTTAGTGATGCTCTTCACGGGCAAGCTATCGCTTCTGCCCTCTATGGTACTATTATAGGAGCTTTATTTGGAGGCATTCCCGCAGAAAAATATGGTAGAAAAAATACCCTTATTGTCATAGGTATACTCTACTTATTATCAGCCATCGGTTCAGCCCTGTCTCCTGAAGTTATTTCCTTTATGCTGTTTCGTTTTGTAGGCGGTTTGGGCGTTGGCGCTTCGTCCGTAGTTGCACCCATGTACATTTCTGAAATTGCACCGGCAAAGAACAGGGGTAAGCTAGTAGCCACTTTTCAATTTAATATTGTTTTTGGGATATTGATTGCTTACTTTTCAAACTACCTGTTAAGCAATATTGGTACGGATGCCTGGAGGTGGATGCTGGGAGTAGAAGCCATCCCTGCGTTATTTTTTGTAGGCCTGATGTTTTTTGTGCCCGAAAGTCCCCGTTGGCTCATGGTCCACAAAAAGGAATATCAAAAAGCCCGGGAGATTTTAGAAATTTCTGATCCAGAGGGAATGGATGAAGCAATTGCATCCATACACAAATCAATTGATGAGGAAAAGCAAAAGGAATCCCTTTCAACTTTTTTTAGTTCAAGATTTTCCATTCCTATTTTATTAGCCTTCCTGATTGCGTTTTTTAACCAGATGTCGGGTATTAATGCGGTAATTTATTTTGCGCCTCGTGTTTTTGAAATGGCAGGTATCGGTAAAAGCGCTGCCTTTTTACAGAGTGCCGGTATAGGATTGGCCAACCTGATTTTTACAATGCTGGGCCTATATCTTATAGACAGGTTAGGAAGAAAGAAATTAATGCTGATTGGTTCTATTGGATATATCTTATCACTGGGAGCAGTTGCGGCAGCATTTCAATTTCAGTTTTTGGGTGGCATGATAGTGCCGGCTTGTCTTTTTGTTTTTATTGCCTCACATGCCATTGGACAGGGAGCCGTCATCTGGGTTTTTATTTCAGAAATATTTCCGAACCAGGTTCGGTCTTATGGCCAGTCGCTCGGATCCTCTACACACTGGATAATGGCGGCATTAGTTACTGCTGTTTTTCCCATAGTAGCCAGAAGCCCCAGTATTGGCCCCGCTAAAATTTTCCTGTTTTTTTCATTGATGATGGTGCTGCAGTTACTCTGGGTGGTTTTTAAAATGCCTGAAACCAAGGGAGTACCGCTGGAAGAGTTAGAAGAGAAGCTAATAAAACAGTCAGGAAGCCAAAAGTTTAAAGCAAAATTAGAAATGAAATAATATTTTATGTCTGATAAAAACATATTCGATGCCGTTTGTTTTGGTGAAGTATTATGGGATATTCTTCCCAGCGGTGCGCTACCAGGCGGTGCTCCCATGAATGTTGCCTATCATCTTTACAAACTGGGTAAGAATCCTGCATTGATTACAAAAATTGGAATTGACGAAAAAGGGAAGGAACTGTTCAATATTTTCTCCAACCACGGTGTTTGTACCGATTTTTTCCAGGTGGATTATGAATATGAAACAGGAAAAGTGTATGCTGAGCCGAACGAGCACAACGAAGTAATGTATGATATTGTAATGCCTGTAGCCTGGGACTTTATTACCTGGGAAGAGGGTTTTTCTGATTTGGTTTTCAACGCTGAGTTTTTTGTTTTTGGAAGCCTTGCTGCCAGAAACAAGCAGTCAAAAAAAACATTATTAAAATTATTGGAATCAGCGAAAAATAAAGTGTTGGATATAAACCTGAGAGCTCCCCATTTTAACCGACGGATCGTTGAAGAATTATTAGCCAAAGCTGATTTCTTAAAAATAAATCTTGCGGAGCTTGAATTAATAACCGGCTGGTTCAGCAGCTATACAAGTATAGAGGATAGAATAAAATCAATAATGGATAAGTTCAGCATTTCAAACATCGTAGTTACCATGGGTGGGGATGGTGCTTTATTGTATTTCAATGGACATCAATACAGGCACAAAGGTTATAAAGTGGAGGTTGTAGATACCGTAGGCAGTGGTGATGCCTTTCTTGCTGGCTTGATAAGTAAATTATTGGAAAACGCCTCACCCGAAAATGCGCTGGATTTTGGCAGCGGTCTTGGGGCTTTCATTGCTACGCAACGAGGAGCATGCCCGCCATACAATGTAACTGATATAGAAAACTTAATAATGGAACAAAACAAACTGTTTAATATCTCTTAAATCTAAAACACAGACTTATGCGAAAGTTGCTTTGCTTAATTACGTTGCTGCTTGCTGCGCTTTTTACTTTTGCCCAGCAAAAAACTATTACAGGTACTGTTACCGATAAAACCGATAAAACACCACTTGCCGGTGTAACCGTTTCTTCAAAAGGTAAAGCGGTGCAAACAGATGTTTCAGGAAAGTTTTCCATTGAAGCATCTGTTGGTGATAACCTGACATTTTCTTATGTAGGGATGGACCCTGTAACCCTTAAAATTTCAGGAGGTGATCAAAATCTATCTGTAGAACTGGAAGGAGTTAAGGCAGGGGAGGAGGTTGTTGTGGTTGGTTATACCTCTCAAAGAAAAAAAGATTTAACTGGCGCAGTGGCTGTAGTAGATTTAGCGCCGGTCAAAAATAACAGTTCGGGCAATACCATGCAGGCGCTGCAAGGCCGGGTAGCTGGTTTGTACATTGAAAAAGATGGCTCGCCAAATGGATCTAATGGAAGAATACTGATACGTGGCGCTAATACCCTGGGAAATAACAATCCCCTTTATGTTATTGATGGCATACCTACAACCAGACCGGAAGTATTTCAAAATATGGATCCAGCTAATATCGCTTCAGTGCAGGTTTTAAAAGATGCTTCTGCAGAATCCATTTATGGTGCCCGTGCCTCCAACGGCGTTATCATTGTTACTACAAAAAATGGTGGCAATACCGGTGGTAAAGTTCAATTTCAATTGAACAGCAGCCTTTCCAGTCAGTCAGAAAAATCAATGAGGTTTGAAATGTTGAGCTCGGTAGACAGAGGACGGGCATTATGGCAAGCCTCGGTTAATGACAGACAAGATCCTGCTGCGGGTTATGGCGAAATTTATCAATTTGACTGGAATAATAATTTTGATAATCCGGTTTTAAACAACGTAACGTTGAAGCCGTTTGTCGGTGGCGACCAAAACACTCCGGCTGGCAATACCGATTGGCAGGATGTAATGTATAAAACAGGGATTGTTACTAATAATAGTTTAACAGCTTCAATCGGCAACCAAAACTCGTCATTAGAAATAAATTTAGGCTATATAAAAAATACAGGCATGTTAAGATACACAGGCTACGAACGGCTGAGTGGCAGTATTAATGCTTTAACAAAGGCTTTTAATAACAAAGTAATGTTTGGTGTCAATTTGCGGATAGCCAACTCCAACGAGACCTTAACTGCCCGTGATTTGGGAGGCGCTTCTACCACATTCCTGGCGGTTACTTTAGCGCCGACAATTCCTGTTTTTCAAAAAGATGGTGTTACTTATGCCGGTGAATTAGGCGCAGGCTATTCGGATAGAAATAATCCTTTGCACATGCAATACCTGGCAAGATGGAATAATGCAAACCGTTTGAGTGCATTCGGTAATGTTTTTGTAGAAGTGCAACCCATCAAAAATTTATTTTTCAAATCAAACATTGGTGCGGATAATAATAATTATTCAAATAAAGTTATCACGCCAACTTTCACAGAGGGTGCATTAGCCCGTACAACAAATAGTCTGTCTTTCGATGAAAATCATTTTTTAAGTCTTACCTGGTCCAATACCTTAAGATATAATTGGGATTTGAATTCAAATAATAATTTTAAATTTTTAGTTGGAACGGAGTATATCAAAACTGATTTAGACTTTCATTTTATTAAGAAAGAAGGTTATGCACTTCAAACAGAAGAATATTTCACTTTAGATGCAGCTACCGGCAATACAACTGTTTTTGGAGGATCAACCGGCAACAGGTTGTTTTCACAATTTGCAAGGGTTGATTATAATTTCTCTGATAAATACCTGGCTGCGGTTACTGTTCGGCGTGACGGTTCGTCCCGTTTTGGAGCAGATAACCAGTATGGTTTTTTTCCTGCTGCTTCTGTAGGATGGCGAATAGACAAAGAAGCATTCATGCAGAATAATAATTTATTCACAGAATTAAAGCTAAGGGTTGGTGTTGGCCGGGTAGGTAACCAGGAAGTTGGTGATGTAAATAACGTTACACTTTTTGGAACTAGATATGGTACTACGCAGGCACAACTTACAGGTGGTTTTTTTGAGCAATACTATAATGTAGGTACGGCTTATTCATTATCAGGCGCCAATACAGGGACACTGCCTTCAGGTTTTGTTCAAACCCAGGCAGGAAACCCATTACTTAAATGGGAGACTACAGAAGAAATCAATGCAGGAATAGATTTCTCCATACTTAAGAATAAATTATATGGATCATTCGATTATTTTTCACGCAATACGACGGGTATTTTGATTACGCCACCCGTTGCAGCCGTGTTGGGGGAAGGCCAGAATAAAACAGTAAACGGTGCGTCAAAAAGTAATAAAGGATGGGAATTTGTAATTGGCTATCAGGGCGAAAAAATTGGAGATCTTAAATATGATGTGAAACTTAATTTCGCTCATTTCAGGGATGAAGTAACCGATTTACCTGAAAGTTCAAGGCCTGCCTATCCAGGTATTGTTGGAAATACAATTCTTGGCCATTCCCAGTTTGATATTTTTGGTTTTAAAACAAACGGCCTCTTTCAATCCCAGGCCGAGGTTGATAAAGCTCCAACACAGATTGGTGCTGGTCCCGGCAGGATCCGTTATGTGGATATTAATAATGATGGAGTAATTAATGATCTGGACAGAGATTGGATAGGAACTACACTACCTGCGCTGGAGTATGGGCTAAGAATTGATTTGATGTATAAAAAATTCGATTTGTCTTTATTCGGCTCGGGTGTAGCAGGCAAAGAAGGATTTGATGTATATACACTATTCAACAACCTGATGAAAAGCAGGGAAAATGTAGGGCCTGGTGTATTTAATGGCTGGACAGCTCAAAACACCAATACGGATGTGCCTGCATTAACATTAAAAGACAATAACAATGAAGGCCGTACTTCTGATTATTTTATCGTTAATACATCCTATTTTAAAATGCGCAATATCCAGGTTGGATACAACCTTGTACCAAAAGCTGTCTTTTCAAGGCTGCGCTTTTATGCGATGGCTGAAAACCTGTTCCGGATCAAAAACAAAAGCTATTTAAGTCCTGACCCGGAAAGAATAGATCTTGATCCTGTACCGATCCCAAAAACATTCACTTTTGGTATTAATGCATCCTTTTAAAGAATCAAAAAATTAATCAAAATGAAAAAATTAATTATAACAGCTTTTATTACATCAGGGCTATTAATTTTTAGTTCCTGTAAAAAGGTACTTGACTATACACCGCCGGGAGTATTGGCATCTACGGATTTAACATCAGCTACTGCCATCGAAGGCCTGGTTACTGCCGCTTATGCTGCCATCGGAAATGGTGATATGATAGGGCCCATCTATAGTAATTGGGCTTATGGCAGTGTCCGTTCCGATGATGCCTACAAAGGCGGGGGTGGTACCGGTGATGTGGGCGATGTAGATGCAATGGAACACTATAACTTAGTTACCCCAACGATGGGTTGGTTTGTTACCCGCACCTGGCAAAATCTTTTTAAATCCATTGCAAGGGCTAATAATGCGCTTCGTGCTGTTAATTCACTTTCTGATGCCGATTTTCCTGCAAAAAAAACAAGATTGGGTGAATTGCGATTTCTTAGAGCCCACAGCTATTTTACAATGAAATTATTGTACAAGAATATTCCAATCTTTGATGAAAATGCTACAGAGGAAGAAATTCTGAAAACTTCAAACGATTTGAGCAATGAAGAATCCTGGAATAAAATTGCTGCCGATTTTCAATATGCCATTGATAATTTGCCTGCATCTCAGCCACAACTTGGCCGGGCTAATAAATTAGCCGCTCAGGCTTACCTTGCCAAACTGAGATTGTACCAGGCATATGAGCAGGATAAAAATCATAAAGTTACCAGTATCAATCAAACAAGATTGCAGGAAGTTGTTACATTAACGCAGGCGGTTATTTCATCCGGAAAATATTCGTTAAGCAGTGATATTGCAGATAATTTTTTACCTGAAACTGAAAATGGGCCTGAATCTGTCTTTGCTATTCAGTTTACAATCAATGATGGTACTACTTCTGGTAGGTTGAGCTACGAAGATGGATTGAATTATCCGCACGGTGCACCACAATATGGCTGCTGCGGTTTTCATGCCCCCAGTCAAAACCTGGTCAATGCTCACACTACCGACGCAAATGGCTTACCCAATTTTGCAACCTTCAATAGCAGTATTGCAGATCTAAACACTGTGACAGTTGATCCTCGTCTTGATCACACTGTAGGTATAGACGGGCATCCATATAAATATGATAATACAAAACCCTTCAGCAATAGTTGGGTTCGTGACCCGGGTGTATATGGCAATTTTCATAGTATGCGTTACCAGCAATTGGCAACCAGCTCATCCTATCTTAAACTCGGGCCATTTATGGGTACAGCAAAAAATTACGACATACTGAGGTACGACGATATATTATTGATGCAGGCAGAAGCACATATTGAATTGGGTCAACAGGATAAAGCTTTGCCACTCATTAATCAAATAAGAACTAGAGCAGCAGCAAGCACCGGAAGATTAAAGAAATTGGATGGCACATTCGCTTCAAATTATAATACTAAAGAACATTCTGCAGCTGGCTGGACCCAAGGCTTTGCCCGTACTGCTTTGCAATGGGAAAGGCGCCTTGAATTTGCAACAGAGGGTGCACGGTTTTTTGATTTAGTAAGGTGGGGAATTGCCGAACAGACCTTAAATGCTTACATAGCGGTTGAAAAGGCAAGAAGAACTTTTTTGACAACTGCTAAATTTACAGCAGGGAGAGATGAATACCTGCCCATTCCGCAATCTGAGATCACTTTTACTAACGGTTTGTATAAACAAAATCCCGGCTATTGATAAAAAAAATTTCCACTGAGTCAATGTGAAATAGTTTTTGTGGAATTTTCAGAATGAATTTAGAACAGTTACCTGTATTAAAATTTTTGACATAGGCAAGCATTATATATGCATTCATTTTAAACCGGAGGAGGTTTTTACTTCCTCCTTTATTTTTTTGTTTAAAAAAATACTATTATGGTAAAGAAAATATTTATAACGGCATTATATCTTTTCAGCCTTCAATCCATCGGTATAAATTGTATGGCCCAGCCGGGTGGCAGGAAATATCCCGAAACACACCGTCCTCAAATTCATTTTTCTCCAAAAGCTAACTGGATAAATGATCCCAATGGTATGGTATATCATAAGGGTATTTATCATTTGTTTTATCAGTATTACCCGGACAGTACCGTGTGGGGACCTATGCACTGGGGCCATGCTACCAGCCAGGACCTGGTTAATTGGAAAGAAGGACCTATTGCGCTGTACCCGGATAGTCTGGGTTATATTTTTTCAGGCAGCGCGGTGGTTGACGAAAACAATACATCTGGTTTGGGGAAAAACGGGAAGGCTCCATTAATCGCCATATTTACGCATCATGATCCGGTGGGAGAATCAGAAAAAAGAAATGATTTCCAATATCAAAGTATCGCATTTAGTAATGATGATGGAAAAACCTGGACCAAGTATGCGAATAATCCTGTAATAGAAAACCCTGGTATTACTGATTTCCGTGACCCGAAAGTGATGTGGTATGAACCGCAAAAAAAGTGGATCATGACACTGGCAACAAAAGACAGGATCACTTTTTACTCTTCACCCAATTTACTGGCCTGGGACAAAGAAAGTGAGTTTGGTATGGATGTAGGTGGTCATGGCGGTGTTTGGGAATGCCCAGATTTATTTTCATTAACAGATAATAAAGGAAAAAAGGTTTGGGTACTTATTGTAAGTATAAATCCTGGTGGACCCAATAAAGGGTCTGCTACGCAATACTTCCTGGGCGAGTTTGATGGAAATAAGTTTAGTTCTACGCAAAAAGAAGCCAGGTGGCTTGATTATGGCCCCGATGATTATGCAGGCATTACCTGGTCCAATACGGGAGATCGGAAAATATTTTTGGGATGGATGAGTAACTGGATGTATGCAAACATGGTTCCAACGGAAAAATGGAGAAGTGCAATGACAATACCCCGCGAATTAAATTTAAAACAGGTGGGAGATGATATTTTCGTTACCTCTCAACCAGTAGCTGAGCTTTCAACTCTTCAAACCAAGCCTGTTGTATTAAAAAATATACAAGTAAACAGGCATTTAAATGTTTCTTCCAAAAACCGAAATATAAAGATCCCCTGCAGGCTTAATCTTGAACTGGATACGGCAAACAATTTTTCGGTTATACTTTCCAATGATCTGGGAGAAGAAACGGTGATCGGTTTTGATAAAGAGAAAAACCAATATTTTATTGACAGAACAAATTCTGGTAAAAAGGATTTTCATACTGGTTTCGCCAGCAGGCATGTTGCGCCCCGGTTTACCGGCAGTTCAACAATGAATCTCTCCCTGGTCATTGATGTAAGCTCTGTAGAATTATTTGCTGATGACGGATTGACGGTAATGACGGAGATATTTTTCCCCCATAAAACCTATAATAAAATACAGATTAAATCGGAGGGGCAAGTCCAGATCAAAAAGTTGGAAATGATGAACATGAAAAGCATCTGGAAATGAGTGGGTCAACTGGTTCTTCCAATAACGTTTATTACAAATAATTTTTTAAAAGTTTAAAATTATCTGGTTTAGACCGAAGAGGTAATTGTAACCAATAAATTTGATCAAATCTTCTAACTTTAGACCCTCGCATTTAAAATGCAAATTCTCAACTCAGGCCAATGATGATGAATTATATGTTCAAAACAAGTATCCTTTTTCTTATTATATCTTTCCAGGCAGCAGCTCAGGCACCTGCCACCACCTTACCGGAGTTTTCCTTTTCAAGGCTTAATAAAAAGACTTTCTCAAATAAAGATCTTGAAAGCGGCAAAATGTTATTTTTTGTTTTTTTTGATACCGAATGCGATCATTGCCAGCATGCTATTCAATATATCGGTCAGCATATACAGGAGTTTAAAAAAACCGCTATTTATTTAATTACACTTGACGGCCAGGAAAAAATAGATGTGTTTATGAATAAATACGGGACTGCTTTAAAGAAAGATAAGAGCGTTACCATTTTGCAGGATCCGAATTATGAATTTATGCGAAAGTTCAAACCCCGTAAATATCCTTCCTTGTTTTTGTATTCAGCAAAAAAGCAATTGATCATGTATGATGACAATGAAAAGAATTTGTTCCGGTTTTCACAACAAATAAATGCAAGTAATAAATAGATTAAACGAATTGAACTAATAACTTCGGTAACAGTTATTCACCGGGGGTTCGTGAGAAAAATGGGTGTACATTGAGGAATTAAATTGACGCATCCTTTTAGTAGGAAATAGCATCGTATAAAAAAGCAATAGTGGTATTATTCAAAAAATTAACATATGTATAGATCCGTTATTTTAGTATTTGTCATTTCAGGCTTTTTAATTCTAACGAGTTCATTTTTTCAAAAATATGATCTTCCAAAAAGCATCGAGCGGGGCAAGGAAGTATATGAAACTTACTGTATGAGCTGTCATATGCCTGAGGGGCAGGGCACGGAAATTTTTCCACCAGTAGCGAAAACAGACTACCTGAAAAAGCCGGCCAAGACCCTGATCAATATTGTTCTGCTTGGCCAGAGCGGTGAGATAACGGTAAATCAGAAAAAATATGATGCCCTTATGCCTCCTCAGCCTTATTTGAGCGATGAGCAAATTGCTGACGTCTTAAATTTTATTCGTAACCGGATGGGTAATAAAGTTCCTGGTGCCATTACACCTGAACAGGTAAAAGCCTTACGATAATAAAGGGATGCTGCATAAGTGGATGATAGAGCTGCCTTATCCTTTTAGCTAATTCCTGGTATAAATATTTATTCGGGTAACAAATCAAACCAACATTCCCTGCCGACCCTTTCGCCACCTTCTAAAAAAAGCGGAATGATCACATAGTACGCATAATTATTTTTGTTGTTTTAAATGAGGCGTTTGAAAAATGCAAAAGCGAAGGCATTATCATAAATATAAAAGTCAATCGAAGCCATTCCCCGTGTATAGAAAAAGGAATCATTAAGGATTTTTTATGTACTCTGAGTTTATTGAACAGCAGAAATATTTTAAGAGACTGGTCTATTTATTTTGATTTTATGAAGAATCATTTCCCGGGCGCCGAACCCGGTATCCCAATTTGCTTCATGCGCTTTTATTCTTGTTCTGCAGTGTCCCTTCCTATTTCAAATTCATAACTCGATTCTTTGATGGATGGAAGCAAGTCGTCTTTGCTGATCTTTTTTTGATTTATGATTTTAATAACTGAATTGGCAATCTACATAAACTTGGGAGTAGTAGAATAATAATCAACGACGATATAATTGAATACAATATCCCGTTCCATTTTCACTTCTGCTGAAAATGAAACCTTGCTGTGGGGTTATAATTATTCCTATGGTGATAGGGCATCATCAATATGCTTTTAATTCAAAAACGTATCATGATAATTGACGACAGTCCTGGTTTTACAGTCAATCGAATGGTCTTGTTTCCGGGAACGATTGCGTAAAATGTTTCATTTTTCAGGACAGTGCAGGATGATTCTGTATACTTTGAATACTACATTTACTATCTGTTTCGAATGTCTCTATTTTAAAACTGCTATATGAATAAAAAAATTTTCCTGCTGCAGATTGTATGTATCATTCTGCTTCTATTGCTAACGCAACTTTCATTTTCACAAAACAATTTTAAAGTAACTGGTAAGGTAACTGATGAATCCGGGAAACCGGTACAGGGAGCCACCGTACAGGTAAAGGGTTCCAGTATAGCCACGGCTACCGTGGGTGATGGCTCTTATTCTTTGATGGCTCCTTCAGGAACTTCAAGTCTGGTGATCACGTCAGTGGGATTTACTGAACTTGAAGTTGCCATCAATAACAAATCAGAAGTGAACATATCTATTGTAAATGTTGCTTCATCATTAGAGGATGTTGTAGTGGTTGGTTATGGTACTGTCAAAAAGAAGGATGTTACAGGTTCCGTTGCCGGCATCAACCAAAAGGATATCAGGTCAAGACCGGTTGACAATGCATTACAGGCCATGCAGGGTAAAGTAGCGGGTGTGGATATTACATCCAATGAAAGGCCGGGTCAGGTAGGAAGTATCTTAATCCGCGGCGTGCGTTCTATAAATGCAACTAACACACCTCTGTTTGTGGTAGATAATATCCCTTTGACAACAGGGGGTATTGAGTACCTCAACCCCAACGATATTGAGTCTATTGATGTTTTGAAAGATGCTTCTGCAACTGCAATTTATGGTTCAAGGGGCGCTAATGGTGTTGTAATTGTGACTACCAAACAAGGTAAAGCGGGTAAAGTACAAGTCAATTTTTATAACTCCGTTAATATTGAAACTATCAAAGACTGGGCGCCGATAATGTCTGCGTCAGAGTATTTGGATTTTCGCCGCTGGGCCGTTTATTACAGCAACCCGGCAGGCCGTCCAAGAGGTGATGCGCCAACAATTGCCAACGATCAGGATATTTTTCTAGCTACTTCTGACCCTTCCGCCTGGGCTAATATATCAAAAGGCTGGGCTGGCGGCACATGGGATGGTTCAAAAGTAGGCGATACCGACTGGACCGGCCTGGTGTCTCAAACCGGGGTTACATCAGACAATACAATAAGTGTAAGCGGCGGTACAAAAAACATAAAAGCATATGCCTCATTTGGGTATTTGAATAATAAGGGTACATCTATCGGGCAAAAGTTTTCAAGGTATTCAGGAAAAGCAAGTGTCGATATACAGGCTACTGATTGGTTTAATATGGGATTGAATGTAAATGTTTCTCAAAGCACACAAGAATTTGGCCAGTCGCAAGGAGTAATTGGTTCATTTATTGGTTCACCTGCCACAAGTATTTATGAATCTGCCAGGAGGCTCTTCAAACATGCCGTTCCTTATGATTCAGCCGGTGACAGAATAATTTATCCCGGCGGTGATGTGGCCATTAAATCAATAATCGATGAATGGAATTACACACAAGATCAGCGGGTAACGCTGCGTGCATTCGGAAGCTTGTATGCCCAACTGGATTTTGGAAAAATTCATCCTACTTTAAAGGGATTGAAATACCGGCTCAACTTTGGCCCCGATTTTTCTAACTATACCAACGGTATTTATATCGACGGGCAGTCTGCCGCCAGCAGTGGAATAAACGGTGCCTCTTTGCGGGAATCCAAAACTTATTCATGGACACTGGATAACCTGGTTTACTATGATAAAGAAATTAAAAAGCACAGTTTTGGTCTTACCCTTTTGCAAAGTGCAACTAAGTTTGTTGCTGACCCTGTAAATACCATCCGTGGAACGGGTGTCCCATTTGCCAGTCAAAAATGGTATGCACTGAATAATCAGGTACTTCCTTCCACTAACCTTACCATCACTCAAAACTCCGATTTAATAGAACGGCAATTGGTAAGTTATATGGCCCGGCTAAATTATAGTTTTGATGATAAATATTTATTAACTGCATCTGTTCGTGCAGATGGTGCTTCACAGCTTGCCGAGGGGAATAAGTTTGATTATTTTCCAAGTGCAGCTTTGGCATGGCGCATTACCCAGGAAAACTTTATGCAAAATGTTGGATGGCTGAATGATTTAAAACTTCGTATCGGTGTTGGTACTACAGGTAATTCAGCAGTTGAAGCCTATCAAACCAAGGGAAGAACCGGGTCTTATTTCTATCCTGTTGGTGGTGCCGTTAACGCCGCTTCCCTTCCGGTAACAGCGTTAGCCAACCCGGATTTGCGCTGGGAAAAAACTACCCAGTATAACCTGGGTATTGATTTCTCAATATTGAAGAGAAGAGTTTCCGGAGCCATTGATGTATATACTTCTAAAACGAAGGATTTGTTATTTCCACAACAACTACCAACTGTAACAGGTTATCTTACTACATTACGTAATATAGGAGAAACTGCCAACCGCGGTGTAGATATCAACATCAATACCATCAACATCACCACTAAAAGTTTTCAGTGGACAACCAACGTAAATGCCTCCTGGCAAAAAGACCGGATAGTTACTCTTGCAAATGGCAAGCAGGATGATATACTTAACAATCTGTTTATTGGTAAACCGAATGGGTTAATTTATGGTTTTGCCTCTAACGGATTGTGGCAATATGCCGATACTGCAATTTTAAGCAAGTATGCGTTGAATGGCAATTCCTTTACTCCGGGCCAGGTAAGGCCTATTGACCAGAACGGTGATAACAAAATTGATGGGAACAATGATCGTGTAATTATTGGCCATACAAGGCCCCGCTGGATTGTGGGTATGACAAATGGTTTCACCTACAAAGGCTTTGAGTTGTCAATCTTTATTTACGGCCGCCTAAACTACTGGTTCAATACTGGGGGTGAAGCTCAAACAGCCCGGGGAAACCAACGGAAGATTAATTACTGGACAGAAAATAACCAAAACAGTGAATACCAAAAACCATTTTATTCAGTAGGTTCCGGCGATGCCTATTCTCCTTCATTAGGATACCGGGAAGCATCGTTTCTGAAAATCAGGAATATTTCAGCTTCGTATAATTTTTCTGGTAATGTGGTAAAAGCAATGCACATGTCGAGCCTGCGGGTATATTTCCAGGCTATTAACCCTGGTAGGCTGTATTCTCAAATTAAATTCTTAGATATGGATGTAGAATCAAACATATCTAACCGTGGTTACACTTTTGGTATTAATGCAGGATTTTAATTATTATAACTTGTCAATTATGAAAAATAAAATATTTAAAATAAGTCTGGTTGCCGTTCTTTCCGTAATAGTTACCACTTCATGTAAGAAATCTTTCTTAGATGAAAATCTGGAAACGGTAAGGGATTTAAGTTTTTATAAAACAGATTTAGGTATCCAGCAATTGGTTAATGGCGCCTACCACCAGGTATTTGCCACCCAGTTTAACGGTGAAATGGCATTTGCAAATATGTGCTATGGTGGCGATGAATTTCGTGTAGGCGGTGATCCATCAAACGGTATGTACAATTCCTACGGTAATACTTTTGGACCTTTCATCACGCCTAACAATGGAAATACGGTAGCTGGCAATGCTCAATGGGATAATTTATATATAGGAATCGGCCATGCCAACCTGATAATTGAAAATGCCACCGCCAGTACTTCCACCGCTGATGCCATTAAAAAAACGGCCTTAGGCGAAGGGTATTTTTTTCGTGCATATAATTATTTGAGACTGGTAAGCCAATATGGGGCGGTGCCCTTAAAAACTAAATCCAGCACTACGGTTGAATTAGAGTTTACCCGTTCTGCTCCCAAAGATGTATACGACCTGATAATAAGTGACTTTAAAGAAGCATATAACCGTTTAAGCAATACTGGTTCTCCAGCCAAAATAACCAAAGATGCGGCAGCACATTTTCTGGCAAAAGCGTATCTGAGCCGGGCCAGCGAAATCAATGATTCCTGGAACTCTTCTACCCAAGCCGCCGACTTAGCTGCCATCGGGCCCTTATGTGATGAAGTAATTACCAATCATCCTTTAGCGCCCAACTTTGCAGATCTGTGGAGATATACGGCTCCAAATGCTGGCAACGAAAACCTGAAGGAATTAATTTTATCTGCCCAGTTTACTTCTGATTTAACAGCAAGCGGACAAAATACGCAGCATTTATATTATGTTTCCCGCTATGAGGATCTGCAACAAATGCAGCGGGATCTGAGTGGTGACCGCCCATTCAGCAGATTGTCTCCTACCTATTTCATGTATAGAATTTACGACATGGTAAATGACTCCAGGTTCTGGAAAACTTTCAGGACAAAGCACAAGGTTAATGCAAATACACCAGCAGCACCATATGTCAGGGGAGATTTGGGTATCATGTATGTCATTAACCAACCTGGCGATACCCGCTTCTCAGCAACCGTGTTAAATAATTCAGTAGTATACAGCGGAACAGGAAAAACAATACCCCATGTTTATGTAGCGTATCCCAATGGCAGAACAACAGATGATGCTTTGCTGGCCGATTCCCGCCGTTTCCCTTCGTTAAGCAAGTTTATGGATGGCTCCCGTACGGCTGGATTTAACGACGTTAGAGGCCTTCGTGATATTACACTGGCCCGTTCTGCAGAAACTTATTTGATTGCTGCTGAAGCAAAAATCCGTTTAGCAAAGTCTGGTGCTGGTTCTTATAATGATGCGTTGCCTTACATCAATCCATTACGGACAAGAGCGCAATTTACAAGCGGGGAAAGCCGCTCTGCTTATTACGATGGTGGGGCTGCACCCAGCAGTAACCCTCAAACAATACCTCCTTCTTTTTTTCCAGAGAATTCTTATTACGAGTCAAACAATATACCTGTTACCACGGATGCTTCAGCTAATTTAGCAGTTACGGATATTGCCAGTTTACCGGCCAGCGATGAATACATTCTCAGCAAGCTGGGTATTTCTTCCCCCTATGACAGGGCACTGGGTTTTTTGCTAAATGAACGGGCCAGAGAGCTTGCGGGCGAATATTTACGCTGGCAGGATTTGTCCCGTACAAAAACATTGGTAGCCCGTGCTAAAACATTTAATCCGGATGCGGCTCCCAACATTCAGGATCGCCATTTATTGCGCCCGGTACCACAAACATTCCTTGACGGGATACAGGCTGGCGGAGCAGCCTTAACAGCAGAACAAAAACAAACCATGCAAAACCCCGGCTATTAATTTTTTTTCGAACATAAGCATGCAGATATGAAAATGGCGGCTTAGTTGCCGCTATTTTCATTTTTGAATCAAAATAAAAAGAATACGATTACAAGGATTTTATTATTACAACCAGTAAAATCATTCGCAGTATGAATTTATCTATATGGTTCACTAAATAATAAGAATGAACAGGTGAAATGAGCCAGTCATTACGCATCTCCAAACAGGAAGGTTGTTTCCCGAATTCCATATGCCAAAAAAAATAATAACAAATAAACATATGAAATCATTGAAGAGAATTTTACTTGCTCATGGGGTGTTTATCTTATTCTCCCCCGGCTTGATCTTATCTTCTGCAAATGCCCAGAAAAAAGCTGTTGTTGCAAATGATGTCACCACCCCATTGCACGCTATGCAGCCAGACTATCCGGTACCTTACAAGTCCATGTCTCAGCCTGAAATAAAAAGCTGGCTCGACAAAATATTTAATTATCTCGATGCAGTGACACCGGCACGTATGATCAATAAAGCTACCGGCAAAGAAATAACAGATATTGCAAAACTGGATACCAATACTATTATTGAACAAAAAGATTTTCGTCTTACGAGTTATGAATGGGGTGTTACCTATTCAGCTATGTTACGGGCGGCAGAAACCACCGGTGATAAAAAATATGCCGGATACGTAAAGAAAAGATTTGATTTCCTGGCCAAATGGATACCGGCAGTAAAAGAAAAATTTCCGCTTGATTATATCCGGCGCAACAATTTATTTGTACAACCGATCAGTCCGCATGCACTGGATGATGCCGGAGCTGTTTGCGCAGCCATGATAAAAGCAACTATCAATGGAAGCCAGAATAATCTTCGCCCATTGATTGATATCTATATTGATTTTGTGGCTAACAAGGAGTACCGTTTAAGCGATGGTACACTGGGCCGCCTCCGCCCGCAAAAAAATACATTGTGGCTGGATGACATGTATATGGGTATCCCGTCATTAGCGCAAATGGGAAAACTCACAGGTGAAAGTAAATACATTGACGATGCAGTAAAGCAGGTTAAACAGTTTGTGCAAAGAATGTTTAATGAACAAAAGGGACTTTATATGCACGGCTGGGTGGAAGGCATGGAAACACATCCTGAGTTTCGCTGGGGAAGAGCTAATGGCTGGGCACTATTGGCAAAAGCTGAGTTATTGGATGTATTGCCGGCAGATCACCCGGATTATAATTTCGTGATGCAACAGTTTAAAAAACATATAGCCGGCCTGGCGCAATACCAGTCGGGCAGCGGTTTATGGCATCAACTACTAGATCGCAATGACTCTTATCTTGAAACATCGGCCACTGCAATCTACGCTTATTGCATTGCACATGCCTGCAATAAAGGATGGATTGATCCTGTAACCTATGCACCAATGGCCATGCTGGCATGGAATGGGGTTACTACCAAAATCAATGCAAAGGGTCAGGTAGAAGGGACCTGTGTGGGTACGGGTATGTCATTCGAACCTTTGTTTTATTATCATCGCCCGGTTAATGTTTTTGCGGCGCACGGATATGGTCCTGTAATTCTCGCCGGGGCTGAAATGTACCAGTTGGTTGGAAAAAATAGTTTTAAGATCAATGATAGTTCGTTGCAGTATTACAAGGAATAATTGCCAAGCATGGGTCTCCGTAAAAAGAATATTGCTCTACTGCTACTGTTGTCGCCGGTGATATTATTGGCACAGCAAACAAATTTCAAGTTTGATTTTGGAAAGGGCAGAAACAAAATTTATCGTTTGCAAAATATATAAGAAAACATTTACCAGGGAATGATCCGGCAAAGCCGATGCAGATTGAAAAATTTTACTGACCGCAGAGTTGATTTGTAACCAGGATAAAGCCGGATGGAAATTAGGGTTATTTTATTTTTCTTTTTCCGGAGGAGGAAGAATAGGTCATTCAAATGGCATGATTAACGGAAGGACAAGGGGTGACACAAAAGTCTATACCATGCAAACAATAGCTGGTATAAAAAATTAATCATTACGATGATCAATAAATAGGCGGATAAAAATTAAATCATACAAGTTGAAAAAAATACTCCTGGTGGTTCTTATTACGATTCTTTCTGGTCAAACAGATGCCCAGGTTAAATGGCCGGTCGTTTCCCAAACCACCAAACCCTGGACCCGCTGGTGGTGGGAAGGCAATGCTGTAAATAAAAAAGACCTGACATGGAATTTAGAACAATACCGGCAGGCGGGTTTGGGAGGAGTGGAACTAACGCCTATCTATGGCGTGTATGGCTACGAAAACCAGTTCATTGATTTTTTGTCACCGCAATGGATGGAGATGTTTTCCCATACCTTGAAGGAAGCAAAGCGGTTGGGAATTGGTGTTGATTTGGCCAATGGAACAGGTTGGCCCTTTGGCGGCCCCTGGGTTAAGGATGATGATGCCAGCAAATCGATTTATTATAAAACGTATACCGTAATTAGCGGCGAAGCGCTAACTGAAGCAATAGAATATAAGCAGGAAGCACTGGTAAGAACAGCAAATAATAAACCCGCTGCAATAGATACAATTCTCAAACCCGTGTATATAAATAAAAACTTGCAATCGCTGGCATTGGATCAGATTCAATATCCAGGCAAGTTGCCATTAATAAAACTAATGGCGTATGCTGATGATAAACCATCTTTGGATTTAACAAAACAGGTTGAGAGTAATGGAAAACTTAACTGGACTGCTCCTGATGGCAAGTGGACCTTGTATGCCTTGTTTGAAGGCCTGCATGGAAAGATGGTAGAAAGGGCTGCACCGGGTGGTGAAGGATATGCCATTGATCATTTTTCTGCGGAAGCCGCGAAAAATTATTTTAAAAAATTTGATGAAGCATTTAGAGGTCATGATATATCTTACCTGCGTTCTTTCTTTAATGATTCCTATGAAGTAGATGATGCAAAAGGACAAGCTAACTGGACACCGCAATTATTGGAAGAGTTCAGGAAAAGAAAAGGCTATGCCATCGAAGATCACTTGCCCGCATTGTTTGGAAAAGATGATGCTGAAAAAAACGGCAGGGTTATTTATGATTACCGTTCAGTGATTGACGAGTTGTTGCTGGAACATTTTACCATTACCTGGAAAAAATGGGCTGCTTCAAAAGGGAAAATGCTGCGTAACCAGTCGCATGGCTCACCGGCCAATACACTGGATTTGTATAGCGTAGTGGACATTCCCGAGACGGAAGGTGAAGATATACTCCGGTTTAAGTTCGCCACTTCTGCTGCCAATGTTACCGGTAAAAGATTAATATCTGCAGAAGCAGCTACCTGGCTTAATGAACATTTTCTTTCATCGTGGGGTGATGTGAAGAAAATGGCGGATTTATTTTTTCTCAGCGGAGTAAATCATATTTTTTATCATGGCGCCGCATATTCACCTAAAGAGGCGCCATGGCCGGGTTGGCTGTTTTATGCCGCTGTTCATTTTCAATCCACCAATCCGCAGTGGAAAGATTTTCATGCATTGAACACTTACATCACAAGAGTACAAAGTTTTTTGCAGCAGGGAAGACCTGATAACGATGTGTTGCTCTATTATCCAATTTCTGACCGGTATTCAGAACCGGGAAATGATTTGCTGCAGCATTTTGATGGTATGGAAAAGAATTTTGAGCATACCGATTTTGAATATGTATCGAAATGGATGCTTGAGAAGGGATACAGCTTTGATTTCTTTTCTGACAGGCAGTTGCAAAACTTTACTATTTCCGGAGATAAGATATTGACAGGCGGAGGTATTTATAAATCCATTTTATTACCAGCTGCAAAGTTAATTCCACCCAGGTCTCTTCACAAACTTCTTGAACTGGCTAAAAAAGGTGCTACTATCCTTTTTTATAAAGAGTTGCCACAAAATGCACCAGGCTATTCAATAAGGAGATCAGAATGGATTAAGTTTTATCCGGTGGAGAGCCACTTTGATTTTGTGAAAAAGGGACCTTGGAGTGAAGCCTCAATTGATAAGGGCAGCCTTATTGTTTCAGGTGATATGAATATTTTACTTAGCCGGATAAAAGTAAGGAAAGAAAACTATGCTGAGAAAGGACTCTCTGTATTGAGGCGAAAGAACACAGAAGGAAAAGTTTATTTTATTAATAACAGAACCGAGCATGTTTTTAATGACTGGGTAACATTAAATGAAAAGCCGGTTTCAATAGCTCTGTTTGATCCGATGACTGGTAAAAACGGATTGGCAAAATGGAAAAAAAACCATAAAGGTGAAACAGAAGTTTTGTTGCAGTTGCAGCCTTATGAGTCTGTTATGATTCAGACATACGATTTAAAAAAGACGGGCTCCTTATTTCCTTATTTGAATGCAGTAGGTGAACCACAACCCATAAAAGGAGAGTTGACCGTCGAATTCTTAGACGGAGGGCCCGTGATACCCACAAAAATGATTAGTGAGGAGCTTTATTCCTGGTCTGACCTTGATGCGAGTGAATATTTTGATTTTTCCGGTACTGCGAAGTATTCAATCAATTTTATTAAATCCCCCGGTACAGCTTCCGATTATATGCTAAACCTGGGGAAGGTACACGAAACTGCTGAGGTAATTTTTAATGGGAAAAAGATAGCTACGTTGATCGGCCCAAATTTTCAATGTGTGATTCCTTCGGCTCTGTTTAAACAAACAAACAAATTAGAAATAATCGTTGCCAACCTGATGGCCAATAGAATTGCCTCTATGGATCGCAACAAGATTCCCTGGAAAATATTTTATAATACTAATATGCCAGCAAGAAAAAAAGAAAATATAAAAAACGGATTGTTTGATGCCTCGGAATGGAAACCGTTACCATCCGGTTTGCTGGGGCCGGTTACGTTGACGCCAATGAAAAATCAATAATGAGTAAGGTTACAAATTATATTGTGTATGTTATTTCATGTTTAGTTACACGACAAATATTCAAATAGAATTGCTGTATGAAAAAATTAATAGTGCTGCTGATCTTTTCGGGAAGCCTTTTCATGTCTCAGGCGCAGCGAAAACTTCCTGCAAATAAAAAAACATTGAGTGTACTCCGGCTTACCAATAAATACTTTATGGATAAATGGCCGGATGCCGGCAAACTCATTTTTACCAATATTGAAAGACCATCCAATATCTGGACAAGGGCGGTGTATTATGAAGGTTTGATGGCGCTTTATGCCATAGATAAGCAAAAGGCCTATTACGACTATGCCTTGCAATGGGGCGAAAAACATCAATGGGGTTTACGGGGTGGCGTAAAGACTAGAAATGCAGATAACCAATGTTGCGGGCAAACTTATATAGACATGTACCTGCTTGACAACAAACAGCACCCTGAAAGAATAAAGGACATCAAAGCATCCGTAGATTCGATGATGCTGACTTCGAAGATCGACGACTGGAACTGGATTGATGCATTGCAAATGGCCATGCCCGTATTTGTAAAACTGGGCAACCTGTATAATGATACCAGCTATTTCAACCGTATGTATGAAATGTATGCGTTTAGTAAATACAAACATGGCGGCAATGGTTTATACAATCCTGCCGATAAATTGTGGTGGAGGGATAAAGATTTTGTGCCACCGTACAAGGAACCCAATGGCGAAGACTGCTACTGGAGCCGCGGTAATGGCTGGGTGATAGCTGCATTGGTATTAACATTAAGAGCATTGCCCAAAACAGATCTACATTACAATGAATACCTGCAGGATTTTAAAAACATGTTATCGGCCCTGCTGCCCATTCAGCGGCAGGATGGTTACTGGAATGTAAGCCTGCACGATCCAAACAATTATGGTGGAAAAGAAATGAGCGGGACATCTTTGTTTATCTATGGGATGGCCTGGGGCATTAATAACAATATTCTTGCTAAAAAAACATATCTCCCTGTTATTATAAAAGCATGGAATGCTATGATGAAAGAATGTGTGCATCCCGATGGTAAACTGGGCTTTGTACAGGGCACCGGAAAAGAACCAAAAGACGGTCAGCCGGTAACCTATAACAGCACACCTGATTTTGAAGATTATGGATTGGGATGTTTTTTACTGGCGGGAACGGAGATATGGAAAATAAAAGTCAGATAAAACTTTATTAATAATATACTTTCTTCAGAAATATACAACTCTTCTAAAAATAACATAAGCCTGGGCTCACACCCCATCCTTACTATTATAGTGTGGTATTTTTAACCAGATTCCCGGGCAAGCAAAATTTTTATGCGCCGGTTTTTTGTTTCTTATTTACCAGCGAAGATTTATTTTCTAAAGGACCGGACGAAGCTCTAATCTGTAATTCCGGTGTCAGTACTCTTTTTTCAAAATCTTTGATGGGTCGCTTGCTTTCTATTAATTGCAGTAAGAGTTCAGTTGCTGCACGTCCCATTTCTTCTGCCGGCTGGCGGATCAGGGTAAGCGGAGGATTGATCAGTTCAGCAAGATCTGTGTTGGAAAATCCCGCTATTGCTATATCGTCCGGCACTTTAAGACCACGGCGGCTTAATGTTTTCAGGCAACCAGTGGTCAGTGAATCACTGGTGGTAAAAATGGCATCCGGTTTTTGCTTGAGGCTAAAGAGTTTATTAACCACTTCTTCAATTTCCGTGAAAACCATTCCGCCATAAAAACAATGATGGATATAGTCCTCGTTTACTTTGAAGTCGTTGGCGAGTAAAGCTTCTTTATAACCGGCCAGTCGTTCCGTGGTAATAGATAGAAATTCTGATCCTGCCAATGCAGCGATGTTCCTGTATCCGTTGTTAATAAGATGCGTGATGGCATCATTCGCTCCTTTAAAGTTATCAATAACTACTCTATGCGTATTGATCTCTTCAGTTATGCGGTCAAAAAAAACAATAGGTAATCCCCTGTCATGTAAGGCCCGGATATGGCTAAGATCGCTGGTTTCGGTAGAAAGAGAGATTAATAAACCATCTACTGAACGGGATGACAAGTACTGCAGGTCCACTACTTCCCGGTCATATGATTCATGGGTCTGCGATATGATCACATTATAGCCTCTGTCATAAGCAATGGATTCAATTCCATTGATCACCTGTGAAAAAAAACTATTAGCAATCTCGCAAACCACCACGCCAATCGAACGGCTGCGTCTTTCTTTAAGACTCAGCGCAATAGGATTGGGCCGGTAATTCAGTTTTTCTGCACAGTCCAGCACCATCTTTTTTGTTTCGGAACCTATTTCATAACTATCCCGCAGGGCCCTTGATACCGTGGAAGTGGAAATGCCCAACGCTTTTGCAATATCCTTGATAGTTACCGCTTCAAATTTCATAGCAGGCAGACCAATGTTTGATTTTTAAAGGTAAGTTATTTTGGGCAGCAGCAGGATAACGAAAAATGTTGTTTCACTTTAGAGATTATAAAAAGAATTAAACTAATTTCTTCTTTCCGGCTTCCCGCTTTCTTTGCAAATTAAGTGAAGTTGATGGCTTCGTTACCGGCAACGATTGCGCAAATAAATACATTCAAATGTGTCCGGAGAATAAAAAATCTGCATAGACTTGTACTGCCTATTGCAAACAGATAGCTTGCCATCAACAAATATCAACAAATTTCATTCAGTGTTTTTTTGGCGTGCCTGGCCTGTTGCAAAGGTGAATCAATTATCGCTTTATATCAATTCCTGATTGAATGAAAAGTTTAAGCCTGGTTTTATGCCTGATATTACTCGTTGCATTTACATCTCCCGGCAAAAAGAAGATTAAGATTTTCCTGGCAGGCGATTCTACCATGAGTATTAAAGAAACAAAGGCATATCCTGAAACCGGTTGGGGAATGCCGTTTGTTTATCTATGGGATTCCACTGTTTCTGTTGTAAACCGGGCAAAGAATGGCCGTAGCACTAAAACTTTTATTACCGAGGGATTATGGAAATCTATTTATGAAGAAGCCGGGGAAGGCGATTATGTATTTATTCAGTTTGGTCATAATGATGAAGTGCCCACTAAAAAATCTTACACAACAGAAGAAGAGTTTCGCAATAATCTTGTACAATATATAAAGGAATCAAAGAGCAAGAAAGCCATCCCTGTATTGTTGACTCCTGTTGCCCGGCGAAAGTTTGATTCAACCGGGCATATTGAAGGAACGCATAATGTATATTCAAAGCTTGTTCGTGATGTAGCAGCCGCTGAAAAAGTAACGTTGATTGATCTTGATAAAAAAAGCCAGGCTTTGTACCAGCAATGGGGTCCGGAACATTCAAAACTTTTATTTCTGCAATTAAAACCCGGCGAACATCCCAACTATCCTGACGGAAAAGATGATAACACGCATTTCAACGAATTGGGTGCAAGACTGATAGCGCAACTCATTTTGAAAGAAATAAAAGAACTGCTACCAGGCCTGGCTGAAAGAATTGTTATTACATTAAAAAATAAAGAATGAAAAGGATTGGCTCCATATTGTTTATTGGTTGCCTTATATCAGGTAAAATCTTCGCACAATCGCTGCCCGGTATCGCCGGCAAAAAAATATTCTTTCTTTTTTTATTGATCGGGACACTGGTGGATGCATCTTTCGCTCAAACATCCAACCCGCAGCAATATAAATTTGTATTCACAGTGGCAAAGGATGGAACTGGAGATTATAAATTTATTCAGGATGCCATTGATGCAATGAGAGTCTTTCCTTTAGAGCCAATTACACTCTACATTAAGAATGGCGTGTATAATGAAAAGATTGAATTGCCTGCTAACAATACTGATGTAACCTTTATTGGGGAAAATGTAGATAAAACTATTATCACATTCAATGATTATTCGGGCAGAGGCAAGTTGCATACATTCAATTCCTATACTGCAAGAATTTCCGGCAACAGGTTTTTGGCAGAGAATATCACCTTTGTTAATTCAGCCGGTCAGGTTGGCCAGGCATTGGCTTTGTATGTTGACGCAGATAAAGCAGTATTTAAAAATTGTCGCTTTATCGGTAACCAGGATACCATTTATGCAGCCGGTGAAAACGCAAGACAATACTTTCTGAATTGTTATATAGAAGGAACCACTGATTTTATCTTTGGCCCATCCACCGCTATATTTCAAAACTGTATAATAAGAGCCAAATCCAATTCATATATTACAGCCGCCAATACAACGCAGGGAAAGACATTCGGCTTTGTTTTTCTTGATTGTAAAGTTTTAGCTGATTCTGCGGTGAGTAAGGTTTACCTTGGCAGGCCATGGCGGGCATTTTCCAAAACAGTTTTTATCCGTTGCGAATTTCCTGAAGCCATTGCTGCAGAAGGATGGAATAATTGGGGCAATGCCGAAAATGAAAAAACAGTGTACTATGCGGAATATAAAAGTTCGGGGAAAGGCGCCCGTTATAGTGATAGGGTAAAATGGTCAAACCAACTTACAGACAAAGAAGCTAAAGAATATACACTGGAAAATGTTTTTACAAATTGTAATCAGCATGCTTTAGCTGAATTTGATTGGTTTAAAAATATAAGATCAAGATCTTTTGAGTGGCCAATGGATAAAAAATGAAGTAGAGCCAGCATTTAGCGTTGAAAAATTAGGGGCCAGAAGTGAAACAAAAGAAGAGATATAACCAGGTATATAGAATTATTTCTTAAAATTATAAAAAAGATCACGACATGGAACGCCGCACATTCATGAAGTTTACCGCTGCTGCCGGAGCTTCACTCATGCTTCATCCCTTTGAATCTTTTACTATACCTCCCGGTAAAAAACTGCGACTAGCCTTAGTAGGAACTGGCGCCCGTGGATCAAGTCTTTGGGGAAGGGAGATCGTTAAAAGTTTTGGTGAAGTGACAGAGTTTGTCGGTTTGTCGGATATAAATCCAGGCAGGCTGGAATATGTAAAGAAGTTTATGAATGTAGGCTGTCCTACGTTCAGCAACTTTGAGCAAATGCTGCGGGAAACAAAACCCGATTATGTGATTGTAACTACTGTTGATTCCACCCATGATGAATTAATTGTAAAAGCACTGGACATGGGTTTCAATGTTATCACTGAAAAACCGATGACCACCGATGAAGTAAAATGCAAAAGAATAATAGATGCAGAGAAGAAATCGGGTAAAAAAGTAGTCGTTGCATTCAATTACCGGCATAGTGTGCATGCCATGCAGTTAAAAGAATTGCTGGTGCAAAACAGGGTGGGTAAAATAGTTTCAGTTGATTTCAACTGGTATCTGAATGTACATCATGGCTCTGATTATTTTCGCCGCTGGCATGGACGCATGGCAAAAGGCGGTTCGCTGTGGGTGCATAAAGCCACGCACCATTTTGACCTGCTCAACTGGTGGCTTAATTCTGAACCTGTGGAAGTAAGCGCCTATGGCGCATTGGAGCATTATGGAAAAAATAATGCTTTCCGCGGAACAAAATGCCGAGGTTGTGAATACAAAGACAAATGCAAATTCTATTGGGATATTAATAAAGATGAAAAATTGGTTGGCCTCTATGTCAATAATGAACAGCATGACGGTTATATAAGAGACGGATGTGTATGGAGCAATGACATTGATATTTATGATAAGATGTCGGCGCAGATACTCTATGCTAATGGAGTTATTGCTAATTATTCTCTTACCACCTATTCACCGTATGAAGGCTGGCAGATTGCCTTCAACGGAATGAAAGGTAGAATGGAAACATGGGAAGACATTCCTTACCTGCAAAAAACACCGGATGACCAGTCTAAACGCCATGCTATTGAAATGAGCAATGCAGATGATGCTATTGCCGGTGAAGTAAGAGAGATCATTGCGATGGACAATTTTGCAAAAAACTATGAGGTATATACCACAGCTAAAATCAGCGGTGGTCATGGCGGCGGTGATGTCCGTATGCAAAGAAGGATGTTTGTTGATACCAATGACAACCCTCATCATGTAATGGCCGGCACCAGAGAAGGCGCCATGTCTATTTTAATTGGTATTGCGGCAAGAAAAAGTATTGAGCTGAAACGCCCGGTAAAAATATCGGAACTGACGGACCTGGTACCGATGGCTAACCGGTTTTGATTGTCCACGGATAAGCGTTGATTTATCCAGATAACCTGTATAATATAAACTCCAGGCCATTGCGCATGACCAACCGGAGATGTTGTTTTTATATAACCCATTTTTCATGGGTCAAATAAACAGCGGAAACTACAGGCAATACAGGCGCTGAGAAGGCCCACTTAAAAAAGCAGAAGAGGATGATTAACTGCGGCAATCGGCGATAGTACTCATTGTCGGTAACGATTGCGTAAATAAAGAAGCGCTAAGGTATTTAAATGAACTGTTTTAAAAGTAAAATTGTATGGCGAAAACAGCAATGCAATAACGATTTACGGTCATTATGAAAAAAGCTTCCGCCATACTAGTCTCCATTTTGTTTATTGTTAGCATATCGTCAGCTCAGTTTGGTAAGAAGCTTCCGGTGGTATTAGCGCCTAAGTTTAAAAAAGATACTCTCTCTGTTATAAAATACGGCGCTGTTGCAGATGGCTATACATTAAATAGCAAAAGCATCAATAGAGCTATAGATGCCTTATCAAAAAAAGGCGGTGGAATAGTGTTGATTCCTTCTGGTTTGTGGCTGACAGGGCCGGTTGTATTAAAAAGTAATATCAATCTTCATCTTGCTGCCGGCGCTACTTTATTATTTACCTCAGATAAAAATCAATATCCGCTGGTAGCCGCCAATTGGGAAGGTTTATCCCAGATGCGTAATCAGTCGCTCATTTCTGCCACGGGTGCAACCAATATTGCTATTACCGGTAAAGGAATCATTGATGGCAATGGCGATGCATGGAGAGCGGTCAAGAAAGATAAACTTACGGAAAGCCAGTGGAAAAAATTGGTGGAGTCAGGAGGAGTGCTGAGTGAGGATCAGAAAATGTGGTATCCTACTACTCAATTCATGAAGGGAGTAAATATGCCGTCCAATCCGGGTGTTATCAGTACTGATAAAGATGCTGCATTCTATGAGGGCATTAAAGATTTTTTGAGGCCCAATTTAGTTTTGCTTACTAACTGCAAATATGTTTTACTTGAGGGGGTTACTTTTCAGAATTCACCGGCCTGGTGTCTCCATCCATTGATGAGTGAACACCTGACAGTACGAAATGTTTTTGTAAAAAATCCCTGGTACGCACAAAACGGCGATGGTATTGATGTGGAGAGTTGCAAAAATGTTTTGATTGAAAATTCTGTGTTTGATGTAGGTGATGATGGAATATGTATAAAAAGCGGACGGGACGGGGAAGGAAGAAAAAGAGCCATGCCTTCAGAAAATGTGATCGTCCGTGGTTGTACTGTTTATGCTTCACATGGGGGATTTGTGATCGGCAGCGAAATGAGTGGCGGTGCAAGAAACATATTTGTCAGCAATTGCACCTTCATCGGCGCCGATATTGGTTTACGTTTTAAAACCACAAGAGGCCGGGGTGGGATTGTGGAGAATATATTCATTAAGGACATTTACATGAAAGATATTCCTGCTGAAGCCATTTTGTTTGATATGTATTATATGGCTAAGGATCCTGTCGTGTTGTTGGGTGAAAAAAGGGAATTACCTGAAGTGGAATTTAAAGCGGTGGATGAAACCACTCCGCAATTCCGAAACATCCATATCAGCCATGTGTATTGTTACGGAGCAGAGAAAGCAATTTTTGTTCGTGGCTTGCCTGAAATGCATGTAAAAGATATTTTATTGGAGAATATGGTTTTGCAGGCAAACAAAGGAATTGATGTGCAGGAAGCAACAGGCATCATCTTTAGAAATATTAAAGTCATCAGCGCAGAAACCAACCCGGTGATTGATGTGGTGCAAAGTGATAAGCTGACTTTTGATAACATTACTTATAAGGAAGGTGCAGAATTGTTGTTCCGTATCAGTGGGGAACGAAGCAACAATATTAATATTAAAAATACTGATGCTACTAAAGCAAATAAGAAGGTTAGTTATGATTTGGGGGCAAGTGAGAAGAGTGTGACCAAAGGTAAATGATGAGTGGTGAGTGCGGCCTCCGTCCGGAGAAGGATACGAGGATGAAGCTTGACGAGAAGTGAACAAACCCCCGAACAGAGCATGTTAACAGACACCGGTAGTAGCATAAAAACAGGCAAAGAATATTTATGAAAAAATGTTTTACGATCGCACTACTAATTATATCTATGACTGCTCAGGCACAGCAAAAGCCTTTGTCAGAACAATTGGCGCAAACAGTTATGCATATTTGGAAAGATTCTTTTGCGCTGGGCAGCCAGGCCAAATGGGCTTATGACATGGGGGTGATCCTGAAAGGTTTTGAGGGTATATGGAGAAACACCGGCGACGTCAGGTATTATAATTATATCCAAAAGCAGATGGATTATTTTGTTCAGGATGACGGAACCATTAAGACGTATCATCCTGATGAATACAATATTGATCATATCAATAATGGTAAATTGGTTTTGCTTCTATATAAAGTAACACAAAAACAAAAATACCTGAAAGCTGCCAGGCTTTTAAAAGAACAATTGCAAACACATCCGCGTACCCGGGAAGGTGGCTTCTGGCACAAAAAAATTTATCCCAACCAGATGTGGCTGGATGGATTATACATGGGTGCTCCTTTCTATGCTGAATATGCGGACCTGATGCAACAGGACACTGCCTTTAATGATGTTGCCAACCAATTTATTTGGATGGAGAAACATGCACGGGATGCGAAGACAGGTTTGCTCTATCATGCATATGATGAAAGTAAACAACAGAAATGGGCGAATAAGGAAACGGGATTGTCACCACTTTTTTGGGCAAGGGCTATGGGTTGGTATGCCACAGCTATCGTTGATGCACTGGATTGGTTTCCGGACAACCATCCAAAGAGAAAAGACCTTATTGCTATATTAAACCGTTTGGTAAATGCGATTGAAAAAGTGCAGGACACCAAAACGGGTTTGTGGCTCGATATTTTGAATTATAATGGACCAGGGAAAGAAAAAAATTATTTTGAAGCTTCGGCGAGCTGCCAGTTTGTATATACAATAGCAAAGAGTGTGCGAAAAGAATATTTACCCCCTGCAAAAATTGCTATTGCCAAAAAAGGTTACGATGGAATAGTAAAGCAATTTATTAAGGTAGAAGAAGGTCAAACCAATTTACATGGTACCGTAAAAGTAAGTGGCCTGGGTGGTAACCCTTACCGCGATGGAAGTTTTGAGTACTATATGAGTGAGCCGGTGATTGTCAACGATCCAAAAGGCATGGGAGCTTTTTTATTAGCGGCTAATGAAATGGAGATGGTGCCAACGCAAGGTATGGGTAAGGGAAAAACAATTTTACTGGACCGCTATTTTAACAGCGAAAAAAGAAAGAAAGTTTCCGGTAATTTGGTTTACTGGCATTATGTATGGAATGAATACTCTCATCCGGGACTTACTGCATGGGGGCATATCTTCAATAAATATGGAGCAGGGCTTTCATCACTGGATGTAGCGCCGACCGTTGCCAATTTAAGATCAGCATCCATTTACATCATTGTAGATCCCGACCATGTAAAAGATAATCCTTCGCCCAATTATGTTTCGGCAAAAGATGTGAAGACCATTAGTGATTGGGTAAAAGCGGGTGGCGTATTATTCCTGATGGCTAATGATAGCGCTAACTGCGATCTCGAACATTTTAATAAACTCGCCGGGGTATTTGGAATAAACTTTACCAATAAAAGCAGGAACATGGTGAAGGACGATGAGTTTGAAACGGGTGTTGTTGTTCCTGATGATAATAAACAAATCTTTAACGCACCGTATAAAATGTACCTGAAAGAAGTCAGTGTATTAAGTGTAAAATCTCCGGCAAAAGCCGTGGTGACGAAAGAAACTGATGTGATTATTGCCATGGCTAAGTATGGCAATGGGACTGTGCTGGCCGTTGGTGATCCCTGGTTATACAATGAATATGTGGATGGTAGAAAATTGCCTGCGGAATATTGGAACTATAAAGCTGCAACTGATTTGGTGAAATGGTTATTATCGCAATGCAAAAAATGAATTAGTAATAATTGGGAGTTTAATTGATTGAATATGCAACTGTCAAAAAAAAATATCCGGTCTGTAAAAAAGCAACCCGGATTGGTTGTTCCGGATGAAAAATTATTTTCATTGCCTGAAAAAGTATTGCAATTTGGTACCGGTGTTTTGCTTCGGGGCCTGCCTGATTATTTTATTGATAAGGCGAACCGGCAAAACATTTTTAACGGGAAAGTGGTGATGGTGAAGTCAACTGCCAGTGGAGGGTCTGATGATTTTGACAACCAGGATGGCTTATATACTATTTGTATAAGAGGAATTGAAAATGGAAAAATAATTGAAAATAATATTATCAATTCATCTATCAGCAGGGTATTATCCGCTGCTTCACAATGGAATGAAATTTTGAAATGCGCTGCGAATCCTGCTCTGCAGGTAATCATATCCAATACAACGGAAGTGGGTATTGTATTGGATGCGGATGATGATCTGCATGCATCGCCTCCCCGGTCTTTTCCAGCCAAGTTGCTGGCCTTCCTGTATAAAAGGTACAGGATTTTCAACGGCGACCCTGGTAAAGGAATGGTTATTATCCCAACAGAACTGATACCTTACAATGGCGAAAAGCTCGAAGCTATCCTGGATGAACTGGCCCACCAGAATAATCTGGAATATGCTTTCATGGACTGGCTTGAAAATGCGAATTATTTCTGCAATTCGTTGGTTGATCGTATTGTGCCAGGTAAGTTACCACCTGCTATGCAGTCAAAAGTTGAAAAAGAATTGGGATATACCGACGAACTGATGATCATTAGTGAAGTATATCGCTTATGGGCCATTGAATCTGATAAGCAAAAAGTACAGGACATATTATCATTCACCAAAGCCGATGAAGGAGTAATCATTACCCCTGATATTGATCTGTTTCGTGAATTAAAGCTTCGTTTATTAAACGGTTCACATACTTTCAGTTGCGGTCTGGCACATTTAGCCGGTTTTCACACTGTAAAAGAAGCAATGGATAATGCTGATTTTGCCCACTATATCAGCAACCTGATGATGCTGGAAATAAGCCCCGCCATAACGAACGAAATTATCAGTATAGATGCCACCAGAGAATTTGCTGAGAAAGTACTGGATCGTTACCGCAATCCGCATATCGAACATCAATGGTTGAGCATAACCGTGCAATACTCTTCTAAAATGAAAATGAGGAATATTCCAATTATACAAAATTACCTGGCCCGATTTGGAACTGTACCGGAATATATTTCTCTTGGGCTTGCAGCACACTTCCTGTTCATGAAATGTGAAAAGGCTGAGGATGGAAAGTATTATGGCGAAGTTAATGGGAGAAAATACCTGGTAAATGATGATAATACTGACTGGTATGCTGCAAAATGGAAACAGGCTGAAAGCACCTCACAACTGGTACAGGATATGCTGGGTGACGAATCATTTTGGGGCACCAATCTTGGTAGTTATGCCAGTTTTATAAATGCAATAAGCAGTAAATTGCAGCAACTCATTAATAGCGGCGCTCAGGCGGCTATTAAACAAATTTCCCAACCGGCAAAACCGATAGAGTCATCATGAAGCAAACAGTGTTAAAAGTTCATCCAAAAGATAATGTATTAGTCGCCCTGAAAAATCTTTCTAAAGGTGAAGCTGTACAATATAATGATGAACGTTATGTATTGACAGATAACATTGCCGCCAAGCATAAATTTTTTGTACAGGATATGGAGGCTGGTGATGAAGTGATCATGTATGGTGTGCTGGTGGGAAAAACACAAAAAAATATTCCTGCCGGTGGATTGATGACAACAGAAAATATAAAACATGCGGCAGATCCTTTTACATACAGACCTTTCCGGTATGAATGGCATGCTCCTGATGTGTCCAAATTTAAAAGCAGGACATTTAATGGTTTTCATCGTAGTGATGGAAGAGTAGGCACTGCCAATTACTGGTTGTTTATTCCTACCGTTTTTTGCGAGAACAGGAATTTAGATGTTATCCGTGAAGCATTGCACAATGAATTGGGTTATGCAGTAACAGATAAATATAAATCTTATACTCATCATTTGATTGAATGTTATAAAAGAGGTGAGGATATTTCATCAGTAGGGTTCGCTCCTCCTCCACCCGAGGAAGTTGGGAGGAGGCCTTTTCAAAACGTTGACGGAATAAAATTCTTAAATCACCAGGGTGGTTGCGGAGGAACCAGACAGGATGCGGCTATTTTAGGCAAACTGTTGGCAGCTTATGCTGATCACCCCAACGTGGCGGGAGTAACTGTATTGAGTTTGGGTTGTCAAAATTTGCAGGTGCAGGATTTTGTCAATGATCTTAAACAACGCAACCCCAATTTTGATAAGCCCTTATACATTTTTGAACAACAGCAATCGCAAAGTGAAGAGCAATTAGTAACAGAAGCTATCCGTAAAACATTTTTGGGATTAATTGAAATAAATAAACAGGAAAGAAAACCGGCATCGCTTGACAAAATGGTCATTGGTGTAAAATGTGGTGGCAGTGATGGCTTTAGTGGAATTTCTGCAAATCCGGCTGTTGGTTATTGTTCTGATCTGTTAGTAGCTCTGGGCGGAAAAATTTTATTAGCGGAGTTTCCTGAACTATGTGGCGCTGAACAAAACCTTATTGACCGGACAAAGGAAGAAGCCGCAGCAAAAAAATTTATTCACCTTATGACTGCATATAATGAGGCAGCTCATAAAGTGGGTTCCGGCTTTCATATGAATCCTTCTCCCGGGAATATCCGGGATGGATTAATTACTGATGCTATCAAAAGTACCGGTGCTGCTAAAAAAGGCGGCACATCTCCGGTAGAAGATGTGTTGGATTATACAGAACCGGTTGTGAAACCGGGATTAAATTTAGTATGCACACCCGGCAATGATGTGGAGGCAACCACCGGTAAAGCAGCAAGCGGTGCAACACTTATTTTATTTACAACCGGGCTGGGTACACCAACAGGTAATCCTGTTTGTCCCACCATCAAAATTGCTACCAATTCATCGTTGGCCAAAAGAATGAAAGATATTATTGATATTGATTGCGGGCCGATAGTGGAAGGAGATAAAACAATAGAGCAGATGGGCGAAGAGATATTGGAATATTGCATCAAAGCCGCAAGTGGTGAAGTAATTCCCAAAGCAGTAATACTAAACCAGGATGATTTTATTCCATGGAAAAGAGGTGTGTCATTATAAATCCCAGTTCCTTTCAATCCCGATTTTCATTGGGGCTAATAGGAGAACCTGGGCTGAATAATCATTTTGTTGACTTGAAGTCATAAAGTTTGGCATGAGAGATTCGATTACAATACTCGTCACCTCCCCAATAAAAGTTTTTTAAAAAGATTGTATGAAAAAATTTCCCGAAGAAAATTTTTTGCTTCATAATAAAACGGCACAGCAACTCTACTATGAATTTGCCAAAAATATGCCCATCATTGATTATCACAATCACTTGCCTCCCGAGCAGATAGCCAACGATATCATTTTTGAAAACCTGACACAGGTTTGGCTCTATGGCGATCACTACAAGTGGCGGGCTATGCGTACCAATGGTGTGGATGAAAAATTCATCACCGGGAATTCAACTGATTTTGAAAAATTTCAGCATTGGGCCGCTACTGTTCCTTACACATTGAGGAATCCCCTGTACCATTGGACACACCTGGAACTGCAACGTTATTTTGATGTTGACGATATATTAAATGCAGACACAGCCCGTAAAATATATGAACAATGCACGGTTAAACTACAGACGCCTGAATACAGTGTAAAGGGTTTGCTGCAGAAAATGAATGTAAAAATTTTGTGTACGACCGATGATCCCATTGATTCATTGGAGCATCATCAAAAGATAAAAGCGGATGGGTTTGATATAAAAGTTTTACCGGCTTATCGCCCGGATAAAGCAATGAATGTGGATGATGCCGTTACATTTAATCAATATGTAGAAAAAGTAGAAGCTGCTTCCAATGTTTCCATCGGCACTCTTGAAGAATACCTTAATGCGCTTAAGAAGCGGCACGATTTCTTTGCGGAAGCGGGTAGCTCTGTTTCTGATCATGGATTGGAGCAGTTATATGCAGAAGATTATTCAGATGCAGAAATCAGGAATATTTTCGCAAAGATTCGCTTTGGCAAAGCACTTTCCCGTGAAGAGAATTTGAAATTCAAAAGTGCTATGCTGGTAACATTTGCAGAATGGGATTGGGAGAAGGGTTGGGTGCAACAATACCATCTTGGAGCTTTAAGAAATAATAATAGCCGCATGTTATCAAATCTTGGCCCTGATACCGGTTGGGATAGTATCGGCGATTTTTCGCAGGCAAAAGCGTTATCCAAATTTTTGAACAGGTTAGACACCAATAATAAACTCGCCAAAACAATCATCTATAATCTCAACCCTGCCGATAATGAACTGATGGCAACCATGACAGGCAACTTCAATGATGGATCAACAGCGGGAAAAGTACAATGGGGCTCTGCCTGGTGGTTTCTCGATCAGAAAGATGGTATGACTAAACAAATCAATGCATTGTCCAATATGGGATTGATCAGCCGTTTTGTGGGCATGCTGACGGATAGCCGTAGTTTTCTTTCTTTCCCGCGTCACGAATATTTCAGACGAATACTCTGCAATCTGTTTGGCGAAGAAATAGAAAATGGCGAGCTGCCCAATGATAAGGCTTGGATAGGCCAGGTGATTCGGGATATTTGTTTCAACAATGCTAATAACTATTTCAATTTTCGGACTACGGAACAACCTGTTGCGGCAACCGCAAAAGCATTCTGATCATTATTTTTAAATTCTCCTTTATGAAAATCTGGTTTGCAATAAGCCCTAACGAAGCTAAACAGTTCAATACGGAACAACTCCGTGAAAACTTTTTAGTGTCTTCATTAATGCAGGATGATACCGTGCAATTAGAATACACACATTATGACAGGGTGATTATTGGCGGTGCTAAACCGGTAAACAAATCAATAGGCTTACCCAATCATCCTGAACTTAAAGCTGACTTTTTTTTAGAAAGAAGAGAACTGGGTGTCATTAATGTAGGCGGTGCCGGATCGGTAACAGCTAATGGTGAGAACTTCCAGCTTGATAAATTAGATTGTGTGTATATAGGCAAGGGAACAAAAGAAGTAAGCTTTGCCAGCAACCAGCCGGGTGAACCGGCAGCTTATTATTTATTATCTGCCCCGGCACATAAAGAGTATCCTAATACAAAATGTACTAGGGAGCAGGCGGCACCGGTAGTATTAGGTGCTATAGAAACATCAAATAAAAGGACCGTTTATAAGTATATTCACCTGGATGGTATCCGCAGCTGTCAATTGGTAATGGGTTTAACAGTACTTGAGTCTGGCAATGTTTGGAATTCTATTCCGCCGCACACACATACCCGCAGAATGGAAGTCTATTTTTATTTTGATCTTCCTGAACAGCATAGGATATTTCATTTTATGGGAGAGCCGCAACATACCAGGCATATTGTCATGGCCAACCATGAAGCTGTGATCTCCCCTCCCTGGAGTACTCATTTTGGATGTGGTACCAGCAACTATGGTTTTATCTGGGCCATGGCCGGAGAAAATTTAGTTTATACCGATATGGATCCTGCACCAGTTCCAGAATTAAAATAAACCACAAAAGAAATCCAAAAGAGCAATTCATAGAGTAGTAAGAAAATAAAATATTCAATGTCAGAAACAATTTTCAATAATAATGACTCCCCGAAAGCCTCCGCCTCAGGAGGATTTAGGGTATTTTGTTTTGGAGAAATATTACTTCGTATGAGCCCTTCTTTGAATAAAGAATGGATACATCAGTCATCGATGCCCGTTTATATAGGAGGCGCTGAATTAAATGTTGCCAATGCACTCGCAAAATGGAAAGTGCCGGTAAAATATGGTACGGCTATGCCGGACAATTATCTAAGCAAAGAAATAATGGAGGAGTTGCAGTTTAATGATATTGATATTTCCGCCATTCATCTTTCAGGTAACCGCATAGGTGCTTATTATCTGCCACAGGGTGCTGATCTTAAGAATGCCGGCGTTATATATGACCGGGCTTATTCTTCATTTGCAGAGCTGAAACCTGGCATGATCGATTGGAATATAGCACTGGAGGGTTGTTGCTGGTTTCATTTTAGCGCCATCAGTCCCGCTTTAAGTGTACAGGCTACTGCCGTTTGTAAAGAGGCATTAGAAGCAGCGACTGCAAAAGGGTTGATTATCTCTGTTGATTTAAATTACCGTGCTAAGCTTTGGCAGTATGGTCATCAGCCTCCTGAAATAATGCCGGATCTTGTAAAGCACTGCCATATAATCATGGGTAATATCTGGGCTGTTGAAAGCCTGTTAGGTATTCCATCTCCAATTGAAAACAGTCTGGGAAAAACAAGAGAACAATTAATAGAAGCCGCCGGCAAATCAATGCTTGAGTTACACCGAAATTATCCCCTTGCACAAAGTTTCGCTTTTACATTCAGGCTGGAAAATGAATATTGGGCCGTTTTGCAAAAGGGTTCTGAGATGGCGGTATCTGAACAATTTTTGATCGGGGAAGTAATAGACAAAGTAGGTAGTGGCGATTGTTTTATGGCCGGTTTGATATACGGTTTATATAACAAGCATTCTGCTACTGAAATAATAAATTATTCGGCAGCAGCTGCAGTTGGCAAACTACATGAGGTAGGAGACGCTACAAAGCAGACAATTGAGCAAGTAAACGAAAAAGCATTATGGACCGGGAACAACAAATTAAAGACCTGATAAAGCAACAGGGTTTTTTGCCTTTGTTTTATCATGACGACATTGAAACCTGTATCGGCGTGACAAGGGCATTATATGATGCCGGTGTTAGGTTCATAGAATTTACCAACCGGGGGCCGATGGCCTTACAAAATTTTAAACAATTAGTTCAGCTAAGAGATAAAGATTGGAAAGACCTGATTCTGGCTGTAGGTACTATTAAGACAGCTGAACATGCCAGTCAATTTATTGATGCAGGTGCTGATTTCCTGATCAGTCCGTTCTTTGATCATGCTGTTTGCGATGTTGCCTATTTACAAAAAACAGGTTGGATACCGGGTTGTATGACACCTGCTGAAATTCAGGTGGCTGAGCAGGCGGGTTGTTCAATGATCAAACTTTTTCCGGGAAATACGATGGGCCCTTCTTTTATGGAAGCCATTAAGCCCCTGTTTCCCAAACTTGATTTTGTAGTAACCGGCGGGGTAGATACCTCAGAAGAAAATATAAGAAAGTGGTTTGAAGCGGGTGTATGTGCCGTTGGAATGGGAAGTAACCTGGTCAGTAAATTAATATTAGATCGTAAAGATTTTGATTCGTTGCATACCAGCACAAAAGCAGCTATAGCTACAATAAAGGCGATTCAATCTGATATTTAAAAAGAAGGTTAGTATCTGAATAATTTTTTATATATATTTTATTGACTGAATTCCGCCAGTGTTAAAAAAGATTTTATTCTCCGGTTTGCAGCAATTTTTTCTTCGCAATTTCATCTCTGCCTAACGACAATTTTCCTTGTCAAAAATTTTTCCCCACTTAAATGCAAATGTAAAATACGCTTCTGTTTAGTGTCATTGCATTCGGTTAGCTCATGTAATAAATATGGTTAAAAGATTGGTCAGTACTTCTTTTTTTGAGTAACAATCACCCCATAATTTTTGATTAACTCACCATGAATAAGACTCCAACAGATGGCATATGCTTTGCCTTACCTAAAGAAACCAATTTTTTTTAACATCAAAAAGCAATACCATGGCAAACACAAAAACGAAAACTGCACCTAAATCAAAACAGGCAAAATCAAACGGATCTTCAACGGCCCAGATAAAAAATTCCCAATTAGAAAAGTTTTTCACAGATTCATTAAAGGATATTTATTGGGCGGAAAAACACCTGACCAAAGAATTACCTAAAATGAAAAAGGCTGCCACCACCCAGCAACTTAAAGACGCTATTGAAGAGCATAAAATGCAAACTGAAGAGCAGGTAAGTCGCCTTGAACAGGTATTTGAGCTGATGGGTAAAAAGGCCCAGGCAAAGAAATGCGAAGCAATGGAAGGCCTGATAAAAGAGGGAAACTCTGTTGTGGAAGAAACGGAAGAAGGAAGTATGACAAGAGATGCAGGTATCATAATGGCTGCACAAAAAGTGGAACATTACGAGATCGCTACTTATGGCAGCCTGGTATCTATCGCCACTACTTTAGGATTATCTGAGGTAGCAGACATATTGAATACAACCTTAGAAGAAGAAAAAGAAACCGATAGTACGCTTTCCCAAATTGCAGAAAACGACATTAATTGGGAAGCAGAGCAGGAAGAATCAGAAGAGGAGGAATAAATCTTTTTAGAATGCGGAGTTGATGAAAATAAGTGCCAGGTAATATTGCCTGGCCTTATTCATAAATACTAAAAAATGGACAAGCACCATATTTCAAAAAAGAAGTTGAAACGGGCAAGGGTATTTAACCGTATAGCAGTTTGGGTAACCCGCAAAACAGGAAGTCCCGCTGTTTCCATTTCAGCCGTTGTGCTGATTATTTTATGGGCTCTTACCGGCCCGTTGTTTGGGTATTCGGATACCTGGCAACTGGTGATCAATACCGGTACTACCATTATTACCTTTTTAATGGTGTTTATCATTCAGCAATCTCAAAATAAGGATACGGCAGCCATACAACTTAAGTTAAATGAATTGATTGCCAGTCATGAGCTGGCAAGTAATCGCCTGGTCAATATTGAAGACCTCACCGAAGAGGAAATCCATGTACTCAAGAATTTTTACATTAAACTGGCAGAGAAGGCGGAAAAGGAAATTGATTTGCATACCTCACATTCATTGGATGAGGCAGAAGATAATCACAACATGAAAATAAAAAGGACCCGAAAAAAAGAAGGTAACTAAAAACCCTACGTATCAAAAAGGTTTACATCGGAATGGCAGGATAATTGATTTTTTATTTTTAAAATTTAGATATGGTAAACAGAGATGGAGCTGCTATCAGTTTATGGCAGGATAAAATAGAACCTTATTCAGGTGGTGGTAACAGGGCAGATTATCAAACTATATATGATGTAGTGATAGTTGGTGGTGGTATAACGGGCATCAGTACAGGACTACTATTACAAAGATCCGGAATTAAATGTCTTTTGCTGGAAGCGGCTAACCTGGGCTTTGGCACAACCGGTGGCACAACTGCACACCTGAATACTTTACTCGATACCCCATATAAAACTATCAGCAAAAACTTTAATAAAGAAAAGGCAGAGTTAGTAGCGCAAGCTGCCGGTGAAGCTATTGACCTGATCCGCAATAATGTATTGCTGTATGATATTGATTGCGGATTTGAGGAAGCAGATGCATTTTTGTTTGCCCGCAATGAAAAACAAGAAAAAGAACTGGAAGAAATTGTGGCAGCATCAAAAGAGGCCGGACTTAAGTTAGATTATTGTAAAGACATACCAGTACCCATCCCTTTTGTAAAAGCAGTTCAGGTAAAGGGCCAGGCAAAATTCAATCCCCTGGTTTATTTATATGCTTTGGCAAGAGCATTTGAAAAAGCAGGTGGTATTATAGAACAGCATTGCAGGGTTACAGGAGTTGAACATAATGAAATAATAGAAGCAGAAACCAATATCGGTATTTTTAAAGGCCGCGACCTGATATACGCCACACATATTCCTCCCGGCGTTAACTTGCTGCATCTTCGTTGTGTGCCTTACCGTAGTTATGCCATGGCTCTTACATTGGTTGATAATAATTATCCTGCAGGACTTAGTTATGATATGGAGGATCCTTATCATTATTACCGCACACAAAAAGTTAAGGGCCGGAATTACCTGATAGCCGGAGGTAAAGATCACAAGACTGCACACGGTGAAAATACCAATCATTATTTTTTAGAACTGGAAAGTCATATACGTTCTCACTTTAATATAGATAAGATCGGGTATAAATGGTCGTCACAATATTTTGAACCGGCTGATGGACTACCTTATATTGGTCATTTACCCGGTCATCCTTATAAT
>JBPPMM010000494.1:0-5097 GCA_051306075.1 Chitinophagaceae bacterium
TGCTTCCGCTATGATATGGCCCCCCGCCTCCGTAGGCTCCCGTGGGCACACGAAGGATCATCGACACAGGAAATTTCCCACAGCTGAGATAACAACTTTTTGAGATTTCAGAGACCAACTGATTACTAGCCGGATAAATGTAGTCCGCAAACTGCACTTCAACAATAGGAACTAAACCCACTGCACTCATACCTACAGTGGATCCTACAATATAAGCTTCCTGGATAGCGGTATTAAATACTCTGAGATCACCAAATTGCTGAGCTAATGTTGCTGCTTCCCTAAATACACCACCCAATTTTTTCCCCACATCCTGACCATATACCACGGCTTCAGGATGGCTTTCCATTATTTCGCGGATGGCAAACAAAGCAGCGTCAACCATCATAATTTTTTCTGCACCCGCAGGAGACCTTTCACCTTTTTCATGAAGAACAGGCGTTGGAACAAATATATGATCCTGAACAGTGTCCGGCTCGGGTTCAGGGGAAGCTACAGCTCTTGAAAATTCCCTTGCAACGATGGCAGCTGCTTCTTCTTCTATTTGCTTTAACTCGTTTTCCTCTACTCCTTTTTCTATAAGTTTTTTTCTCAATTTCATTTCAGGACAATGCTCTAAATGCCTGGCCCAATCATCATCTGTTCTATAAAATTCTCTTCTTACCCCACTGGTATGATGGCCCAGCAAAGGAACCTGTGCATGAACAAGCCATGGTTTTCCCTCTTTCCTGGTACTATCGCATACAAATTTCATCACTTCATATGAAGCTTCGAAATCGCTCCCATCCACCTGGATCCTGTTCATCCCTTTAAACCCGGCTGCAAATTCAAATGCATTCATTGTTCTTGATTCTTCAGCTCTTACGCTGATACCCCAATTATTATCCTGTATTAGATATATAATGGGCAATTGTTTCAAGACCGCAAACTGAAACGCTTCACTTACTTCTCCTTCAGTAATACTGGCATCTCCAAGGGAACAAAGAACAAGAGGAGTTATACCGCTATTGTTAGCTGATAAACTATTTTCAATGCCGGCCTCCCGAAGAGCGGACAAATATTGAATTCCGTGGGCAATGCCTGTAGTAGGAATAACCTGCATACCCGTTGCGCTGCTTTGATGTATTATTAATGGCTTCTCTTTTCCGCGGTAGTTAGGATGAGAATAATATTCACGTCCGCCAGTGAATATATCATCGCCTTTGGCAAGTAATTGCAACATTAATTCATATGGCGTAAAACCCAGGCCCAACAGCATACTTTCATCCCGGTAATATGGACTTACATAATCCTGGGGCAATAATTGAAATGCAGATGCCAGTTGAATAGCTTCGTGACCCCTGGAAGTAGAATGTACATATTTACAAATTGCTCGGTTGGCCTCATACGTCTCAGCCATTTTTTTTACAAGGCTCATAGCCCTGAATGCTTTTTTCAATATGGTAATGTCAATCATCTAAGTCGTTTCAAACTATACACAATGCAAGGGCAGATGCACAAATTTAGGTGGAAGAAAGTAATAATCAGGGGAAGAGAAAACGGCCTCTACAAGTGGGAGACAGGTTGATCTTATTTATTATGATTACCAGATTGATTCTCTTATTCAATGCAATATCATTCGTGCCCTGAAATTATTTACAATAAAGAAATAACCATCCCTTAATAAGAGATGGCTATTATAAGCAATTGGTTTGGATATAATTATTAGTTGATTATTTTATCGTAAGGTTAAACATGCTTACGTCTTCCAGGATGCCTTCTAATTCATCACCCACTACAGCTTCTCCAACTCCTGCGGGAGTACCTGTAAAAATAACATCCCCAATGTTTACTGAAAAATAGTTAGAAATATAGGCTACAATGCTATCAAAGTCGAAAATCATTTTGGAAGAATTTCCTTGCTGTACTAATTCTTTGTTCTTATAAAGTCCAAATTTTATTTCGTTCCGGTTTTTAATTTCTGGTAATGTTACCCATTTGCCAATAACTGCCGAATTATCCCAGGATTTTGCTTTTTCCCACGGCAGGCCCTTAGCTTTCAATTCATTTTGAATATCTCTCGCTGTAAAATCAATACCTGTTGTGATTGCATCATAATATTTTCCGGCAAATTTGTCCTGGATGTACTTCCCGTTTTTACAAATGCGCAAAACAAGCTCACATTCATAATTAAGCTCATTCGTAAACTCTGGATAGTAAAATGGTGCATGTGGCTGAAGTAATGCACTTTTAGGCTTCATAAAAATAACCGGCTCATCAGGAATTTCATTTCCAAGTTCTTGAGCATGTGATTCAAAATTACGGCCTACACAAAAAATCTTCATAATCAGGGTGGTTGGTGTTAAAATACATCGGATACTTCTTATTAACGGTTGATCCCATATATATCAGCTAAACAAAAGGGTATTTGGAGTCTAAGCATCAAAGGGTTGGGATGCTAAAATAAGTAATCAATATGACTTATCATAATCAAAACTTGTGATTATTTACCTCGTTCATAGCAAAGGTTAGTCCCCGGGTGGCAAAATTCTCTATTACTTCTATCGATTTATCTATTTTAAGCTTAATAATAATTTCTTCTTCCGGTTTCCATTTGCTTAATACAAAATCGGATTGGCGACCCTTTGGAAAATTATTACCAATCCCAAACCTTAACCTGGGATATTCGGTCGTGCCTATAAACTCCTGGATACTTCTCAGGCCATTGTGACCTCCATCACTTCCGGCTTTTCTCAATCTTAATTTTTCGACCGGAACAGCCAGGTCATCCAGAATTACAAGGATATTTTCAGCTAATATGTTTTCCTTATCCATCCAGTATTTTACTGCCCGTCCGCTAAGATTTACGTAAGTAGTAGGGCAAATGCATATAATTATTTTTCCCTTCCATTTAATTTCAGAAACATAAGCCAATCTATCCAAATTAAATTTCCCGCCATGCTTATTCACAAATGCATTAACCACATCAAAACCTATGTTATGCCTGGTATGTGCATATTCGTCACCAATATTACCCAATCCAATAATCAAATATTTCATATGCAATAAATCATATTGAATAAAGTGTTGGAAAATCCTGAATGCATATTGAGTATGAGGCTAAATATTGCATTAAAATATTTAAAAAACCCGCCTGCATAAGCAAAGCGGGTGTATTAATACATTTAAATATCGCATCACTATTTTTTCCCGGCAGCCGGGGCAGCTTTTGCAGCGGCGGGAGCAGCCTTTGAAGCTGGGGCAGCAGCTGCTGCGGCGGCCGGAGCAGCAGGTGTAGTAGCTTCCTCCTGCTTTAATTGCCTTGTTAAAACTACAGATGCAATCGGAATCCTGGGAGAATTTAATATCTCATAATTATCCAATTTCACATCTTCTACCCGGATATTGCCATTTAATTCAAGGTCGTCAACCGAAACTTCAATTTGTTCTTTCAGGTATTTGGGATAGGTTTTTACCTTTAAAGAATTTATTTTAGCTACAAATTTTCCACCATCCTTCACTCCTTTTGAAACACCTGTAAACTTCAAAGGTATTGTCGCAATCACCATTTTATCTTCCACTAATTCTAAAAGGTCTATGTGGATCAGGTGATCGCTAACCTTATCGAATTGAAGATCTTTTAAAATGCATTTGTAGGTTTTTCCTTCTACGTCTACTTCAGCAAACTGAAAGCTGGGTGTATATACCAAAGGTTTAAATGCCACAGCAGGAGCTGAAAAATTGATCTCCTGTGCACCTCCGTAAATTACACCTGGCACCTGGTCCTGAGAGCGGAGCTGGCGGGTGGCAGTTTTCCCGAATCCGGTCCTCAGTTGCGCCTTGATTGCAATTGTTTTCATTTTTATTTTGTTTGTTTATTTTTCGTATTAAATCCGATATTATCCAAATGGATAAAAATCGCTCATTCCAAAAACCACCATTTATTTATCCCTCCTTTGGGAATGAATAAAAAGGCTGGTGATACTTTTATTTTCAAATGCATTTCTAATTGCTACTGCAAATAATTCCGCTACAGAAATTACTTTGATCTTTGAGCTTTCTTTCTTTATTGGGATAGTATCACATACCACCAACTCCTCCAGTACGCTGTTCTCTATATTTTCATAAGCCTTCCCACTTAGTACAGGATGTGTAATTAAAGCCCTAATGCTACGGGCACCTTTTTCCTTTAAAAGAGCTGCACTTTTTGCCAGTGTTCCACCCGTATCACAGATATCATCTATTATTACAATGTCTTTTCCCGTTACATCCCCAATTACAACCATGCTCGCAATTTCATTTGCTCTTTTCCTGTGTTTATCACAAATCACCATTTCAGCATTGAAATAATTTGCTATTTCTCTTACCCTGTTGGTAGAACCCACATCGGGGGCGGCGAAGGTAAGGTTTTCTAACTTTAGATTTTCAATATAAGGGATAAAAACCGCATGGCTATCGAGATGATCCACAGGTATATCAAAATATCCCTGAATTTGCGGAGCATGTAAATCCATTGTAACAATACGGTCGGCTCCAGCCGCTACTAACATATTAGCAATTAATTTACTACCTATCGCAACCCGGGGCTTATCCTTCCTGTCCTGGCGTGCATAGCCATAATAAGGGAGAACGGCAATAACTTTATATGCTGATGCCCTTCTTGCTGCATCAATCATTAAAAGTAGTTCCAAAATGTTATCTGCGGGGGAGCAGGTGCTTTGCACCAGGAATACAAAATCGCCACGGATGCTTTCCATGAATGTGGGGCTCATTTCTCCGTCGCTAAAACGCTGAATATTAATCTTTCCCTGCTTCACTCCGTAGCGCTTACAAATTTCGTTCGTTAATACTCCAGAGCTTGTACCGGAAAAGATTTTGGCAGATTGCATGACTTAAATAGGTATCTAAAGTAATTCTTCGGAGCGGCGAAGATATTACTATCAATGCAATCCCTATTGATCAGCCTGAAAAAAATCGCGGGATATAATTATTTATCGAACGACAGCCGCAGTAGATACCTGAACAGGGAAATTCTGCTTTTTTGCTGGCTTTTCCGTCTTTGCGGTATCATCACTTGAATAGGAATTAAAACTATAGAAAAGTGAAGAACATATATAA
>JBPPMM010000354.1:0-6108 GCA_051306075.1 Chitinophagaceae bacterium
CTTCTTACACTTCTTTATTTACTAAAATATTTTCCGGTACATTTTGCAACCTAATTTCCTTTTTTATAAACAAGGATGCACAAGTCACCAACATTAAAATATCACAGAAACAATGTTTTACTTTTTTTATGTTTAGCTAACAGGTAATTCGGGTTTCATATATCCGGATCTTTCATTGATGGCATATTAATTTCTTTTACGCAAGTAGCATTGGTCGTACTAATAATAAATCTTAATGCGCCCAGAACGTCTGCAAGCGGGATTAATCCGCCATTATGTTTTTCCCTTACAATTTCTGTTCCTTCTTCATACTCGTATTGCGTAGCTAAATCTCCCAAATTAATTACCGTTACACCGATACTTTGTGGTCGCAAATGAGTTCTTAGAGAATGGACAATGCCTCTTATAGCAAATTTGGAAGCAGAAAAAACTATTTCTTTTTTGTTATGGTTCTCAAGTCCCAGGGTAGAGCCAATAAAAATTATCTTTCCGTTCCCGGAGAGCCTCGGGTTGGGTAATAAGGATTTAATTGATAAAATGGAAGAAGTGATATTTGTATTTATTATTTCTTCTATTTCATTGTTTTCTATTCGTTCAAAGTCATAGTTTGCTGTAAACCCGGTTTTTTCCCAGATTCCAACATTATAAATCAAATAATCAATTTTTTCTTCGCCTATAACTTCTTTAATAGTCTGCGATGCTTGCTGAGGATTTGACAAATCGGCCTGTATCCAAATATTATTATTCGTCAATTCATGCAGATAAGCGGGCTTCGTCCGGGATACTCCAAACACTTTATCATTCTTACCAGGCAAAAATTTTAGTATAGCTTTTCCAAGCCCCTTACTAACCCCATATATTACATATGTAAATCCTTGTTCTGCCATATCACCTTTATTTCGGTTTTGTCTGTCGGTTTTTATTAGTGGTTGCTTTAGCCATGATGGCTACTAAATAAATATACGACACTCTTTCAGTTTCAATTCCCAAACCCTGTAGTAGCGGTAATGCAAAAACCGCCCACTGATTTAAAAACTGCCACAAGGACATTTTTATTTAAATAGTTTTATAGTATAATCATACAATTCGGTGCCACCCGGTTTTCCATGTCCGGGTATTACAATCTGAACCCCGGGATATTTTTGTTTGAGTTTACTGACTGTCCCGGGCCATGCCCCTATATTGGCATCTTCCAGATTTCCCTTCTTTGCTCCCACTTCTTTGATCAGGCATCCGCCAAAAACCGCCTTGTCATCGGGGAAGTATCCAATGATATTATCTTTAGTATGACCTTCTCCGAAATAAGATGTGTATACTTTTTTATTTCCTACATCCATCGTAAGACTATCATTAAATCCTACTAATTCTTTTGCAAACCTGTTGTTTTTATTTTTCAGCAATTCAATGGTTTGGCCAGATGCATAACCCGGAATGTTATGTTCACTAAAGATTTCTAAACTACCTACACAATCTTCATGAAAATGAGTTGGGATGACAGCTTTTATCCTGGCTTTAATTTTATCAGCAAATTTTATCAATTCCCCTGCACTTACATTGTCTGCAGGTGTATCAAAAACAACGGCTTCATTTTGATTGACGACCACCATGCCATTGCAGGAAACTCTTCCGAAATCTTTTGTATTTAAAAAAGAAATATGCTGGTAAACGTGTTCAGACAGTCTGCGAATAATCAAATTGTCCGTTTGATATACTATTGTATCATTATTTAAACTTGTGTCCTTCAGAGTGTCAGATTTTTGGTTGGCCGGGCTTTGTTTGGATGAAGATCCTTTACAGGAAATTAAGAGATACCCTGCAAGCATAGTTGTTATTAAAATAAGTTTTACCATATTAAATTTCATGTGTTTATTTTTCATTGTTTACAGCCACTTAGTATGTCCATGAAAATAATCATCCCGGTTGGTCCCACCATCGGGCGGGATTGCTCATTTCATGTTCATGTTTGCGGAATGAAATGGCAGGAAGTATTCGTCTGAATACTGGTCATTTGCCTTGCAGAAAAACATTATAACAGGCAAACAGCCATTTATTGTTCCAAGGAATTTTTGAAAATCATTTCTTTGGCACCACATTTACAATTACTCTTTTGTATCTCGATAAAGATGGCACACCCTTATCTGAAACTTTCACAATAAAATGGATGGTTTCTTTTTTTTGTACCTCGGGTGCAACCACATAAACTTCATGAACATTTTCAGCAGAAGTATTGATCATTTTTTTATAAGTTCCGGCTTCCGGATAATTATACCAATGAAAACTCAGATTATCTCCGTCGGGGTCGGTAGAGCTGAAGGCATCCAAAATAAATTCTTCTCCTGATTTTACGGTAAGCTGCTCAGGATGGCTTAATACCGGAACTGGCGGATGATTGGCCTCCCGGTATGATTTTGTACACCAATCCATCCGGGCGGCAAAATCATTTTGAAAATCATCCCGCCAGCGCCATAAAGAGACTTTATTATTAGTAAATGAAATACTGTCTTTTCGAAATGCCCGTCCATATTCGCCAGAAACATAAGGCGTATAACTATCGGTTGCATTTGTCCAGATCTCCCTGGTCTCGGGTTCAAACGGAACACCCGAACTTCCTTTTTTAAGCGTAGCGAAATCTGGTTTATAAAGTTCGTAACGGCCGCCCCATCCGCCCCATTCAGGATGCTCTGGTTCATTCAGTCCGTTTGGTATTAAATTCAACCACGATGGCGTATCACCTTCTGTTCCCCAGGCCACATCCGGATATTCGGCACCGAGCGGGCCATGACCCTGCTGAATATTTTGTGCTATCCAGCTATTGCTGATTGTTTCATTATTAATTCCTTTTACAAAACTATTTATAGCACTCCATGTTGCAGTAGCGTAATCATCGCCCGGGCTGACAATGTAGAATAAACCGGGGAAGTTATTCCTGATCCAGATACCACTGTCATCCTGGTCAGAAATGGTATACACTCTGAGTTTTGCCATTAGCCTTTTAGCTTCGCCTGCTGTTTTTGTTTTCCTGATTTTTTCAAGCGCCTGGGCCAGTGTATTTGCTCCACCCCAAACAGATATCCACAACGGACGCTCATCTTTTTCCTCTAATACTTTAATAATCCAGTCAGACCCCTGTGAATCTTTCCCGTTGCCGACTCCCTCCATTCCATATTTGGGCAGGCCCTGCTTTACCAGCCCCAATAAAGATTCAGTATCCGGAAAACCTTCCTCATGCTTTAACAAATTAGGTTGCACTTTACCATAGGCATGGATTATTTTTTTTATGGATTCAGGATCCACCCTGGTTTTATGCCAAACAGAGGTGGTGGCAATTAATCCTTTTATATCAACAACATTGGAATACAAAAGTAAACGTACAAAAGACTGTGTATCGTCGGGCTCAGCTTCAATGTCACTCAAAATAATTACCCTGCTTTTTAGATTTGATTGAGCATAAAGTGAATGGGAATAGATCAGCAATAATAAGAGAATAACAGAAATAATAATTTTCATATTCATTTTGGCTTTACGTTCAGAATAAGTAACCAGGCAAGTGCCGAAGTTAACGAAGATCAATTCATCCTGATTTGAAAAATTGGGAAATATTAATGTATTGGGGAGTCCATCATAGGCCGGTTATAGTTAATAGATTCATTTAATCTTTACTTCTATGCGCCAATAAATTTAGGGTGGCTCCGTTGGGGTCTTTTACAAAAAAACGTCTTACTCCCAGGGCTCGTTTATTGATTAATTAAACCATACTGCATATCCTTTTCTTCGTAATTCTAATGCCAGCTTCGCCTCCATCTTAAGTGCTTCTGACCTGGTCATTAGTTTTACGTTTATATGATCGTACAAACTTGGGCGCAGATAGGCGCCATATTTTTGAACGATGGCGGATGAAATCTTGTGTCCGTTTTTATTTCTAAATCCGGTCTTATGCTGTACAAATCGCTCTTTAGGTGTTTTGCTTGTCATACCTACGTAAAGGCATTCCAATACACCATTAAATTGCGGATTTGCATTACGAAACCTTGCATTTTCTGTAAAGACCCGCTTTGATAATTCTATAACATATACTATGTAGCTCAAAGTAGAAATCGATTATATAACAAATTTTTTGATTTGTTTTCCGTGGCTCTTTCAAAAATATGCACAACGAACCAAAAGGCTCACCGGGATATTATTATTCTGCACTTTAATCTTTTATATTTCAAGAGTCATAAAGAAATTTATACCAACCTTTTGAGATTTGTTCCCGAATATTAAATGCGTAGGTCGCAATTGTCATAATTGCCTTTTGATCCCCGTTGACCTGTTCAGCCAGTTCGTGGAGCGATTGTGCGAACTAAATATTCCATATTCATCATATTAAAGTTTGATTTTGTGATAAATTGTTAACCGGATAATTTCTCTGTCAAAAAATTGATAACCGGTTGCTCTTTGCTGATACAAGTGCAGGTAACCCAACTCAACTGAAAAATTTTTATTCAAACCCTGTTCAAGGGCTAAATAAATTCTGTTTTGGTCGAAATGGTTATAAACAATGTTTTTGCCGGCATTAACCATTAATTCATTTGCCACTTTTAAGGTGGTTGCCGTTTTTGCTTCTTCTTTATTTAGTATAAAGCTTGCCAGAATTCTGTATCTAAATCTAAAATTAAAGTTGTAACCAGCTAAAAGCACCTGGCCATCATTTTTATGAATAAATCTTTCATCAATTCTAATCCGGTGTTGAAGGGTTAGTCTTTTAGTAATGGGATTACTATAATTGACTTCCTGTGCAGGCCTGATTTCAGGTACAACTAAATCAGATGTAGAATTGGGGTCTTGAGGACTTTGACGGGAATAAGTCAATCCGAAAGCGATTTCAGCGTTTTGCAGAATTTTATAGTGCAACCTGGAATGTGCTATAAAATGATGCTGCTGATTGCCTTTAAAAAATCTTCTATTGTCAAATTCATTATGCCATGTCCATTTTTCATTAATGACTAACTGATTATAGTAACGTACCCAATAAAGACTTTGATGGGCTACTTGTTTGGTCTGAGCATGTAGTCCAAAATGTAAGAAGCAAAAGAGTAGTAATAAATATATTTTTTCTTTCCTCATAACAATAATTGCTACAAATAAGGTGCAAATATATAAAGCTTATTTAGTCTACCAATATTATAGACTATGTTTTTTAAATTAATTTTTTTAATATAGTCAAAATGAAAACAGAAGTTAATTTTAAACAGGTATCCGGATACCACCCCGGGCTAAGAAAGAATTGAACTATTCAAATGTGAAATATTTTGAGGAAGCAGATAAATGTACGTCCTGCAAATCCGGGAAGAATTTAATTTTATGGCTGAATAACTTTTAACCCATTATTCCAGTCAGCAACTCTTTTGTTTAACAGTATGCCATTCGTGTTTTATCCGGGTCATTAAAAGTGCATTGTCAAACTGCACAGAACCTTTTGGAAAAATGCCTTCGTTTTCAAAATAGCTGGATTGTAATCTTGTTACAATTAAAGGTTCCACCTTCCAGTTAAAAGTTTTTAGTTTCAAACCGTCAAATTTGTCACCATCCGGAGAATAGCCGACAGAGCCCCCTTCAAAAAAACTGGAGGCTTCCTCAAGGTTTTGGAATATGGAACCGGAATTTAAAGTTTCATTTTTATCACCGTCAATTAAAATAGTTGTCCCGTCTGAACTTTTAAAGGCAATATGATAATGACCATTTTCTTCTTTTACATCAAACTTTGCATGGTAATGCCGGCCAGGAAAAATGCGACCACCAGCAAGACTATTCAATAAGGAAGATGTATCACGGCGGGGAATGTAAACACCTTCCTTTATTTCCTCATTTTCTGTCCACTCAACAGCAATTCTATGAGCCCCGTTCTCTGAGGATATGCCGATAAAATTTGGAAATCCTTTCGGTCGTATATGCTTTAGCCTGATTAAGCAAATTCCAACAACCGCTTTGTTTTTAAAAATTTTGGGACGAAAAGGAGCAGGAACAATTTTGCGAACAACATCCGGTTCAACAATATAGTTGACCAGAATTCTTCTGTCAATAATTCCTTGAATCGTTGGAATTTTCATGAAGTTTGATTTGATATTG
>JBPPMM010000365.1:0-7764 GCA_051306075.1 Chitinophagaceae bacterium
ATGGGTGTCATTTTTGAATGGAATCCGGCCACCAATATTTACACAAAAAAATACGATTTGGATGGCATCAATGGAGGTAACCCTTATGGAAGTTTGGTATTGAATAGTGGTAAATTTTATGGTATGACTCATTCGGGTGGAGCAAATAACATGGGAGTAATTTTTGAATGGGATCCTGCTACGAATGCTTATGCAAATAAGCATGATTTTGATGGGTTGAATGGAAGTAATCCTTACGGTGACTTTATAGTATACAATGGAAAATTTTATGGAATGACGAGTTCGGGTGGAGGCGTCATCGGAAGAGGTGTTCTTTTTGAATGGGATCCTGCAACTAATAATTTCGCAGTAAAATATGAATTCAGTTCGGGTTTCAGGCAAGGCGATACGCCCTATGGTAGCCTGGTAATAGCAAATGATAAATTTTATGGCATGACCAGTAAAGGTGGTTCTGATGGAGGTTCAGGCGTCATCTTTGAATGGGACCCTGCCACGAATACTTATTTAAAAAGAATGGATTTAGGGGATAATAGTGAAAATGCTTATGGCAACCTGTTACTAAAGGATGGTAAATTTTACGGAATGGTATATAACAGGGGCGGTGGAAAATTCAGCCGCGGATATTTGTTTGAATGGGACCCGATTACCAATAGTTACGCCAGAAAATATATTTATGAAAATAATGCCATCAGTGATGAATCCTATAATGGCGCCAATCCACGCGGCAGCCTGGTTCTTGGCGGTGATAAAATTTATGGAATGACTTCTTCCGGAGGTAGCAGTGAAAACGGGGTCATATTTGAATATGATCCGGCTGGAATTGGTACCTACACAAGAAAAATTAATTTTAATCATCCCGGCAACGGTGCTTCACCCAATAGTCTCGTTTACCAGGAAGGAAATTTATACGGCATCACTTCTTCAGGTGGCAAGGATGGTACAGGTGTTATTTTTGAGTGGGATTATGCTGCAAATAAATTTAAGAAGCACTATGAACTCAGTCCCGATCCCGCCAATGGGCGCAACCCCATCGGAAACCTGGTTTATTGCAACGGCAAATTTTATGCAATGACCTTTTATCCTTCGTCAGGTCCTACTTTTCACCAGGCTATTTTTGAATGGGACGCCACAACTAATACATATAATCAAAAAGCATCCTTCCAGGTAGGTTCCCAGCCTACAGGAAATATTGTTTCAACAGGCGGAAAAATTTATGGTATGTATAAATCAGGAGGAATTTTTGAGTGGGATCCTGCCACCAATTTTTTTACAAACTTATATACCTTAAATATTTCTGGCATTGACGGTTCTAATCCGCAAGGGGGCCTGGTAGAAAGTAACGGAAAATTGTATGGCATGACTTCTTCGGGAGGACTCCATAATAAAGGGGTGATTTTTGAATGGAATATTTTAACCAAAACATTTATAAAGAAACATGATTTTGATAATACGAATGGCGCACATCCTTTTGGAAATTTAGTACTCTATGAAGGGGTGTTTTATGGTGTCACCAGTGCAGGTGGCAGTAATAACGAGGGAATTATTTTTGAATGGGATCATATTGACAATACGTTTACAAGTAAATATAATTTTGATCTGGTCTCAGGCAGTAAGCCTTATGGAACACTGGTTCTGAATAATGGGAAATTATATGGAATGACTTCAGTTGACGGAGTAAATAATGCCGGTGTCATTTTTGAATGGGATCCTGTTACCAATGTTTATTCCAAAAAATCTGAATTTGCTGGTCTCAATGGAAGAAATCCCGGAAGTAAAAATAGCCTGACCCTTGTTCCGGCTTTGGCTGCCCGTGGTGTTCCCAATAGTTGTGTTACCTACTCTCCTGTTGTTGCAGATAACACAGATAATAATTGGGTGCCCATCTTTGATGATAATGGTTTCGCTATTGCCGAAATAAAAGCCAATGGCAATAACCTGGGTGTTATCAATACATCCCTGTTTGTAAATAACAATCCCTTGCGTGAGGATGGTACAAGGCGATTATATTTAGACAGGAACATCACTATCACTCCACAGTTCCAGCCTACTACCCCTGTAGACATTCGCCTCTATATACGGGGTGAGGAATTCAATACAATAAAGAATGCAACCAATTCTACTGGCTCCGCTTCCGGCATCAATTCTATTAGTGACCTTGGCATTTTTAAAAACGACGATGAATGCGGGAATAATATAATCAACAGGGCAAGTTCTGTTATTACCACAGGAGCTAAATGGGAATCTGATTATGTCCTTTCTGCTACTATAGGAAAATTCTCAACTTTCTATTTTGCAAACAAAGCCAGCGCAGTCATTCCATTAACCTTACTGGAATTTTCCGGCAGGCTTCAAAACAATGATGCCTTACTTAACTGGAAAACAGAATATGAATTAAATACACTGGAATTTATAGTAGAAAGAAGTTTGGATGGTAATTCATACAAATCAATCGGCAAAGTGGCCGCAGCTAACAGGACAGGTATTCATGATTATCGTTTTACAGATCCGGCTATAAATAATACAGGAGCTAAAACAGTTTGGTACCGCCTAAAGCAATACGATATCGACGGGCAATTTGTTTATTCAAAGGTCGTCACCCTTTCGCCTGCTAATGAAAATACGATCGTACGGATTTATCCTAACCCTGTTAATAATATCCTGAATCTTTCAATCAATACAGCACAAAATGATCATGTAAAATGGCAGATCATAGATGCCTCCGGCAAAATCATTTACCAGCAGGCAAAACAAATAGCCACCGGCAACAATAATATATCCATTGATGTAAACCCAATGGCAACCGGCATTTATTACCTGAGTATAAAAGGAAATACCATTAATAAATGGATCCAGTTTGTGAAACAATAATCAAAACTGGTGAAAAAAAACCACGGCCCTGCAGGCGTGGTTTTTTTTTGAATTTAAAGATGGCAATTGATTCCCGCATAATAATGAGAGCTGGTAATAAATAATCAGAAACTGGTAAAATCAAAGCAAAAGCATTTTCTTTCTTTCCAGATAATCAGGTAATTTTCAAGATTCAAATTATTTTGCCAGATAATTATTTCCTGTATGAAAAAGTTGATATCAATTCTTACCTGTCATTTTAACCAAATTATTTTTCTTTCCAGTCAGTCATATAATCCCGCCAAAAAAAAGCTGGAAGCCCAACCTGTTGCAATAAAATAAACCGTTGACCAGCCAATGAAATATCCTGAACATTTGTATTATTTTTTAAATATTATACTGAATAAGATGACAACTTTTAATAAACAAGCACCCGTTTTTATCTTCATCGCCGGTCTTCTTTTTTTTCAAAATGCTTTTTCTCAAACCCAGTGGAAAATTGCCGGAGATAAGATCACTACTACCTGGGCTGATTCTATTGATGCAAAATATCCATTGCCGGAATATCCCAGGCCTCAAATGCAAAGAACAAACTGGATCAACCTGAACGGGCTTTGGGATTATGCAATTAAACCTATATCAGAAAGTATGCCTACCCACTATGATGGAAAAATCCTGGTTCCTTACGCTGTGGAGGCTGCTCTGTCCGGAGTAAACAAAGAAGTGGGAAAAGAAAATTATCTCTGGTACAGAACAAAATTTACTATACCAAAAGGCATTAAGAATAAAAATTTCCTGTTACATTTTGGGGCCGTTGACTGGCAGGCCACGGTTTATATTAATGGGAAAGAAATAAATACCCATAGAGGCGGTTACGATCCTTTTTATTTCGACATCTCCGAATATTTATTAAAAGGACAACAAGAATTGGTTGTCAGGGTATGGGACCCATCTGATGATGGCCCGCAACCCCGGGGAAAGCAGGTGAAAAATCCTAACGGAATCTGGTACACGGCCGTTACCGGTATATGGCAAACAGTGTGGATAGAACCAGTTCCTGCTTCACATATTGAATCCATTTTGAACACCCCGGATATTGATAACAATAGTATACAGATCCAGGCTGCCGTTCGCAATTCAAAACAAGGCGACCAGGTTAAAATAATAATAAATGATAATGGAAATACTATTTCTGATGAAATCATACCAGCAGGAACAACAGCCCGGTTGCAATTAAACGATGCAAAGCTATGGTCAACCGGGAATCCATTTTTGTATGATTTGAAAATACAACTGTTAAGAAACGGGCAGGTAATTGATGAGGTTACAAGTTACTTTGCCATGCGCAAAATTTCCCTGGGGCCGGATAAGAATGGGATACAGCGATTAATGTTTAACAATGAATTTTTATTCCAGTTTGGTATGCTGGACCAGGGTTGGTGGCCTGATGGCCTTTACACGGCAGCTACAGATGAAGCATTGCAATTCGACATTATTCAATCGAAAGCCATGGGTTTTAATATGCTTCGTAAACATGTAAAAGTAGAACCAGCCCGCTGGTATTATCATTGCGACAAAATCGGAATGCTTGTATGGCAGGATATGCCCAGTGGTGATATGGAGAAAGGAGATCAATGGATCACCAATCCCTCTTTAGAACCGATAGATAAAATTCGTACAGCGGAATCTGAAAAAATTTACAAAACAGAATTAAAAGCCATATTAGACGCTACCCGTTTCTTTCCATGCATTGTTGTTTGGGTACCTTTTAATGAAGCCTGGGGCCAGTTTAAAACAATTGAAATAACTAATTGGGTAAAGAAGTATGATACAACCCGGTTGGTAAACAGTGCCAGCGGTGGAAATTTCTTTTTGGCAGGCGACATACACGATTTTCATCATTATCCGGCTCCTGTTATGCAAAGAGCTGATCTGTTTGGTAAAAAACAAGCCATGGTGCTGGGCGAATATGGTGGATTGGGATTACCCATTGAAAGTCATACCTGGCAGAGCAAAGCCAATTGGGGTTACCAGAGTTTTAAAAGTGCAGATTCATTATTAATACAATATTCCAACTTTGTTCAATTGCTGGAAAACTATATACCCAGGGGATTATCGTCCGCTATTTATACCCAGGTATCTGATGTAGAAGGAGAGGTAAACGGATTAATGACATACGACAGAAAGATCATTAAACTTCCCGTTGACTCTCTGAATAAAGTGAATAGTAAACTATATAAGCAGCCGGATAGTCTTTAAGATTTTGTCCGGATTAATGTTTTTACTTTTTGTAATTAAAATTTCAGCCAGATGATACGATATGGATTTGTGGTTATAGCATTTATGCTTTCATTTAAAGGGAATACTCAATTAAATGCCGGGCCCCTGCCCTCAACGTTAAGTATAGAAACAAGTGACTGGTTAATCAAACCGGTCACTCAAAAAGCCGGTGTTTATTTAAGTCCCGATAAGAAGGATATTATCTTATACAATGGTTTGGTAAAAAGAACTTTTCGGTTGTCGCCCAATGTTGTTTGCACTGATTATAAAAACATGAACACAGGACAACAGTTGATAAGAGCTGTTATGCCGGAAGCTATCATTACCATTGATGGTAAAATATATAATGTAGGCGGACTCTATGGACAAAAAGAAAAGGCTTATTTATTACCTGAGTGGCTGGATACATTTACCCATGACAAAAATGATTTTCAATTTGAACGTTACGAGATCAATGAACTAACCCCTTTTATAAATTGGTCATCAAAAACGCCTACTGGTAAAACTGCAGCCTGGTGGGCTTCCAACACAAAGCATCCGGAGGGAAAAGTTTTAAGTTTCATTTATAAACATTCCGGACCTCATTTGAAAGATGTAATTGTGAAAGTGAATTATGAATTATATAACGGCCTGCCGCTAATTACCAAATGGATCAATATAGAAAATAAAGGAACCAATTCGTTTAAAATAGACCGCGTAAAAAATGAGGTACTGGCTGTAGTGGAAGAAGAAAGCGCTGTTGTAGGCAAACCGGAGATCATGAAAAAACAACAGGGTATTTATATTGAAACCAACTACGCATTCAATAATGCCATGCGCTATGATATCAGCGACCAAACACTGCACTGGAAAACAGATTCTACTTATACATCACAGGTCAACTATTATTATGAAACGCCCTGCATCCTGGAAGTATATCCCGATAAAGCACCAGGTATTGAATTGCAGCCGGGTGAATTGTTTACTTCCGTGCGCAGTTTTGAACTGCTGATGGATAGTTATGACCGGGAAAGAAGGGGACTTGCTATCCGCAAAATGTATAATACCATAGCGCCATGGACCACGGCCAACCCGATCTTTATGCACCTGGTAAGTAAAAATGATGATGAAGTTAAAAATGCTATTGATCAATGCGCTGCTACCGGATATGAAGCATTGATATTAAGTTTCGGAAGTCATATCAATATGGAAGATAGTTCTGAAAAAAATATAGAGCGATGGAAAAAAAATGCAGACTATGCACACAGTAAAGGAATTAAGATCGGCGGATATTCCTTATTCAGTTCAAGGCGCATCAGTGATGAGGATGATGTGATCAACCCGGCAACGGGTAAACCAGGCGGTGCTTTTTTTGGCAATGCTCCCTGCTTTGGTAGTAAATGGGGACTGGCTTACCGTGATAAAATAAAATACTTTTTTACACAAACCGGTTTTGATATCTGGGAGAATGACGGACCATATCCAGGTGATCTGTGTGCATCAACAACACATCCAGGTCATAAAGGCCTTGATGATTCACAATGGCGGCAAATGGAAACGCAAAAAGAATTATACCAATGGTTAAATGAAAAAGGCGTGTATATCAATGCGCCGGATTGGTATTTTTTAGATGGTACCCATAAGATCGGCATCGGCTACCGCGAGGTGAATTTCTCATTACCAAGGGAAAACCAGATGATTCTGAACCGCCAGAATATTTATGATGGTACCTGGGAAAAAACACCATCTATGAGTTGGGGCTTTGTACCGCTCACCCGCTACCAGGGCGGTGGTCCCGAAGCGGTTCTTGAACCCTTAAGTGAACACCTGAAAGATTATGAACAATTAATGATGCAATATTATGGCGCTGGTGTACAGGCTTGTTATCGCGGACCCAGATTATATGATACAGAAGCAACTAAACAAACTGTGATCAAAACGATTAACTGGTATAAGAAATACAGGGATATACTTAACTCAGATATTATCCATTTACGGAGAGCTGACGGGAGAGATTGGGATGGAATACTGCATGTAAACCCGGCACTAAAAACAAAAGGACTGCTGATGTTATACAACCCGTTGAAAGAAAAAATTACACGTACTATAAAAATTCCGCTTTATTATACCGGGCTGGTCCGGGATGTTAAAATAGGGGAAATGGAAAATCAAAAAAAAATAAAAACATTGAACAGGGAGTATGAACTTGAATTGAATTTCAATATACCACCTGAAAGTTATACCTGGTATGTAATTGAATGACTTTTTATCCCTGTGCCGTACGGTGTTCATCATATGGTCGCTTAAATTTATTGGAACCATCAATTTTGTTCTTTATCTATCCTGTTTTAGGACACTGCTGTTAATGTTTTTCACTTTGAGAAACTGACGTCATGAAGTACCTGTACCCGAATAAATTCAGCGTCCGATTTGATAAAGCAATGTAGTATGCCTGATTGAGAAGAATGTTTTACCTTGTTCGCGATTAAATAAAATTGTTTCCATTGATACTTTTAAATATTAGACTGGCCATTTCTTTTTTTATTGTCCATCCTTCTTCTGTTAATGTCCAACCCAAAAAAAATGATGGAAGGAATTAAATCATTTTTCATTATGAGAAAAACATTTTTCTTTTTGTTCGTCCTCATCGCCGCAGGA
>JBPPMM010000418.1:0-3828 GCA_051306075.1 Chitinophagaceae bacterium
AAAATTAATTATCAAAGAACAATTTTAGATAAATACAGCATTGTGGGTAATTACATTGGAGGTAATTTTGGATTAAAGTGAAAGGGTTGGATATAAAAATAAATAACAACAGATGAAAAGCACAAAAAAGATTAAAATATTTTCTGACATAGAAATAATACAGAAAATTCTCAAAGGAGAAGAAGCGTTGTTTGAAATTCTGGTTCGTAGAAACAATCCGTTCGTTTACAAAACAGGCCGGTCGTATGGATATAACAATGAGGACACTCAAGACCTGGTACAGGAAACATTTATCAATGCATACATAAATTTATCAAAATTTGAAAATCGTTCATCCTTTAAAACCTGGGTTATAAAAATTATGCTTAACAATTGTTTTCAGAAACAACAAAAGAAAAGTTTTAAAAATGAAATAATAAATACAAATGCAATTAACGAAAAATCAACACCTATGTATTCAGGGAATCATCACACTGATGCGAATAAAATGGTAATGAACCGTGAGTTAAAGCATGTTATTGAGAATTCATTAGAACAGGTACCAATTGAATATCGCATGGTTTTTTCATTAAGGGAAATAATCGGTCTTAATACAGCAGAAACAGCAGAAGTATTGAACGTAAGTGAATCCAATGTTAAGGTACGTCTTAACCGGGCTAAATCCATGTTGAGAAAAGAAATAGGAAAAATATACAAACCAGGAGATATTTTTGAATTTAACCTGATACATTGTGCGGCAAGCAGAGTGATGAGTAAAATAATAACATTGAAATAAATCATCTCAGAGTTTAAAAGAAGACGCTTACCTCTCCATCTGCTACCCTTTAATAATTTAGCAGAACAACAAGCCAGGCACATTTCCAAGGCATACAAAGCCGGCACACAAAAGCTAACATTGCAAAAAAGCCTGCCTTGTTCTTTACACCTCTGTAGGTCTTCGAAACCTGTAAGCGGCCTTTGTTGTGTGTTGCGTGGTGGTTTTGTGCGTATGCAAAAAAACCAACAAAGGATTCGATAAAAAATACAACATTTCCAGGATACATTATGACGGGAACGACCATTTAAATGATCAGAACATCAAGGAAGGCGATCTGGTGTTTACTCTTGGGATGCGGCTCTGAGGGTCGCTCTATTTTTTTGTTTTAGACTTCTTTAGCACCGACTCGTACGTCCCGATCCAATCCTTCACGGTCATTTTGCTCATCAGCTCACCAAACAATTTATAAGGAATCTTTTCGGGTTTTTTGAAACGGATACAGCTTTTTCCCATGTCCAGTTTAGCGTCGGTATGTTTCGGGTATTCCTTCACGAACCATTCCAGGAGTTTAGGATCAGAATAAATACTCCCTATTATAAACCGGATTTTGATATCTATGAATGCTTGGCAGATAATATTTATTTAATGAGATATTCAATTCGCAATTCGCAAATTGCGAATACTTTCCTACCTTGTGCTTATGAGAAAGCATAATGGAATGAGACCACAGGATGTGGTAATCCTTTTGAAAATCATAGTAAAAGGTCAGCGAAAGTGGCAAAATAAAGACCTGGCTGCTGAGCTATTTATTAGTCCTGCTGAAATCTCAGAATCGCTAAATCGCAGCGGAATGGCGGGATTAATAGACTACGAAAAAAGGAAAAAAGTTTACCGCCAATCTCTTATGGAATTTCTTGAGCATGGGCTGCATTATGTTTTCCCGGTTCATCCCGGAACTATGGTTAATGGTATTTATACGGCACACTCTCATCCCTTTATGCAAAAGCATTTCCAAAGCGAATTACAATACGTTTGGGCCGATCCACGTGGAGAATTCAGGGGACTTAGCATCGAGCCGTTTTATAAACAGCAAGTCAAAGCCGCAAAACTCGATGAAGCGTTATATTCCATATTAGCACTCATCGACGTAATTCGTGTTGGCAGAGTAAGAGAAATGGCAGTGGCATTAACTGAATTAAAAAAACAAATTCTATGAGTCACCAGGCAAATATTACAAGAATTCGTGCTGTAAGTAATGCTTTGGGCGAATTAAAGAAACAAGTTGTTTTTGTAGGCGGTGCTACCGTTTCTTTATATGCTGATCGAGCCGCCGTTGAAGCCCGGGCAACCGACGATGTTGATATTGTTGTTGAGATTGCTTCACGGTGGGAGTATGCCGCACTGGAAGAACAACTCAGAAAAATGGGATTTCAGAATGATATCAGCGGTAAGTTCCTTGGCCGCTATTTATTACCGGGCATCATTGTCGATGTTATGCCAACAGATATAACTATATTGGGTTTTTCAAATATTTGGTATGAGGAAGGTTTTAAGACGGCAATTGATTATAATATTGATGATCAACATAACGTCAAAATATTTTCACCTCCTTATTTTATTGCATCCAAACTAGAAGCTTTTAAAAACCGGGGAAACAATGATGGCAGAACCAGTACAGATTTCGAAGATATTATCTATGTCCTGGAAAACAGACAATCCATATGGAATGAATTGAAGGAAGCAGATGAATCTGTTCGAAATTATCTTTTAAAAGAATTCAAGGCGCTCAGAAACAATCGCTATATCGAAGAATGGATTGACTCACATTCCAGCTACTATTCTCCTCCCAGTACTTATTACATAATCGGGGATATGGAAAACTTTATTACATAAACAATTTCATCCTGCGCACCAGCGGTCCAAAATCAATATAACGTCGCTGGTTATCACTATAACCATTATGTGGATAGACTACCATCGGGTTGCATACTATAAATTTTCCAAGTCCTGCCATCGCTCTGTCATAATTTTGATCTTCTGATAAGTCGAGGATTGTATCATAAAATCTTTGGTGGGCAATATAAAGCATAGCTCCAGAAAAATCTCTTATCACATTATTTGCTTGAACTTTTCCCCAGGAAACAGCGCCCAGGTAAATGTCGAAATCATTTGGTTTTTGATCAATAAAATATTGAAATGCTCCTGGGGCCGAAAAATGCACATCATCTTCTGCTATTACGACTTCCGTTAAATTATTTTGCTTTGCCCATACTATAATTTGTTTATGTGCTCTGGAAATTCCTCTAACGGGTAATGTTTCATTCATTATACCTTTCCAAATCTTGAAATTAACTATTTGCTGACTCCTTAATTCCTTTTCTAATAATATCCGCCTGTCAGTGCGATGAGGAAGATGAATGATATGTAAACAACCTGTAATCACATTTAAAGATACAAACACGGCGTGGTCAAAGGTTTGATATCATACCTAATATTATTTGCGCTATTTTTAAACCAGTTAAGCAGAGTGTACTGCCTTAGCCATGTGCAAAAAAATAATCAACCGATTGACAATATTTCTCACCAATTTTCAGAACATGAAAAACACGAGTTTCCTCGGAGGAAAATGATTCTTACTGTACTACTCTTGTGATGCGGCTCAGAGGGCCGCTCTATTTTTTTGCTTTGGACTTCTTTAGTACCGACTCGTACATCCCGATCCAATCCTTCACGGTCATTTTGCTCATCAGCTCACCAAACAATTTATAAGGAATCTTTTCTGGTTTTTTGAAACGGATACAGCTTTTTCCCATGTCCAGTTTAGCGTCGGTATGTTTCGGGTATTCCTTCACGAACCATTCCAGTAGTTTAGGATCAGAATAAATACCCATATGATAGAAAGCGATAAAATTCTTTTGGCTGGCAAAACCCGCAAAAGGCAGGGGATCCGAAGGTGTACAATGATAACCTGCAGGATAAATGGAATGGGGAACCACATAACCCATCATTCCGTAACCCATCACTTCTTTAAAACCTTTCGGAAGGTTTTTCAATACCTCCTTACGCAATTT
>JBPPMM010000428.1:0-10750 GCA_051306075.1 Chitinophagaceae bacterium
CAATAATACCAGGCTTCCGAAAGGATCATTCCCTGTGGCCGTTTCAAAATCATATTTTTTTGTGTAAGTATTTGTGAGGGGGTCCCATTCAAAAATGACGCCCAGGTAATTGGTTCCTCCTGAAGAAGCCATTGAATAAAATTTCCCGTTATAAGCCGTCAGTTGATTATACATCGGGTTGGCGCCCACGTTGGTCATGGTAAAAGAAAACATCGACTTTAAATTTTTTCCTTCACCGTCTGCCCTGAAGAGTGTGCCAGTTTCATCAGTGCCACCTTGTGATGTAGCGCCCCATATCTGGTAAATCCCCTGGGTGGAAGCTGCGGAATAAAAAAGTAAGGATAAAAGAATAGCGAATGAGGAGTAAAAAATTTTCTTCATAACAAAGGTTAATGGTTGTAGTAACTTTTAAACTTTAAAAAAAATAGTTTGATTTGAATGAGCGATTCCTGTTAATCCTTTGGAGTTTCATCTCTTCATTTCAAAAAACAATAATCCTTTAAAAAACTTTAAAAGCTTTAACCACGTGGTTTAAAATAAATGTTCAGATTTTTTTGGTTTACAGCAGGAGAATGAAATTGAGCTTTTCGGTTGGGATTGGAGCTGAATAAGAAATTGAAAATACCACAATATTAAGCTCCGGCAAAAAGAATAATCCGGTTAGTTAAAATTGGCTATATCAACAAAATTTTCCATATTAAAACCATGAATTCTCTACAGGTGTCATTTTTTCCGGAAATTCAAAAAAAACTAAATACCTACATTTGCCGCACAAAACACTACTTATGGATTATCGGATAGAAAAAGACACCATGGGCGAAGTGAAAGTGCCCGCCAAAGCATATTATGGTGCACAAACCCAGCGCAGCATCGACAATTTCAGGATCGCTCAGGATATAAATAAAATGCCGAAAGAGATCATCCGGGCTTTTGCTTACCTGAAAAAGGCGGCAGCAATAACCAACCAGGAGGCGGGAGTATTGCCTAAGAATAAATCATTACTAATAGGTAAAGTGTGTGATGAAATATTAAACGGGCAATTAGATGACTATTTTCCGTTGGTTGTATGGCAAACAGGTAGTGGAACGCAGAGCAATATGAACGTAAATGAAGTGGTGGCTTATCGCGGTCATGTGCTGAAGGGTGGTAAACTGACCGATAAAGAAAAATTCCTGCATCCAAACGATGATGTGAATAAATCGCAGTCGTCTAATGATACTTTTCCCACGGCAATGCACATTGCTGCCTATAAAATTCTTACAGAAACAACCATACCCGGTATCAGGAAATTAAGAGATACCCTGGCTAAGAAAAGTAAGCAGTATATGAAAGTGGTGAAGATAGGCCGCACCCATTTTATGGATGCCACTCCACTTACTGTAGGGCAGGAATTCAGCGGCTATGTTTCCCAGCTTGACCACGGGCTAAAAGCAATAAAAAATTCATTACCACATTTAAGTGAACTGGCACTTGGGGGAACAGCGGTTGGAACCGGCATCAATACGCCACCCAATTATGATGTTAATGTGGCAAAACAAATTGCTAAATTAACGGGTTTGCCTTTTATTACGGCTGATAATAAATTTGAATCATTAGCGGCACATGATGCTATTGTGGAAGCCCACGGAGCCCTTAAAATGGTGGCCGTTAGTTTGATGAAGATTGCAAATGATATCCGCATTCTTTCATCGGGTCCAAGAAGTGGTATTGGGGAATTGTTTATACCGGATAATGAACCCGGATCTTCTATTATGCCGGGAAAAGTAAATCCAACACAATGTGAAGCGCTGACGATGATTGCTGCACAGGTAATGGGTAATGACGTTACTATCAGTATTGGGGGAAGTAACGGACATTTTGAATTGAATGTGTTTAAACCGGTAATGATCTATAACTTTCTCCATAGCGCCAGGCTGGTTGGGGATGGTTGTGTAAGCTTTAATGATAAATGTGCAGTGGGCATTGAACCAATTAAAAATAATATTAAAAAGCATGTTGATAATTCGCTGATGTTAGTTACTGCTTTAAATACAAAAATTGGGTACTACAAAGCAGCTGAAATTGCGCAAAAAGCACATAAGGAAGGCACAACGCTTAAAGAAATGGCGGTCCGTTTAGGATACCTGACTGCAAAGGAATTTGATGAATGGGTAATACCAGCCCAAATGGTAGGAAAATTAACCTGATAGCGGAATAAACAGGACTATAATTTTGATCAGGATTCGCCAGTCCGTAAAGGAAATAGTAAAATCACTAAGGTAAAAAGAGAAGAATTGATCGTTCTTCTCTTTTTGTATATACGTATGCTTGTAAACGGACTCATACCTGAGTATCTTACTAATTGATTTTTTATTTTCCTAAGCACAAATCCAATCCTATGAAAAGTAATCAAAAACCTTCTTACCATTCTTCTCCATATCCATTGAAAGCACTGGAAGAGGAAGCAAATAAAGCAGAGGGTCCGCAGGCTTCTCATTTGAAAGCCTTGCTTTCAGAGAAATCGAAAACAACAGGACGTAGCCGGGTTTACTCCATGACCAATCCTTATAAATCAAAACCTACGGGAACTCCTCCGCGGAGGAAGAATCCAAAGAATGCAGAACCGGATGGAAAAGACTGGTTTAGTAATTATGAATAAAAAGAAATCCAATAGATAAAAGCAGCGGCATCATTGAGGTCGCTGTTTTTTTTTACAGCACCTGCATTTTATCGCTTATTTCAGAACTGGTTTCCACTGTAGAATGTTTTTCATTATCCGGGTGTTTTTTGAAGAACCGTTTTTGAAAAACGAAAAGTGTAATAACGCCGAAAGAAATGGATGCATCGGCTATGTTGAATATCGGGCTGAAGAATTCAAATTCATCACCTCCTACAAAAGGAAACCAGCCGGGATAAGTAGTTTTTATAATGGGGAAATAAAGCATGTCTACCACTCTTCCATGAAGAAAGCCGGCGTAGCCTTGCGTTGGGAACATCCTGGCCACAGAAGAATAGGTAGTTTCCTCAAAGATCATCCCATAGAACATACTATCAATCAGGTTACCCAGGGCTCCGGCATAAATGAGCGAAGCACAAATAATAAATCCTGTGTTGTACTTCTGTTTAATGATCTTAACCAAATACCAGGTGCCAAAGATAACAGCGCCCAACCGGAACAAGGTAAGAACCATCTTGCCCCATTCACCTCCAAATTCCCATCCCCAGGCCATGCCTTTATTTTCAATAAAATAAAGTTTGAACCAGTGTATACCCAAAACATCTTTTACATGGCCAAAAGGAAAACTCGTTTTGATCCAAATCTTCAATGCCTGGTCGGCTATGATGATTAGGGCAATAATAAGAAAAATGGATCTCAGCTTCACTATCAGTATTTTTTTTGATCAGCAAATATAGGACTTTAGGTTTCTGAAGCTTTGTGTATTGAAGATTATAAAAGAAACAAGGACTGCCTATATTGAAATACCATAAGATTATTAAAGAGGTTGGTATAAAATTTAACAATTTTTATTCTTCAAAATATACTCTTTTGACCCGCTGTGAAATGCTTGTCATCATTTCATAAGGTATGGTGCCGGCCCATTCTGCCAGTTGCTGAATAGGTAGTTCTTTTCCAAAAACAATCACTTCGTCTCCTTCATGTAAATTCTCCATACCTGTTAGATCAAGCATGGTCATATCCATACAAATACTGCCGATAACAGGAACCAACTTTCCTGCTTCTCCGGATAATTTTCCGGGGATCCACATTTTTCCAACGCCATTACCCAACTTCCTGGAATAACCATCTGCATAGCCAATACGGACCGTAGCAATTACACTGTCGCGGCTTACGACACTTCTACGATTATACCCAACTGATTCACCTTTTTTAAGATGCTTTAATTGTGCAATTGTTGTTTTTAATATGGCCACCGGCTGAAGTAAAGATTGATTTGTTTTTGCACTGTCTACCCCAAACATACCGATCCCTAATCTTACCATATCTGACTGCAAATATGGAAGGCGGAAAATAGCAGCTGAATTTGCAATATGCTCAAAAAATGTATAACCCAACTTTTCCTTTATCAACGCAACCGCATTTCTAAAAAGATCATATTGTTGTTTTGTATAGTCATCCTGCTCCGGATCTTCACTAGCCGCCAGGTGAGTAAAGACAGTTTGTATTTTTAACAGGGAAGAGCTTTGCAAATGGGCTGCCAGGGTATTTATTTCATTAACAGGAAAACCCAGGCGGTTCATACCTGTCTCCATTTCTATATGTACGGGATAATGATGCAATCCTTCCTTCAAAAGGAAAGATTCAAATAAATGCAACATATGGAATGAATATATATCCGGTTCCAGGTTGTACTCAACGATCGACTCAAAAGCGGATTCTTCAGGATTCATTACCATGATGGGAAGTGTAATGCCGGCTTTTCTTAATTCTATCCCCTCATCTGTATAGGCCACACCCAGGTAATCTAATTTATGGTATTGCAAAATACCAGCAATTTCTGCGCCTCCGCTTCCATAGGCAAAGGCTTTTACCATGGCCATCATCCTGGTGGATGGTTGGAGTTGCTTTTGATAAATTTTTACATTATGAACAAGGGCATTCAGGTTTATTTCCAAAATGGTCTGGTGTGCTTTCTGTTCCAGCAACTGAACGATGCGTTCAAAACCAAAAACTCTTGCCCCTTTTATTAAAATTAATTCTTCATGAAACTGCGTGGATCTGAATTGCTGAAGATAGCTTTCTGTATCGGGATGTAGTTCTATTTGCAGGCCATCTTCACTCCTGGTTAAAGGAAGGAGTATTTTTGAAATCTTTTCTCCAATACCGATTACCCGTGACACCAGGTGTTTTTTAAATCTTTCAAGAATATAAGGATAAAGTGTTTCATCCTCCCTTGAAGTTTGCAATACATCAGATAGAATAACAGTTTTTTTCGAATACCCACTTTGCTGATCGAGGAAATTCAGGGCTATTTCCAATGAATTGATATCGGCGCTGTAACTGTCATTGATGAGCATACAGTAATTAATTCCTTTCTTCAGTTCCAGCCGCATATTGACTGGCTGAAGTTGTTCCATCTTTTTTGTTATCCATTCATGCTTATATCCAAAGTGCAGTAAAACAAAATAGCAGGTGATGGCATTTTCAACCGAAGCATCATCAGTAAATGGAATAATGATATCTTTTTCTGCAGACCCGGGGCAAACAGTGATTATACTTTTCTTTTCCTTTTTCTCAATATGTTTTACCAGCAGATCATTACCTGGCGAAAATCCCCAGGTAAGAATTTCTGGTTTATTTTCCAGCGCATTAATTAATTTTTTTTGTCCTTTCAAATCACTTTCCCTGGCTATCAGCACCTTGCAATGGTTAAACAATTTTAATTTTTCTGATAATTTTTGAACGGGGTCTGAAAATCCTTCGCTATGAGCTTCGCCGATATTTGTTAATATACCTATTGCAGGTTGTATGATCTCTTCAAGTGTTTCCATTTCTCTGGTTTTGGAAATACCGGCTTCAAAAATGCCCAGGCTGTGCTGTTCATTCATCTGCCACACGCTGAGCGGGACTCCTATTTGAGAGTTGTAGCTTTTTGGATTGCGAACAATGTTATATTCTTCGTGCAAAAGCTGGTAAAGCCATTCCTTAACGATTGTTTTCCCATTACTGCCTGTTATTCCAATAACAGGAAAATTAAAACGACTACGATGATCTTTTGACAGCAACTGTAAGGCGTTCAGTGTATCACAAACTTTAATAAAAACAGCTTCCGGAAAAAGCAACTGATCCGGAACCTCGCTCACAACGAAACCCCGCACTCCTTTTTTGTACAATTCAGGAATAAACTGGTGACCGTCTCTTCTTATACCAGTCAATGCAAAAAATAATGAATTGGCAGGTGAATATACTTTGCGGCTATCCAGCAATAAATGCTCAATAGTGATGTCACGGTTGACTCCAGGGGAACCAATAATATCAGCGATATGAGCTAACGAATATTTCAATGATGATTTTATTAATCAGATGGCGGACCGCTAACACTTTCATCCGTTATGTCGGGAGGCAGTCCTTGCTTTGTCATGAAAATAGAATAAAAAATAGAACCGGTGATGCAGAGCATGATCACTCCTAAAGAAATAAAAACCTGAATTGTTTTATCGATCCACTGGTTGATCCAGTGCTCTCCAAGCATTTTTAAGCCGATAAATCCAAGTACAATAGCTATGCCCTGCGGCAAATAATCAAACTTGCTCACTGCTCCCCGAAGCAAAAAGAAAAGCGATCGTAAGCCCAGCACAGCAAATATATTGGAAGTATATATTACCATTTTATCTCTTGAAATACCCATAACGGCAGGAATTGAATCCAAAGCAAATACCAGGTCAATTGCTGCAAGCATAATTACAACCACAAAAAGACTGGTATAAACCTTCTTTCCATTTTCCCTGATGATAAACCGGCCATCCCCGTCATGCGGTGCCAGGGGGAGCCATCTTTTTAGCCATTTATATACTTTACTTTGGTGCGGGTCAAATTCTTCTTCCTCATTAGTGGTAAACATATGATAACCGGTGTAAACAAGGAATACTCCAAAAACATATAATATCCAGTGAAACCTGTCTACCAGTGCCACCCCTACGGTAATAAAAACGATGCGAAATATAATTGCCATTAAAATGCCGAGCAATAATACCCGGCCATAATTCTTTTCTTTTACTGCAAAAGAGGAAAAGATAAGGATGAAAACAAAGATATTATCTATGCTGAGGCTCCATTCCATCAGGTAGGCACTCAGGTACTCCAGCGCAATAGTCTCTCCATTTTCTATCCACATAAAAATAAAAAATGCAAGAGCCAGGCCTACCCAGAAAAAAGTTTGATAAAGCGCTTGCCTGATGGTAACTTTTTTGCCCTTCTTACTTAAAAGGCCTAAATCAAAAACTAGCGCAAGCACCAAAATAGCTCCGAAGACGAGATACGAGAATTGATCTGTTGACATATGCCGGTTGAATAAAACTTAATCTACAAAGATAGCAAGGGAGAGGCAGGGAAAGGGATTAAAGTAATTAACCAGGCTGGTTAACATTTTTTCAATCAATATAAAGCTGGTTTATTTGCTTGCATATTTTCTTTTCCGTATCGCCTGGTACACAAATCCAGAAATGATAACAAGCAAAACGGGTAAAGCGATATTAATTAACTGCCAGAAGGTTTTATTTTCCTGTACCTTTTTTGTGTCAAGCAAGCGGAGAACAATATCCTTGTTTCGGGTTTCACTGATAGCCGGGTTGTTCACCAGATACTCTATACAGTTAAGAAGAAATTCACGGTTGGCAAACTGGTATTCATATTGCGATCCGGAAGTAAACAGATTGACTCCCAAGGCCAGGGGTCCGTCCCTTGTTGAAACATCATTGAGTACCATATCTCCATCAGCAACTATGATCATTTTATTATTGGGCGATGATTCTCTGAAATTCATTCCTGCTCCGGCTAACAAATCTTTTTGTGATTGGGAAATCCGGTTTCGGTAAAGAGATGTAAACTGCCCTTCAAGTAAAATAGCTACGGGAATATCAGCTTGCTTAAATTTTGCATCTTCAGCTACATTTCTGTTTTCATTCAGGCTTATAAGGGCAGGGGTGGTGATAACACGGGAATTGGCAGAAGATGAAAGCAGGACAGTTTTTCCTATTCCCGGTGTATTGATAGTATCGATAGAATTTACGAAACGGCCGGCAACAAGGCCCAGGTTTTTATTGATTGTGTGAGTGGATTTACCTTCAAACAAAGGATAATAATTCCAGTGCAGGAACTCAAACTGAGGATTTTCCTGAGAGCCACCTACTGCAAAAGGTAAAAAATCGCATTGAAGATCCATGACCAGTGATGGATTGATACGAACCCCATACCGGAATAACAGGTCAGTGAGATTTAAGTTTCTGTCATAGGCTATTATTTCGGGCTTATATCTTAAGCTGTCCTGTTCCGCTATCAGGTCATCCACAAAGAAAAGCAACTTGCCACCCCCCATCACATACTGATCTAATTTCAGTTTTTCATTTTCAGAAAATGGTAAGGTGGGTTTTACTACTAATAAAATTTTAAACGTATCCGGATTAACTGGCTGTTCATTTATGTTTAATAATGCCAGCCTGTATTCAGACTCCAGGGCTTGTTGCAATCCATAGGTTCTTGCATCTGTTGGCTCACCATTGCCAAAGGAATAACCAATGAGTGGTTTACCCGGATTGATAAGGTTACTTAATGATTTTGCGAACTGGTATTCCATCAATGCCTCAGCACTATTCATTTCCACAGGAGTGATCATTCTTTTTCCCCCGGAATACAGGTTAACCAGTGTTTGCTTCCCTTTATAGGTCATGAGAGCCACTGGGTAAATTCTTTTATTTTCTTCTCCTGCTTTTACCTGCACCGTAAGATTAATGGCGCTGGCTCCTAAATTGGATATGGAATCCTCATAGGTTGCTTCCGTTCCCGGCATTTTTTCCTGGGGGGAAATAAACCGGTAATGAATTTTTGAGCCATTTTTATCTTTCAACAATTGCAAGAATTCGCCTGTACTATTAGCAAGCTTTCTGAATCCGGCGGGAAACTCCCCTTTTAAAAAAACATCAATCTGCACATTGTCATCAACAGCCTGCAGTAAATCTCTTGTTGCCTTACTAAGTGTATATCTTTTTTCTTTGGTAAGGTCTATTCGGGAATGAACAAGTGATGCCAGGAAATTTATTGCTCCTAAAAATAACAATAGCAAAAGCCAGCCATACCGTGAAGCCATTATTTTCTCAAACAGGTTTTTCATTTTACCGCTTTAATAAATTACGATTGGTAACAGACAACAATAAAAAAGCCACACTCAGGAAATAAATAATGTCACGGGTATCTATTACTCCCCGGCTGATACTGTTGTAATGAAAATCTATCCCCAGCATTTCAATATAATAATCAGCGCCTCCTTCCAGGGAAGCCAGCTGACTGATGGCACTAAATCCATAATACAATAAGACCGAAGCAATGAGGCTGATGATAAATGCTATGACCGCATTATTAGTGAAGCTGCTGATACAGATACCAATAGCAGTAAACACGGCAGCTAAAAAAAATAAACCAATATAAGAGCCGATTGTAGCTCCTGTATCTACCCCTTCATTGGTTGAAAGCGCTTGCAGGGAAAGGAAATAAATAGTGGTTGGCAATAAAGCGATAAATACTACAATTAAGCTTCCGAAATATTTGCCGCCTACAATCTGCCAGCGGGTGAGCGGCCGCGTTTGTAAAATTTCAAAAGTCCCGCTCCTGAATTCATCTGCAAAACTTCTCATGGTGATGGCCGGAATTAGTAACAGCAGCACCCAGGGTGCCAATTGGAAAAAACGATCCAGGGTGGCATAACCAAAATCAAGGATATTGTCTTTGAAAACAAATAGCATCAAACCGTTAGCTAACAGAAAAACGATAATGGCGATATAGCCTGTAAGACTGCTGAAAAATTGACGGAGTTCTTTTTTACAGATAGACCACATAGAAGCTGCAAAATAAGGCAAAGTTGAAAAGGTTTACAGGATTAATGTTTAAATGCGAGTCATTTTGGATGCATCGAATGAATTTATTTTAACAGGTAAGTATGGAAAACACCAGGAAGTTCATCTAAGAAAGAAATAATTGATTATGAAAAAATGTATGCTCTTTTCTGTATCGATGGTGTGCCTGGTAATGATGGTGGATGCACAGCGTAAGAATTTATCCGGCCCTCCTCCTTTGCCACCTCAGCCACCGGAAGTTAATGTAAAATTGATGCCCCCTCAACCGAATGAAACCGGGGAAAAAGTAAACTCCGTATTTCCTGCAGTACCTTCATTACCTGATATACTACCTCCGCCGCCTGCACCTGCGGAGGTTAATAAGAAAATGATACCGGCGTCCCCGGTAATTAATGGTGAAAAGAATTTAGATCCTCCCGATGCCCCGATGCAACCTGAGCTTCCAACACCACCACCAAAAGCAAAGAAAAATAAAAGAAAACTAATTTAATTGGATTCTCAAAAAAGTAAAATGAAAAACCTCCCTGAGCGGGGAGGTTTTTTTAATTTTGTTATCGTGAAATCTTAAAAAAATGAAATGAATTAAACAGCAAAACTTTCGCCGCAGGCGCAGGTCCGGCTGGCATTAGGATTACTGAAATAAAAACCTTTTCCATTCAACCCTTCCGAAAAATCAAGAGTTGTATTTACCAGGTATAAAAAACTTTTCAAATCCGTAACTACTTTTACCCCGTTATCTTCAAAAGCCTGGTCTGTAGGTTTTAATTCGTTGTCAAAATCCATTTTATAGCTTAAACCAGAACATCCACCACCTACCACGCTAACCCGGAGAAAATAAGAAGGATCATTTGCCCGGCCGGATTCTTCCAGGAGCTGTTTCACTTTTACTTTAGCCGTATCACTGACATATACCGCATTTTCCATTGTTGCGCTCATAATTATATAGTTTATTGCAAACCTTAATAAATAACAGATCTGGGTTTTCTTATTTAAACAAAGTCAAATCATTTTCCACATTAAAATTAATTCAAAATATCTTTTTTAAAACGATCAAATGGTAAACCAATTGTCTGTAAGCCGGTAAAACAAATTTGGTTTCTTATTGTTGAGTCCATTCTTTCGCACTTAAATTAATTCCCTCTTTATGCATTTCCCACAACGAACTCAGCTCTCTTAATTTAGATAG
>JBPPMM010000615.1:0-4432 GCA_051306075.1 Chitinophagaceae bacterium
CACTTTGCCAAGCAGGAATTGTTCCACTACTTCTTTTATTGCATAAAAAGATTCCGCCTCCTGCAATTTATTATTTATCTCCTGTATCTCGTTTCCAAAAATATCAGCAGCATCAAAACTACCATCGATCATTTCAGCCATGGAAAATCCTAACAAGCGGTACATTCCACCCGGATGAAAACCTACCCGCACAGCTTTATGACTTTTGCTGACATCCAGCACAACACTGGATGACTGCAGGCCTACGACAACAGCTTTTGGCTGCAGCAAAAAACCAACCTCTCCTTTTTTTTGAACTTTTATACGATCATTAATATAAAAAAAGAGAGAGCTTTGAGGTGTTGGCGGGTAACTGATAACACTAATTTCATCCTCATTTACTTCTGCATGAACAATCATGATACAATTAATAAATTCCTGCAAAAGAAGATGCGGTGTATAAAACAGTACTTGCACGGAATTTTTTCTTGAAAGTTACAAATATAAAGCGGCACATCATAAGTGTATACCAGCAAGAGGGCCTGGAAATAAATATACCAGTATGTACTACTTTCAGCTGCATTCAAGCTGCCGGATAATACATGCAAAAGTTTTTAACTTCATCAACAAAACAAAGATGCAGTTCCGTGCTGTCCACCAACCACCCGAACTAAAGACTATCCTTTTGAATTTGGGCACGACCGGAAACGAAAAGCATTGAGTTTTGAATTAAGAACGGACAAACTGCATCAGCTAAAGATAAAATTGGAATGCTGGTAAAACACCTGTTTCCAAATTACCTTAAAATAAAATCATACATTGGCTTTATTTTATCATACAGGAATAAATAATTGAAGATTTCCTACGCACCACCGGGATTAACTATAGATCAGTGGTTGGTGGGGGACAAACACCAACCACAGCGTAATAGAAGATAAATATTTGATTTCTTTATCGGGATTTTAGTCCTTCTTTGATTGCCACTTGTGCCTTTTTTTAATCCTGTATTAGCAATGGCAGCTTTAAGTGGATGGACTTGTAAAGGACGGGAAATAAAATAACCCTGTAGCGCTTGCTGAGTTGCATGGGTAGCGTATATTTCTTCTCTTCCGGGTGTCCTCCCACCTGCCCAGGCGATTTGTCAGATGGCGCTTTGTGCGGGAGCTGTGGCACTCGCCGCACTACGTGGTGATAAAATAAAATAACGCCGGGTCCACCCCGGATACAATGCCAGGTTGTAATACATCGGCTACGACATCCTAAATTTGTGAAACTCGTGGGGGAAGGAAAACTTTTTATTTGTATTCACGCTGACCAAATCCCTCTCGCTATCATTGGCTTTTAATTCAGCGTCAGGTTTTTTTTGCTCTTGCATAGTAATAATTTTTTTAATGCTGATTGTTTAATTATTTTTTACAATAGCTGATTGCACGGATAGTAAAAACTTATCAATTGCACTATATTCCGCTTTCATTTTTAATTGGGTTAGTATATTCAACATTTCCTGTTGTATCTGGCGGTCGTTTTTGCCATAATCCCATATCGGCAACAAGTATTCATTAAAAATTTCTTCAAACGTCTTTTCTTTTACAATAACACGAACAACATTTTCTTTATCCTTTAAATAAATTTCTGCGAACCGCACCAGCTTTAGTGATAATAAATCGCCCAAAGCATGTAAGCTGATGACAGCCGTACCAGGGTCGTTTATGCCCGGGCTTAGCGCTTTAATCGCTATTTCCATCAATTGGCTAAAGCCTTAGTAGTAGCTCGTTTCTATTTTCTGCCCGCGATGAATGTTAACTATTGCACTAAGCTTTTCTTCAAACTCTTTTGACAAGTGTTTTTTACACGATACGGTTAGCAATGGCGTGCCCTCAATCAGGTAAGTACCAACCGGATGAAGGAAGCTAACTGTTGCATCCTGCTTTTCAGATAGCGCAATCAAACCATTTTTATCAAAACCCTGGTATAAGCCTGATTTATGAGCAGGTATTTTTATTGCACCTGTTTCAAAAGTGGCAAGAGGGCAGTCCTTTAGAATACAGCGTTTATTCATTTCATCTTTAGTTGTATCATATATTTTATGAATAATGGTTTCATACTTTATTGCCTGGGTGATATAATGAAGAAAATAAATAAAGAGAAAAATATCAGCTATGGTTAGTCCAATAAGCAAATAAGTACTGATAGCGGGAACATAGATGCCCGAATTGATATCGCGTATGGTGCTTAACAGAAATAAGGCATAAACTATAGTGCCGATATAAAAACCTAAAACAAACTGTTGAAAGCGGTTTGATATGAGTTTGCCCAATATCCGGTTACTCATTTGGCTGGCTGTCTGGTTCAGCAAAATCATTACCATACTAAAACTGAAAACAGCAAGAGAAATGATACCGCCGGCAATTGCAGAACAGATGCTTCTTGCGGTGCTGGCATCTTTCAGGCTAAGCCAATGCAGGTTTGCTTTTATATTTTTTCCTGTCGCAGAAAAATCAAACGAAATCATGGCGAATGACAGCAATAAAAACAGCATAGCAATAACAGCCGGCAGAAAAGCTATGCTGGTAACAATTTTCTTATAAGTAATCTTAAACCATTTTACTGCAATTTGATACATCTTTCCGGTTTATAAAATTTGTATTCAAAGATAACTACCTATGTAAGAATTCTACTAAGATGTTTGCTGCTGCAACATTTGGAAAGGTATGCGCTTTAAATGGTAATAACACGCAGGCTGGTTATAGCACTTAACAGGGTTATAAAAATTTGAGTTGAAAAATATTTTTAGGGTGTGGTGCTTAGGCAAACAATGAAAAAGGAAATAATTGATGAAGATGAAATTTATGCCATCATCCGAAAAAGTGGATACAGCCCGTCAGAAGATGCAGACGCCATTATACTGGAAACTGATGGCAGCTTAACCATAATTAAAAACGTAAAAAACCTGGAACGTCAGACAATTAGAAAATATAATCGTACCAAAAGAAGCCGGTATATATTAACTGGTTTTCAACTTTACCTTTAAGTAACTTTTTTGTTGTTATCCTTATCCTTTTGAACTTCTTTTTCTGTTTCTTCAGCGTTCCTTTCATTTTCCTGCACGCTGTCTGCATTGCTTTCTACATTCACCACCTGGACGGTTACGGCATATTCACCAGGCCTGATTTCCGAACCATATTGTACTGCGTATGCTTTGGTAAATTCAGCACCAAAATATAGAATCGCCGAAGAAAAATATACCCACAACATTAGCACTACCAGCGAGCCGGCTGTACCGTATGCGCTGCCCATGTTGCTTTTGCTTAAATAGAGCGTTATGCAAAACTTTCCTACCATAAACAGGATGGCTGTAAACAATGCGCCTACCAATACATCTTTCCATTTGATCATAGCATCCGGCAACACTTTAAAAATAATCGCAAACAAAAAGGTGACAACCAATAAAGTGACCACGAGGTTAACGATATAAAAAGCAACCACAGCCAAGCGGGGAAACATTTCCTGAAGCTTATCCATAAATACCTCCAGCAATGTATTAATAACAAGCGATACCAGTAACAGAAAGCCAAGACCGGCAACAATGGAAAAAGATAAGAGCCGGTTTTGTAGCATCAGCTTCCAGCCGGTGTTCTTTTTCAGCTTTAAGTTCCATATCATATTTATAGAATCCTGCATTTCTATAAAAGCCGAAGTGGCAGCAACTATCAGTATTACAAAACTGATAATTGCGGTAAAATTATTTCCTGTTATGGATGCATTCTCTATAATTTCCTGTATCTGAACTGCTGCGCCATCGCCTACCATTCCGCTTATCTGGCTATAAATTTTCCCTTCTATAGCTTCCCGTCCCCAAAACAGGTTTGAGAAGAAAATCATTACAAGCAACATAGGACCTATTGAAAAAATTGTATAGTAGGCAAGTGAAGCGCTTAGTTTAAGAACTTTGTGACGGCGAAAACCTGCTCCGGCACTCTTTAACACCTGCCATACTTCTTTTATTTTCATAATGATAAATTAGAAGGATGATGTATTTAGTTTACAAACCAGCAACGCTGGCTTTACGATGGGCATGATGCGTTTTGGATCGGGTCTTTAGTTCAAAAACCATCACTACCCGAAGAAATCAGTTGCTTAACCCCTAACCGGATGTTTGATTTCATATTCGGCAAAAAGATATTGGCGGCAATATAAGTCATTCGATTGGCAAGAGATTGCAAGTACCTCCTAATTCAATTAATTAATTAACTTCAAATAAATAAAGCTGTATTGCTGGCCACCATTACTGTGTTCCGTACTGCCTTAAACTTCTTTCCTGAACGGGAATTAAAAACTTCCGGTTTAAAAAATACAGTGAAAGCAAAAGACAATTAATAATTATGGCACAAAATGAAACCGTTGAAAAGAATTATTCCTTTCCGCAAAAAGTTTGGATATCGGGTGGCATTTT
>JBPPMM010000527.1:0-2476 GCA_051306075.1 Chitinophagaceae bacterium
GCTCTTATTTTATTGACATTATATGTTTGCTTTTAAACCGGTTAGTTTTAAGTATTGTGAATAGTATATTATGATTCGTGTTTTATTATTCTTTTTTTTTTATCTATACACGATAAGCTTCCAACTATACATCTCTGTACTTTATATTAAAGGTATTGGTTTACCTTTATTCAACGGAAACTTTATCCTGTTTGGTTTCAGTCTTGTTCATTCATTCGTATAAAGTTCACCAATTCTTGCCCCATTTAGGACGGTTTACTATCTATTCAAGTTTTTCATCTGGAGAAAACTAAACATATTATGTTTTAATGCAATCATGTGTGGTTTAAAGATAGTATAGGAAATAAAACGTAGTCAACCAAAAATGGAAAAGATGAACATTAGAAAGAACATCAGCACAATGACCACCGCGGAGAAAACCGCCTTCGTAAATGCACTTTTGGCCCTAAAGGCCGATACAACAAGTCCCAGGCCTGCTGCTGCCAATTCAGCCGGGGCAAAAAACAGGTACGATGTATATGTCTGGGTCCACAGTATGGTAATGAACGGAGCTCATAAGGGAGCCGCCTTTACCCCATGGCATAGGGAATTTTTAAGGCAGTTTGAGCTGGAGCTGCAAGCTGTCACAGGTAATCCGAGAATAACCATTCCCTATTGGGATTGTGTGACAGGCAGAACATCTGCCGATGCAGGTTATCCATTTACCCCTAATTTTATGGGAGAAATGGGAACAGGTACTGATAATCGTGTGCTGACGGGTGCATTTGCACAAAGTGCAGGGTGGGTCCTGAACGTCATAACCGGTCAGCCTACAGGAGTTAGAAGGGACAACACCCCCTATTTGAGGCGTAGAACAGGCCAAAATCCCACTCAATTGCCTGAAACACCGGATATGGATATGGCCTTAACGCGCACGGCTTATGATGCGCCTCAGTTTGCGGAAAGAGGGAACAGGCCCAGCTCTTCACATATTGCCGCGAGCCATCGCAAAATATTAGAATATGTTGTCCACAATGGTCCTCATGAGTGGATCGGGGGCAATATGATGCCCCATACAGCTCCCAACGATCCCGTTTTTTTCCTGCACCATAGCAATATAGACCGGATCTGGGCTGTCTGGCAGCAAAGGCTAAACGGAGGTATTACCAATTACCAACCCGGTACAGGTACCCCTCTCCACAGTCTTGATTCCGTGATGTCCATGTTGGACAGTAGTTTTTATCGATTTCCTGTTTTAAACAGGCCATCGGATGTTCTGGACCATAAGGCCTTGGGGTATATGTACGATGTGGACCTTCCCGTTATTACAGGCGTTCCACTAATCCTGAATTTTGGAATGGTGGAAAGGAATGCAACCGTACAGCTGCCCGTAATATTTAAAATTGAAGCAGGAAGGAATATGAAATTCCGGGTGAATGCGTTCGCCGGGGATCCGGGATTCCACCGCCCCGCCGGGTCTCCTGCCAACAGGATAGTGAATCACACGAATGGCAACCCACAAATTCTTAGCATACCCATAGGATTTATAGCTTCTTCGCAGACGGGGACTAAAGGCGGTATGGTACAAATCAACGTTTACATCAATGATTCAGATCGGTATTATTCAAATTCCACGGGAGATTATTTGGCAGGAACCTGGTCCGTAAATCTGGTAGCCAATGTGGTTTCGGAGATACCCACCGCGATTGCATCCGGACCAGAGGTGCCAACCACCATGACCTTAAATCCCGAGAGTGGGACCTCCCCCGGTTTGTTAAATGAAATTAATAATCCAACGCTTGAAGTTGAAATGGTAAGCAGTATATCTCCCTCCATGGTTATGGCTTCCCAGGAGGATAATTCCTTTAAATCATCAATGGCTATGACATCAGAATCAGAGAAAATGAAACATCAGGAACACACTATGCCTGACGATTCAACCACGGACACGGACATGGATATGGATATGGTTTCTTTTAAAGTAAATGAAACCGGCGAGTTTGAGAGGGTTCTATTTACCCATGATGAGAACTGTGAAAAACCAAGACATAAAAAAGGAAAAAAACAGGTATTATAAAGGTATATGTTGCCGTTAATCTATTAGAAGCCCAGTCGCCTTTATTTTTAAAGTAACTTTCAATTGTTATGGGTTAGGTAAGATTTATTGTTGTATTATGCACATAGTGCATTGAGGAAGATATGATTATTGGAAAATAACGGCGGGAAACAGCGTACCGAAAGCTTTTCACCAAATATTAATAGATCATGTTTTTTCAAATAAGACTTTGCTTATGAAACAGTTACTGAAAAAATTAGCAGCTACCTATGTAAACATTCAGAAATCTATCAGGACATCTTATGACCATTATAAGCTCAGGAAAAAAATAGACAAACTCAATAAATTGTATGGGAGCAAGGAACTTACCCGACAGCAGAAGGACGAAATAGCGAAGTTCTACAGCAAATATGGATTTAAGAATATCAAGTATTCCTGGCA
>JBPPMM010000529.1:0-7120 GCA_051306075.1 Chitinophagaceae bacterium
AGGATCTATGGATTGACGAAAGGCCAGTATTCTCCAACCTCAGAGGAAAATAAGATTACTAAATCAACTCCTTTCGGAAGTATTGATCATCCGTTCAATCCCCTGGCTCTGGCTATGGGAGCCGATGCCAGTTTTGTAGCCAGAACAATGGACCGAGATCCCAAGCATATGCAGGCGATGCTAATAAGAACCAATCAGCATAAAGGCGCCTCATTTTTAGAAATATATCAAAACTGTAATATTTTTAACGATAAAGCCTTTGAAGTTTTTACGGAAAAAGGTAGCAAACCACAGGAAACACTTTTTTTAGAGCAAGGCAAACCACTAACTTTTGGACTTGCAAACGATAGAGGTATAAAGTTGGATGGGTTTACCCCAATAGTGGTGGATCTCAATAATGGTCACAGCACTGACGACCTCTGGATTCATGATGAAAAAGATATTTATAAAGCCCAGATATTGACCCGCATTTTTGACGATCCCAAAATAGAAGGTCATTTACCGAGACCTTTTGGTGTGTTTTATCAAAATGACCGCCCTTGTTATGAGGACCAGATGAAACTTCAGTTAGATTACGCGAAAGCATCCAAACCGGCCGACCTGGATAAATTGCTAAGAGGAAAAGAGGTATGGACAATTGTATAAGTTAGGGTTCCTAATATAAAAACGCCCAATATTTAACATGCAGCTATTGCTCTGGCTGCATTTTCAAATAACTTTTTCTTCTTTAATTCATACCACCATTTTGGCGCCGTTTTTTTCATCATAGTATCAATGCTTCGCATTCCAAATAGGTTCCATGCGCCTTTTAATTTCCCGTTTAAGCCAGGTTGCATTGCACGCAGGCTCATTGCCACGCCACTTTCTAAATACTCCATGTGATGCCAGTAACCGGCGGGCATAAATAATGTATCGCCATGTTCCAAAGTAAAATCAAATCCTTTTGCAAATTTTAAGGCGGGAAATTTTTCATAATCAGGAGTTCCGTTTCCTTTGTAATAATGAGAAAAATCGGCCAGGCTTAAAACCTCAAAAGGTTTACGGTATATCTTATGTTGCTCGGTATAGGGAAACATCAAAACCCTTTTTCTTCCAAGAAATTGAGTATGCAGAATATGAGACATGTCCATGTCAAAATGCATATGAGTAATGCTGGTAGCTCCCCCGGTAAAAAGCATCGGATATTTTTTTACAAAGCCATTCATCAGGTGGTCAGGCCAGGTAAAATCATTGATGAGGCCTGGTGCATGATCAAAAATGTTGAATAAGAAAATCCGCCACCCTGCCGGACCCTGGCTTATCATATCAATATATTCACCAAAAGTTTTGTAATCATCTGCTTTATTTACCGGAGTGTATGCATCACTTTTTACATTATTGTAAAGCGGGACGTTTTTTTCCCCAACTAACTGTTTGAAATAATCCCAGTTCCAATTATGATAGGCGGGCCAGTCTTTCGAAAGATCTTTGATTACGATAGGAATGCCGGGTTGATAAAAGTCCTTTTTAAAAGTTGCAGGGCTTATAGAATTAACCGTAGTAACAGGGTTAAGCTGCATAACAGAGCGGTTTTAGTAAAGATAAAATTACCTGAAAATATAAATTGTCAGGTTAATAACAATTAACATTAATTCAATTAAAAAAACACCAGTAGTTTTATAGATTTAATCATTCCTAAACCGGCATTTTTTTTAAACAGTAATTTATTGCCATGTTACTTCAAATTCATCCTGAAAACCCTCAACTCCGGCAAATAAATAAAGCGGTAGAATGCCTGAAACAGGGAGGCATTATTATTTATCCCACAGATACAATTTATGGACTGGGCTGTGATATTTTGCAACAAAAAGCTATAGAAAGAATCTGCAGAATAAAAAAAGTGGATCCAAAAAAAGCCCAGCTTTCGTTTATATGTGCCGATCTGAGCCACCTGAGCGATTATGCCAAGCAACTTCCTACAGCTACCTTCCGCATATTAAAAGAATATCTGCCCGGTCCTTTTACTTTTATTTTGCCGGCCAGCAAGATGGTTCCAAAAATCCTGCAAAGCAAAAAGGATACAATCGGGCTGCGGATACCGGATAATAAGATTGCTCTTGCTATTGTAAACGAACTGGGACGCCCTGTTCTTAGTGCTTCTTTACCGGGCGAAATGGTGGAGGATTATACGGACCCAGGGATCATGCATGAAAATTTCAGAAATGAAGTTGATATAGTAATTGATGGCGGTATTGGCAGCACAATACCATCTACAGTTATTGATTGCACAAAAGATGAATATGAATTGATAAGGCAGGGGGCAGGTGTTTGGAATGGATAAGAATGTTTATCCGGTAAAATTTTCATCATGAGCTGAGTTTATTTAACATGCCGTTAAAAATAAATCCATGAAAAGGCAACGCCAGGTACCAATATAACCTTCCTTTTATGCCTAAGGGTCTGAATGTGGCTGTTTGTTCCAGTTCGTCCTTTTCATTTATAAAAAACTCCAGCCACGCTTCACCCGGGAGTTTCATTTCTGCATACAAAAGCAAACGCCTGTCCTCACGGCTTGCAATCAAAACTCGCCAGAAATCAAGTGTGTCGCCAGCATATATACGGGTGCCACTTCGGCGTCCACGCCTAACTCCAACGCCTCCCAACATTTTATCCAAAAATCCCCTTGCATTCCACATCCAGTTTCCATAATACCAACCCGTATCTCCGCCTATTTTCCATATTTTATCTAATGTATCTTCAACCTGATTTACTTTTCGATTTCTTTTATCCTTAAAACACCCATCGGTAGGAACCTGAAGATGGGCCGTCAAGCCCTTATATAAAGTTTGACTTGTTAATGCATCCTTCCAACTCGATAATACCTGGTCCGTTTCTATTTTAACAAATGCAAGTTCAATGGCCACTTCATAAGAGGTCGGCATAATTTCCAGTATTTTACCAAGATCATTAGGTTTGCCAATTACTTCAACTTTCATACTATTTACCAGATTCTTTGCCAGTACATAAGAGGTTGACGTAACAAAATATAACCAATAAGAGGACAGTTTGGGGGTTAGTACGGGTAGTACAACTATTTTTCTTTTAAGGCCTCTTGTTTTTGCAAACCGTAATAACATTTCTTTGTAGGTCATCACTTCTCCACCACTTATATCAAAACTATTTCCAAGTGCATAAGGATGGTTAATTACACCTTTTAAATATTCAATGACATCACGAATAGAGACAGGCTGTGTTTTTGTATTCAGCCAGCGGGGAGTTACCATTACAGGAAGTTTTTCCACCAGGTCACGGATAATTTCAAAAGAGGCACTGCCGGATCCCACAATGATTCCTGCTCTAAGTGCAGTAAGAAAATATTTGCCGGTTGATAATATTTCTTCTACCTTTTTGCGTGAGCTTAAATGTTTAGAGAGTGATTTTTCATTAACAATACCTGTCAGGTAAATTACCTGTCTTACCCGCGTTTGATTCATTCGGGTTACAAAGTTTTCCGCTGAGTTGCTTTCTTTTTTTTCAAAGTCACCATCAGAACTGCTCATGGAATGCACCAGGTAAAAGCCAATATCTATATCTTCCGGAATATTTTCCAGTGATACCGGGTTCAGGAAATCAACTTCAATAACCTCTATATCCGGATTATTAAACCTGGAAAGATCAAAGCGATTCTTATCTCTTACACAGCAAATTACCTTGTGCTTATCCTTTAGTAATTCAGGAAGCAATCGTTGCCCGATATAGCCTGTGGCACCAGTTAATAAAATTTTCATTGTAATTATTATAACAACAGCAGGTTTGCTTAAAGGTTGTCATTCTGCATTTGAATTGCCATGTTAACCTAAAAAGGAGAAAACAGAAAAGGAATATGATTTTTATAAAAGGAATTGATTTTTTCAATCTTCAAACAGTGCATATTGTTCCGGCAATAATCTAAAGCTTTTGCGGTGGTATTTACACAACCCATATTCCGTAATCGCATTCCGGTGCACTGGCGTGCCATAGCCTTTATTACTTTTCCAATTATAATGAGGGAATTCTCTATGCAGTTGCTGCATATATTCATCCCGGTAAGTTTTTGCTAAAACGCTGGCGGCTGCTATACTTGCAAATTCTCCATCCCCCTTAATTATGCAGTGATGTGGTATAGAAGGGTAGGGTGTAAACCGATTGCCATCTATTAATAATATTTCAGGTAAAATTGATAATTGGGCAATAGCCAGATGCATTGCCTTAAAAGAAGCTTTTAAAATATTGATTGAATCAATTTCATCATTATCCACGGATGCCACGGCATAGGATAAGGCTTTTTGTTCTATGAGCGGCCTTAATTCATTACGCTGATCAACCGTCAGTTTTTTTGAATCATTCAAAAAAGGATGAGTAAAATCTTTCGGTAAAACAACCGCAGCTGCAAACACAGGCCCCGCATAACAACCACGGCCGGCTTCGTCGCAACCGGCTTCTGTTAACATATCCTGGAAAAAAGATTTCAGCATGGCCTGCAATATAATCTGAAAATATTTTTATCGCATAGATGTTGCAGAAACAATATTCAATTTTAATCCACAAAAATTATAACACCCAATTTTCCACAACTACCTTTGCACCCGCTATGGCTTTCCAAACTCAACAAACTCATTCTTCAAAACCCGTGGCTATCTGGCTGCTGGCTGGTGTTTTCATGATCATGGTCCAGGTTTTATTAGGTGGTATCACAAGGCTCACCGGATCAGGATTATCCATTACTGAATGGAAACCTATTATGGGTGCATTGCCACCATTGAATGAGCAGGACTGGACCTTAGCATTTGAAAAATATAAACAAATTGCACAATATAAATATCTCAACTCTCATTTTACCATACAGGAATTTAAATCAATTTTTTTCTGGGAATGGTTACATCGTCTCTGGGCCAGGCTGATCGGAGTGGTATTTATTATTCCTTTTATTGTCTTTTTTATTCAAAAGAGGTTTAAAAATGAAATGATAAGACCACTGATCATACTTTTTTTGTTGGGAGCAATACAGGGATTGGTTGGGTGGATTATGGTACAGAGCGGGCTTGAGGATTCAACCTTATTATATGTCAGCCATTATAAACTGGCTATTCATTTTATATTAGCATTAATCCTTCTTTGTTACACGTTGTGGTTTGCATTAGTGTTGCTGGTTCCTGCGCAACAGATCACCCTGAATTCATCCCTGAGGAATGGGATGATATGGTTGATAATATTATTAACTATACAATTAATATATGGAGCTTTCATGGCTGGTTTGAAAACCGCCACTACAGCCCCTACCTGGCCTGATATCAATGGAGTTTGGTGGCCGGAAAACATTTATTCTTTTGGGGAGCGAAGATTTAATGGCATCAGCTTTTTATTCGATCATCCTTTGGTGATTCACTTTATTCATCGCAACCTGGCTTATGCTATTACATTGATTGTAATGATATGGACATGGAAGGCTTTTCAAGTTAAAGGGAGTAATTGGTTTCAAAGAACAAAAGCCTGGCCGGTACTTCTTGTATTATTACAGGTTATTTTAGGAGTGTTGACAGTTTTGAACGCAATTGATCAGGATCTTTTTATATGGATTGGCGTGGCTCATCAATTTGTGGCCATGTTTTTATTACTTTCTTTTGTATGGATGTATTATATAGTACGTAAAAGCAGGGTTCAATAGCCAGAGGACTTTCAAGTCCTGCCATGTGTAACTGGAGTACCTGTTTCACATCAGTTTCAAACTCTAAGCATAATTGCCTCTTACAAGCTCTGTCATTTACCTTTAAATTATACTATTGCTGTTTGCATTGCTGGCATTAAATAGTATTTTTAACAATCACCAGTTACTGTTTTCATGAAAGCATGGCTTAGAGGTTTTTATTATTCATTTCCTGTACAGTTGTTATTTCTTCATTTCAGGAAGTACCAGGTATTGCTTCTTTTCTGGTTTGTTCTCTTTGCCGTGGTGAATAGCAGTTTTATGGAATCTTTTGGAGCCAATTCTCTTTACCTGGCCCCGGAGTATCTTGATAATGTAAATTCAATCAGCGCTGCCATAGTGGGCGCCTCCATCGGCATGTTTATTATGAGCTGGAATATCAGCACATTTATTTTATTTAGTAAACATTTCAGATTTCTTGCAGCCACCACCAATCCATTTTTAAAATACTGTATCAATAACTCCGTTATTCCTATCCTTTTTATCCTGGTTTACTTTTTCAGAGCCTATGAGTTTACCCGGCACAAAGAACTTATAAGTAATATTGAAATACTTTTCCTGGCTGGTGGTTTTTTAAGCGGACTTTTTCTTATACTGGCTTCATCCTTTCTATATTTTTTCCGGGCAGATCGTTCCATTTTGCGCAAAATGATTCCGGAAATCAGTAACCCGGGAGAATATATTACTCACTTACGCCCTGTAAGGGAAATATATCACGGGGAAAGTATAATCCATGTAGAATGGTATTTTGAATCACCACTCAGGCTTCGGCCTACCCGTGATGTGAGACATTATACTCCCCAATTTGTTGAATCACTTTTTAAGCGACATCACTTTGCAGCCATCCTCAGCGTATTTGCTGCTTTTCTTTTTCTTGTCGGAATCGGATTTTTTCTCGACTCTCCTTTCTTTCAAATACCGGCAGCAGCCAGTATCACTATATTTTTTTCCATATTGATTGGCGTCGCGGGAGCTTTCTCTTACTTTCTTCAAAGCTGGAGTGTGCCATACCTTCTGTTGTTGTTAATTGCGCTTAATTTTTTTTATCAAAAAGAATGGATAGATCCCCGCAATAAAGCATATGGAATTAATTACAATAATAAAAGTGAAAGGCCATTATATACCCGGGAAGGGTTGATGGCATTAGCGACCCCGGAAAGAGTGAGAGCGGACCGGCAAAACATGATCACTATATTGAATAACTGGAAAAAGAACCAGGACAGCGCAAGTCCACTGCTTGTTATGTTAAACACAAGCGGCGGCGGGCATCGAAGTGCCACTTTTACTATGAGCATGCTGCAGCACCTGGACAGTTTAACCGATGGCAAGATCATGAAAAAAATATTCCTTATCAATGGTGCTTCAGGTGGTATGATAGGCGCCACTTATTTCCGGGAA
>JBPPMM010000697.1:0-2795 GCA_051306075.1 Chitinophagaceae bacterium
CTATTAGAAATGACAACCAGGTTGAATACATCATAGGGATTTTTTGCCTGGTTATTTATTCCGGCACATTTTTTTTCCCGCTGCTGGATAAGGATGCGGCACATCATGCCAATATTGCTCTTTATATGTACCAGACAGGCGATTATATCAGTCTTTTAGATCGTAGCCATGATTATTTAGATAAACCACATTTATTATTCTGGGCATCTTTGATCAGTTTCAAAATTTTCGGGATCAACACTTTTGCACACCGGCTTCCTGCTATGCTTTTTGCTCTTTTATCTATATACAGTACTTACAAACTTACCCGGTACCTTACAGACCGGATCACAGCAAGAATAGCAGCCATTATCCTGGCTACTGCCCAATCATTTGTATTATCCATTACTGATGCCCGCATGGAAACACCCCTCACAGCGGGAATAATCTTTGGCTTATGGCATTTGATAGTTTATACCGACAAGAAAAAATTTATCAACTTGCTTGCAGGAGTAGCTGGAGTTGCACTTGCCTTTTCAACAAAAGGATGGCTGGGACCCGTAATTGTATTTATTGCTCTCTTCTTCCACATACTCCTTAATCGACGATGGTGGATATTTGCTATAGCTCAAACCTGGCTTTTTATTCCTTTATTCTTTGCTTTAATCAGCCCGGTTCTTTATGCATACTATATACAGTTTGATCTTCACCCGGAGAAAATAATCCGGGAGAGAAATAATATTTCCGGCATCCAATTCATACTATGGGGCCAGCTTTTTGAAAGATATAAAGGCTTTGATGAAGGCGGCCGTTACAGCGATCCGCTCTTTTTATATCACACTTTTCTCTGGGCATTTTTTCCATGGTGCATAACTGCATATACTGCATTATTGTTTTGGCTGCGCCGGATGGTTTGGTTTAAAAAATGGACCCATCCTGTAAATTTTGCAGCACTTTCTTTTTTGCTCATTATGGTGGCGCTGTCCTTTTCAAAATTTAAGATGCCCCACTATATCATTATGCTATTTCCGCTGGCTACCATATTCACAGCTTCTTACTTGCGGCACATTTTGTCCTTCAGAAAAGGTATAATATTATTTTTCCCCGTTCAGGTATCCTTCGCTATAATCGCAATAATACTTGCTATCGCACTGAATTTTTATTTTTTTAAGCCCAACTCGTTGATGGTACTGATTACCTCCCCACTATTACTTGCCGGAATGATCTGGCTTTTATATAGCAAGACATTAAAAAAAGGAATTAAAATTATTTATATCAGTGCTGCGGCCTCCGTGTTTTTCAATTTTTTATTGAATTACAATTTTTTTCCCCAATTGCTAAAATTCCAGGGCGGAAATGAAATGGCGAAACAAATGCAAGAGCAAAAAATAAAAATTAACGACAACCAGATTTTACTAATTGAAACGAATGCGCACAGTTTCGATTTTTATCGGGGATATAGTCATCCTTTGGCACCACCTATTGAAGATCTGAAGAAAGAATACCAGCAAATAAAAGAGAATTATTTTCTTATAAACAGGGATATCCGAAACCAAATAGAGGAGCAGGGATTTATAGTAAAACCCATAATCAGTGTAAAAGATTATAATATAGCCAAAGTAAGCTTGAAATTTTTAAACCCTGCAACCCGCTTCCAGAGAATGGATACACTGATGCTGGTAAAAATATATATTGAATAAAAGCAGTTGATTACGCCGGATAGAAAATCTTCCTGTTCCTGGGGTATCCCACAATAAGAAAAAACAATATTGCACCTCCGCATTCAAGCAATTCGGCGCTTTTCCCGTGTGGTATCAGGGATGTAATAACAAAAACTATTATAAAAGCAATTACCTGGTATAGCTGTGGAATGGGTATAGCTGATGCATCTAAAAACTTTTGTATGCTTTTATTTCTTTTATATACAAACGGAACTACTACCAGGAAAATGGCTAACCCAATACTTAAGATTGCGGAAAATATTAATTTATTTATTTTAACGCCGTCCACCACAAGGTTGTGCAAGTTTGTTTCCTGCTGGGCATTATGCTGCTTAAAATATTCAGGAGTTTTAATTCCGAAGATCCGCTGCCCCCATGATATCTCCTCTCCGGCTGCAAAAAATAAGAACGTCCCAATGCAAAAAGTAACGAATAAAAACCATTTACTTTTTTTATGCAGCAGCCTGGCCAAACGATAAAAACAAACAATCGCCCCCATCAATAGCCCTGCAACTGTAAGCCATTCTGCAATACCATCTTCCTGCACAAATATTTCATACAGGCTGGCATCAGTGAAGAAAAATAAAAAACCGGAACTTACAATGAGGAAAACAAGGATCAAAACGATCTTTTCCAAAACTGACAATTTAGAATAGAACATGAGACTTAATCTTTTAAAAATATCATGGCCGGATGGCTATAAGTTTCTGAGTTGATCATTTTTTGACTACATAATTATCCGGAATTTTCAACAACTGTGTGCAAAGTACAAATGGAGTATAGATTTTCCTTAATTTACTTTTATTAAAAGTCAAGAGAAGGATATTTCCCATATAGGCAATTAAGGTCTTTAACTTTAAGCGAGTTAGCAAGATTATTCTTTTAAACTATAAGTAATAACTACAAAAATCCCCCGGCTTAATGCAGGGAGATTTTTGTAAATAGACGTTCAAAGGGGTCGGGTAGACATCCCGCCGATGGCGGGAGAACCTGCGACCCCCTGGTCCCAAACCAGGTGCCCCGCCGCATGGCGGGGCTACTTCCCTGCTATTAGTTTTTTGAATGCTTCTCCGCCTTTCCATTTCTTTATTTGCT
>JBPPMM010000068.1:0-2939 GCA_051306075.1 Chitinophagaceae bacterium
GGTCAATATACATTTGCCACATAGAAGATTAAACTCTTTTATTTTTTTACCTTAATTTATAAAAATGCAACTCAAATCGTTTTTTGCTACTACTGTCATTGTTACAAGCCTGGTAATTTTTTCCGCCTGCAACAATGAAGAAAACCAGCCAGGAGAAATGTCAGATGATAATAAAGAAACGACTACAGATCAACCGGAAACACATGGTACGGAAGTAAAACCCGGTGATGTTGAATTAACAACCCCGCTAAACCAGGAATGGGTGACTAACGGTAAAGGCATTTACGAGTTGAAATGCCAGGCCTGCCATAAGTTGACCGATGAACGATTAGTTGGCCCGGGCTGGAAAGGAGTAACGCAGAATAGAGAACCACATTGGATCATGAATATGATCACCAATGTAGAAATGATGCTGGAAAAAGACCCTGAAGCACAAAAATTATTAGAGCAGTGTTTGGTTCGTATGCCTAACCAGAATATTACTAAAGAGGACTCCCGTCAGATACTGGAATTTATGCGATCCAATGATGGCGTTAATTAGAGGAGCCAAATAAAATAATAGCAACCATTCTTTCCTTTTAAAATAAATATGTAATATGAAATTTTATAACTTCAAAACATACATTGTTTTGATACTGACTCTCGCTTGCCTCTCATCTTTGCAAAGTTGTAAACCCAAAACAGCGCAATCTGCGGCAGTCGGTGATGCATCAAAATCTTATGTAGCCCCCGGCAAATATGATGAGTTCTATAACATTGTATCCGGCGGCTTTAATGGACAAGTAGCTGTTTATGGCATCCCTTCCGGGCGTTTGTTTCGCATAATACCCGTTTTTTCCCAATCTCCGGAAAGTGGTTATGGCTTTAGCGAAGAAACAAAGCCGATGCTCAACACCTCGCATGGTTTTGTACCCTGGGACGATCAGCACCACCTTGCTATTTCACAAACAAAGGGAGAGCATGATGGACGCTGGGTATTTGCCAATGGAAATAATACACCACGAATTGCCCGGATAGATCTCACAACTTTCCGCACAGCAGAAATATTGGAAATACCCAACAGTGCAGGTAACCACGCATCGCCTTTCATTACAGAAAACTCTGAGTATGTAGTGGCTGCTACCCGTTTTAGTGTGCCACTCGATGATCAGAACGGAGATGTTCCCATCAACACTTACAAACAGAACTTCAAAGGATCAATAAGCTTTATATCCGTTAACCCAACTTCAGGTGAAATGAATATTGCTTTTCAGATCCGGACACCGGGAGTCAATTTTGATCTTTCCCGTGCCGGCAAGGGCAAATCACATGGCTGGTTCTTTTTCAGTTGCTATAATTCTGAAAAGGCGAATACGTTGTTAGAAGTGAACGCCTCCGCAAAGGACAAAGACTTTGTACTGGCAGTAAACTGGAAAAAAGCGGAAGAATATGTAAAAGCCGGCAAAGCAAAAAAACAAGCGGTAAAATATGCACATAATATATATGATGAAAATACACATACCGCCACTTCTACCATCAAAACGGAGATCATCATACTCGATCCTGCCGATTGCCCTGGTATGCTGTACGTGATTCCCTGCCCTAAATCACCACACGGAACTGATGTGGATCCTACAGGTGAGTATATTGCTGCCTCCGGCAAGCTGGCGGCAAGCATTCCTGTATTTTCTTTTACAAAAATTCAGAAAGCAATTGCTGATAAAGATTTTGATGGTGAGTATGACGGCATTCCTGTAATTAAGTATGAAGCTGCTTTGCATGGCGAAGTACTCAAGCCCGGACTTGGACCATTGCATACAGAATTTGATGAAAAAGGAAATGGATATACTTCCATGTTTGTTTCTTCTGAAATAGTGAAATGGAGATTGAGCGATCTGAAGGTGCTTGACCGTGTGCCCACCTATTATTCTATCGGGCATTTATCCATACCCGGTGGACCCACAGCGAAGCCTCATGGAAAGTATATGATTGCCTATAATAAAATCACGAAAGATCGTTATCTCCCAACCGGACCTGAGTTAACACAAAGTGCCCAGCTATTCGATATCAGCGGAGATAAAATGAAATTGCTCCTTGATTTTCCTACAACTGGCGAACCGCATTATGCTGAAGCAATACCTGCCAGCATGTTGATGGGTAAGCAAAGAAAAATTTATAAGATTGAAGAAAATACACATCCTTATGTTTCGAAAGGCGAAGGCCAAACTAAAGTAGAACGTAAAGGAAACCAGGTGCATGTTTGGATGACTGCCATCCGTTCTCACCTGACACCAGATAATATTGAGGGAGTGAGAGTGGGAGACGAAGTGTACTTCCACGTTACCAATCTTGAGCAGGATTGGGATGTACCGCACGGTTTTGCTATGAAAGGCGCTAATAATGCGGAGATATTGGTAATGCCCGGAGAAACACAAACGCTTAAATGGGTAGCAGACAGGGTTGGAATGTTTCCATTTTATTGTACTGACTTTTGTTCCGCCCTGCACCAGGAAATGTCGGGTTATTTAAGGGTGTCTCCTGTCGGATCTAATGTAGCATTACATTTTAGCACAGGTACTAATAAGCCGGCTGTAACTACTCCGGGTAAAGCAACTTCGGATACCAGCAAAAAAGTAATTTAAAATGAGACATAAAATTTCAGTCTATCATATCAACAGGGATGAAAATTTAATGTCAAATTCCGTGTGACCTAATAAAAATAAAAAGTATACAAATGAAAAAAAAAGCAGCTTACTGCAATTGGCTGCCTTTTTTTATAATCATCAAAACTATTGCGTATGAAAAAGTTATTAAATTTTGTTTTTGTGTTTTCATCTGTTATCATTTTATCATGTAATAACACCGATACCGTAACCGGACAAGCAACTGAAGACCCAGGTATGAGTGCCGGTACCGGTCAAGCCTCAGTGCAGGATGACGTATCTGCAAAGGATGTTGTA
>JBPPMM010000154.1:0-31293 GCA_051306075.1 Chitinophagaceae bacterium
AAAATCCTCTTTTGACACATGAGGCGGCAATATTTGTTCCTTCGAATTTTTTAACAAGCTCTTTTCTATAATCTTCTCCTTGTCGCGGTTTAATAATAATTGAAAGAGTGTTACTGTTGCCTGCGTGTCACCACCAGCCCGGTGGCGATCATGGATTCTGATACCCAGTGAGTGGCACAGGTTTCCCAGGCTATATGATGACAGGCCCGGAAATATTTTACGGCTAAGTCTTACCGTGCAAAGTTTTTTGCATTGCAGATTAAGCTGGCTTGCAGAAAGATGGCTTTTTATAAATGAGTAATCAAAATTAACGTTATGCGCAACGAAGATTTTGTCATGAAGCAAGGAATAAATTTTTTCGGCTACCTCCTGGAAAAGGGGAGCTCCTTTTACCATTTCATTCGTAATTCCGGTCATCGATTGAATATAGTAGGGGATAGGCTGACAAGGATTAACCAGGGTTTCATAAATTTCTGTTACTTTCTGACCGTCAAAAATATGAATGGAGATTTCTGTAATTCCGTTTGTGGCAGCAAATCCTCCGGTGGTTTCTATATCAACTATAGCGTAATTCAATACAAAAAAATATCAGTGAATTTCGGATTATTTACTTGAAAATATCGGCCTTGTTTTGAATAATCTATATTTCACTCTATATTATTTAATTGTTCCCGGGATTATCTGATTTTCAATTAAGGGGAAACCTAAAATAAACCAGGGCGGTTTGGGAACACTTTAAAAAAAATAATTAATATATTTCCAATATAAAGGAAAACCTTAATGGACTGCATTAAAGAAAATCTTTATGCCTAAGTGCTAAATTTTTTAAAATGCAATCTGTGACCAGGAGCCGTTAAGATATTTTAGTCCGCAAGGGTTCTGATAGATGAACCCTTAGATATGAGGAAGATTAAGAATTACAGGGGAAGTAATTGAAAAATGTTCAGCCGGTCAGTGCCTGTTTAATTCATTTAATATCTCTTCATTTAACTTGCTTTCATTTTCAATAACCCAGGCAGGCAAGGGCTGAGGAGTAATAACCCAGTTTGAATTATTATTATCCTTATGCATATAAAACAGAATCCTGTTTCCACGGTCATCAACGGTATCTACGGAAAAAATCTCTTCTTCCAGTTGCCGTAATTTCCTGAAATTAAACTCTCTAAGGCGGCCGCCTGCTTTAATTAATTGGGTGAAATGTACAACCTTGGTGAAATTTATTTGCATAACTGTTTTATATATGACTGTATTGTAACAATTTTTGTGCTAAGAATGAGAAGAGCCTAATAATTTGTTCACAAATTTGAAAGAAAAAATCCATCCTTTCTTTTGGTTATTTAATGATTATTCTGTCAATGACCAGGGTTAAAACAGATGAAAAGGCCATTAACCCATCTAATATGAAATAATACAACATATCAGAATTATTTTTTTTGGCATGATTGTATAAACCAGCTACGATGAGTCCCGGGATCAACAGCAGAAAAATTTGAAAGGAACTCTGCCCTGAGGAAGTCAATCCAAGTGTAAAAAGAACAAAAAGAAATATCGTGATAAGAAATAGGCGATTTATTTGTTTCTCCGGTAGCCAGGTGATCAGGCTGCGGATACCTATACTCCTATCGTATTCCCTGTCGCGGAAATCAAATAGAATACAAATAGCATAGATCAGGAAAAACCGGCTTCCGGCAAATAAAAAAAAGTCATTTCTCCAGGATTGCTCGCTTATCTGCAAAGGAAGAATGGTGGTTACATACATCCATGCAAGCGCAAGAAACAAGGTTTTAGCTAAAGCATATTTTCTAAGTCCACGAAAAAAGCGTAAGGGTATTTTTGGTGCAGAATATAGGAAAGTAATAAAGGCAGCAAGCAGAAGCCAGGGCAAATGATCTAATAAATAAAAGCCGGAGATCACTACACCTGCTAAACCTATAAAGAAAAAACTAAAGTGAACGTTCTTGTTGCGGCTCAACCATTGTATCCTGGGAGATTTTATTTCTGAATCAGTGGGTGTAAGATACCAGTGAAAACTATAACTACAGATGCTGGCAAAAAATACAAACCCGGTAAAATAAATACCCGGTTTATTATTCAATAAAAACTGGCAGGTTTGGAAAACCATTGCAACGGCACAAAGAGCGATGAACAGATTGCTGTAAATAAAAAATTGAAAATTTTTTTTGGCAAAGCTCATTGGCTTATGGCAAATGGATCACTATTCTCTCTGTTATAACGGTATCACTCTTATTCCCGGCAAGATCCTCAACGGCAAAGCGGAAAACTATAGTATCATTTTCCGTCTGGCTTTCTTTAAGAAAATCATAAGGAAGCTGAAAGGTAATTTCTCCATTATCTTTTGAAGGGAAGTCGGGTAAATTATTTCTGAATGTATCTACTTTGTCCTGCGCTGTGGGAAGGGGTATAATATTAAGTCGCTTAAGTATACCAATAACAGGGGATCCGTTAAGGTCCCCTTCTTTATCAAAATAATTAAGACGGATTGTCAACTCATTCCCCGGAAATACAACGTTCGGGCTAATGTCTTTTATTTCAAGTCTTGGCTTGGTTTCAAACTTATCTTTGCCACAAGCTAATACCAGCATAAAAAGTGATACAACAAAAATCGCGGGAATCAGTTTCATATTACACATTTAAGTGTAAACAAATATAATACCTTTTGAGTAATACTATGGATAAGCAATGTCAATGGAAAGATAAAATCTTTAATGTTACAGAAAAAGATTTTGAACAACTGGCATTGGATCAATTCCATTTCCAATATGAAAATAACAAAGTTTACAGGAATTATGTAAATGCAATCAAGGTGGACGTTCAGGCAATTGATTCGCTGATCCGGGTTCCTTTTTTGCCCATCCGTTTCTTTAAATCCCATCAGGTTGTATCCACATGGATTAACCCGGAGGAAATTTTTGAAAGTAGTGGTACATCTGGCAGCATCAACAGCAAGCACTTCGTAAAAGACATAGAACTGTACAGGGAAAGTTTTGTAAAGGGTTTTGAATTTTTTTATGGTCCTGCTACCGATTGGTGTATTATTGGTTTATTGCCATCTTACCTTGAAAGACAGAATTCTTCACTGGTATACATGGTAAATGAACTGATTAAGATGAGCGGTAATGAAAACAGTAGTTTTTATCTCCATGAATTTGAAAATCTTTTTAAACTTTTACAGAAACTGGCCGGGCAAAATCAAAAAACATTATTAATAGGAGTTACGTTCGGATTATTGGATTTTTCTGAAGCCTTTTCATCATCCTTTTATCCCGGACTTTTCAAAGAGTTAACGATAATGGAAACAGGGGGCATGAAGGGAAGACGCAGCGAAATGATCAGGCAGGAAGTACACGATGTTTTAAAAAAATCTTTTAAAGTACCGGTAATTCATTCTGAATATGGCATGACAGAACTTTTGTCCCAGGCTTACTCTTCCGGAGAAGGAATTTTTAAATGTCCTCCCTGGATGAAAGTATTTACAAGGGATGAACTGGACCCTCTCTCAATTTACATACCAGGCGATAATCAAAATAGCCACTCGGTAAAAGGCATTCTCAATATTATTGATCTTGCAAATGTTTATTCCTGCAGTTTTATTGCTACCGATGACGCGGGCAAAGTTTTTCCCGACGGCAGCTTTGAGGTGTTGGGTCGTACCGACAATAGCGACATGAGGGGGTGTAGTTTACTTATTAGATAAGAGTGGAATTATAAAAACAAAAAAGCCCTGCTTTAAAAATAGTGATCTGAAAAAGAAAAGGCTGTCTTGAAAGTGTTTTTTCACGCTGAGAAGAGGAGATCACAGAGAATAAAACTATTGATTACTAACCTCTGTGTACTCTGCGTCTCTGCGTGATTATTTATAAAAGACACTTTCAAGATAGCCTCTTAAATTTTCAAAATAATAAGCCTATTGCTTTACTGTTGCGGCCTTGTACTTGTATTCCTGGAAGATAGCAGAAACTGCTTCTCTTGTTTTGGCCTGCGTTTTAACTATTTCAGGGTTTAAAATGCCTGATGCAAAACCCTGCCATACCATTTCGGAGGTTTTCGCATCAACGAAATTTATAAGCAATGTACCTTCTTTTACACTTGTTTTTTCAACGTTGTCTTCCGTTCTCACTTTTTCCATTCCCACAGTTTGGTAGCCATTGTACGTGGTAAGTTCGGCAGGTTGCTCCAATACCATAAAGGTTACAAGCATATCAGGCTTATCGGAATTTAATTTATATCCACGGGCACTGAGTTCATAACTGATAGCTTCTTTGATATTGCTTCTCGCCGATTCATTATTAAACACCAGCACACCGTTTGGCCCTACGAATATTTTATCTTTTGGAATATTATCAATGTCGGTGAACCACGCAAATGTCTTGTAATCCTTGATCGCCGCATCAAGCTCTCTGTCGGTACCTACTTTTTGTGCATTAATTGCAGAATACAAGGTTAGCATAGCGATAGCGGAAAGAAATGTTTTTTTCATAATAAAAATTTAAGTATTATTAATTTATACAATCAATAAGGCTGAAAGACCATGCCAGAACAGGCATAGTGTGTTGACTACTCTGTTTCAGCTAATTGCTGCCAGGTTTATAATAGCAACAAACTGATACTGTAGAATATCGCAGTATATTACGGGAATCATTTCTACAAAAGAGGATTAACAGGATACTTACCTACTGGAATCAATTGCCTGCGCTACAGTAGCCAACAGTTGGGAAACTCAGGTATCCAGCCCCTTCATAAGGCTCAGGGCAGCCAGCATTTTTTCTCATGCGTTGTGCATCCATTCCCTGAATTGCGGCGCTGTTTCCTGGCTTACGATTACGCAATGGCTAAGTTCGGGCACAGTGAGGTCTACTATCAACTTTACTTTTTCATAAGCCTTAAAGCCCCGTATAAAGTTTATATTAATTATATACTGGCGGTTGGCCCGAAAAAATGTGTTCTCATCTAATTCTTCTTCCAACTCTGTCAGGTTTTTATCTGCCAGGTATTTTTTGCCCCAGCGATCAAGAACATATACCAGTTTGTTCTCTGTATAAAATAGAGCCACATCATCAAGACGGAGCGAGATGTTCTCCATTCCTTTTTTTACCAGGATCCTTTTCTTTTTATGGTCACCTACATATTGCATCAGGTTCACAAGAGAATGATGATCTGTAAAATGTTTTTCCAGCATCCTGTATTTGATAAGCGCCTTACGGAGATCTTCCTTGTCAACTGGTTTTAGCAGGTAATCAATGCCATTGTATTCAAAAGCGTTCATCATAAATTCATCGTAGCCGGTAATAAAAATAACCGGTGTGCGGATATGGCCCTGATTAAAGATTTCAAAAGAAAGACCATCGTTTAATTGTACATCGCTGAAGATTAGATCTACTGCGGGTTTTTGCGAAAGGAATTCAATGCTTTCTCTTACACTTTCAAGCCTTGCAGTTATATGCACATCTTCGGCAATGGAATACAAAGTAGAGATCAGGTTTTCCAATGCTGGCCTTTCGTCCTCAATAATTACAGCGTTTAACATGTTAAAAGGGTTTTGGGTTAGGGGTTATTTATCAATGGTAGTTTAACAATAAAACTATCTTTTGTACTTGCAATAGTAATATCCTTCCGAAAAAGAAGTTTGTACCGGGAACTCAGGTTTTTAAGCCCGATACCGGTGGAGTTTACGCCATAGAGTTTAGGATTTGCATTGTTGCTAACCTGCAGGTAATGATCGTTAATAGTTACGTTTATCAGCAGTGGATTAGTATCTGAAAATTCATTATGCTTAATAGCATTTTCCACCAATATCTGAAGGGAGCAGGGAGGTATCATAACTGAATAGCTTTTATCATTCAGCGTAGAATGCAATTGAAGTTTATTGTCATGTCTTATCTGCAATAAGAAAAAATAGTTTTCAATAAACTCCAGTTCATCCTTAAGAGAGATCAGATCTTTATTCTTATTGATCAGGAAATATTTATAAACCTGCGCCAGCCGGTTATTAAAACGATGTGCCTGGTGGGGATCGTTTAGGATCAGGTAATTGAGCGTATTCAGAGAATTGAACAAAAAGTGCGGATCCATTTCATTGGTCAGCACGTGTAGTTCTGCCTGGGATAATTCTCTATCCAACTGGTCTACTATTTTTGTATCCAGTTCCCGTTCCTTACTTAAATACAGTATTTCATAAACAAGCGTAAAAAGAATAACGGCAGCTACGCAGGCAGCAATAAAAATATAAATTCCGTTTCTGTTAAATGGTTCGCCAGAAATTTTTAACCATACCAGGGCGGATAACCCGCCGGTACAGGCGCCATACATGGCCGAAACAAAACAGACAGCCACAATTTTAGAAAAGGGATTAGAAATAGGCCGGTAAAGGGGCCTTAATTTTCCGTGTATCCAATTGCAGCCTTTCCAGATGACAAAGGAAGTGAAGATGAAAAAGAGATTGGCGGCAATAATTTGAAAAACGGAATACCTGTTATAGTGAACCAGGCCCGAGATAAGCGGAAGGCCTATTCCGAGTAAGGGAATAAAAATAGATTTCAATATCAAATCTTTGATCATGCAGGCAGTGGTTATGGCTTAGCAATAAACCAGTTAATATATCCGGCTTTCTCATGTGTGTATATCGAATAACGTTATTTCAAACCATAAATCTATCTGTACATTGTGTTAACTAAGTACAAAATTTTTCGCAAGGGTTAATTCAGGTACAAGTGGTAAATAACCCTACTAAAAATATAGAGCAGTCGATGAAATATATATATCAGGATGAATTATTACTGGTTTAAACAATAAAATTCATTTTCAGGAAGTTTTGGTGGTTAGGTGAAATTTAGATTTTTAACTCTCTTCAGAGTACCAGGTCATCAGGCATGGTCTTCATCATTTAATTCTATTCTATTTTTCTCCTGGTTATATTTTTATATTATACCATGCTTACGCGATGGGCCTTATTTATTTTTTGAAATAGAAAAGGAGCAACATCTTAAGCAGACATTTTTGCCGCTTCATTCTTCTGCTATTCGTTTTAAGATCCAGCATCAGACTTAAAGCAACAAATTTCATTATTGAGTTGGTGTTTTAATATCTGGGATATACCATTACGATTTTAAAAATTCATGCTTTAGTAACTAAAGTACTTTTCGTTGAAACGATTAAGAGAAAATTATTGCCTTGTGTGTGATTTTATATCATACAGGAAGAACTATGTCAGTAACGAAAAACAATCACAATCAAAATCACCTTTATGAAGAAATTTTTTCTTTTATCAGCTATCATTATTGCTGGTTATTCCCTGGCGATAGCCCAGAGAAGTATTACCGGCAAAGTCACTAACAAAAAAGATGATTCTCCGCTGCCGGGAGTATCCGTAATTGTAAAAGACGGGGGAGCGGCAACCCAAACAGATCTGAATGGAAATTTTTCACTTGTAAATGTACCCTCTTCATCAAAAATTATTTTTTCCTATGTCAGCTTTAAAACTTTTGAGACATCAATCCCATCATCAAATACATTAAATGTTTCGATGGAAGAAGAATCTCAACAACTATCCGCGGTAGTAGTAACGGCACTTGGAATCAGGAGAACGGATCGTGACCTGGGATATTCAGTTGCAAAAGTGAATCCTGATGCCTTGCTGCAAAAATCAGAACCTGATGTTTTAAAAAGTCTGCAGGGCAAAGTAGCCGGCGTTGATATCAGGTCATCACAGGGAACTCCGGGAGCGGCTACCCGTATACAGATCAGGGGAAACAATTCTTTCTTCGGTAATACGCAACCTTTAATCATTGTTGATGGCGTTCCTTATAGTAATGACCAGGTAACTACCACTAACCAGGCTTCCAATGGAGGAGCCTATACAAGTGGTATTGCCAACCTTGATCCTAACGACATAGCCTCAATGAATGTTTTGAAGGGTTCGTCTGCTGCGGCGCTTTACGGATCGAGAGCATCTAATGGTGTTCTTGTTATTACCACCAAATCAGGCAGTGCAAAAAAGTCAAAAGGAACTGAGATGTCCTTAAAGTCATCTGTATCTACAGAAACTATTGCCAACCTGCCCGACTACCAAAACGAATATGGCGCAGGTTCTCAGCTCGCCTATTCAAATGCAAACGGTTCATGGGGACCTGCTTTCAGAACCCGGGATTCCATTCCTGCCTGGCCTACTCTTCGGGCAGCATACCCTGAATTATTTCCTTCTGCTAATGTTGCTTACAGACCCTATCCAAATAATGTAAAAGATCTTTTAAGACGCGGATTTGTTTTTGAAAACTCCATTAGCCTTACCGGTGGTAATGAAAAAAGTTCTGTAGGATTAACTGCTTCTCATGTCAATCATAAGGGATATGTCCTTAATTCATCTTACAACCGGGCCAATGTTGGTTTAGGAGCTTCAACCAAATTGGATATCGGGCTGAATGTAAGTGGTAATTTCAGTTATGCCCGTTCTCACCAGGAGGGTGGATTCTTTGGAGAAAACCAAATTGGTGGCGCGGCTCCTTCTTTTGCAAGAACATTGTTCCTGGCCCGGAACTGGGATCTTAATCTCCCCTTTGAGGATAAGGATGGTTTACCATTACAACCAAACGTAACAGGTTACGATAACCCCAGGTGGTCAGCAAAATATAATTTTAATAACACCAATGAAGAAAGAATTGTAGCTGGTGTCCATTTGGATTATAACATTAATAAATGGATAAGGCTTGATTATGCTTTTGGAAGTAATGTAGCCTTTCTTGAAAGGAGGGAGGTAACAGAGATAGGTTCCAGAGCGGCATCCGGCCAGGGAAGACTGGTATTGGATAATTACAGAAAGCAGGAACTGGAGTCAAATTTCCTGGTTACTCTTTCACCCAACATACATAATGATTTTAAAGCAAGATTGATACTGGGAAACAACGTTAACCAGCGAACGATTACAAATACTACCCAAACAGGAAATCAATTCATAACTAAAGGCATTCATGCTTTGAGTAATACATCTCAGCAACAATTCACTACTGACTTGTATTCCAGACAAAGAATTATCGGCGCTTTTGGCGAACTGACCCTGGGATATAAAAATTATGCATTTATAAATGGTACAGTTCGTAATGACTGGTCATCTACATTACCCGTAGAAAACCGGAGTTATCTTTATCCTTCCATTTCCGGTTCATTTGTATTTACGGATGCTTTCGGTATAAAAAGCAATGTACTTGATTTTGGAAAAATAAGGGCCGGATGGGCAAAAGTTGGAAGAGATGCTTCTCCTTATTCCCTGAATGATGTTTATAGCATTAACCCCAATTTCCTGGGAATACCTTCGGCAACATTACCCACAACAGCAAATAGTCCTGATTTAAAACCAGAGTTTACAAAGGAAATTGAGATTGGAGCACAACTTAGCTTCCTGAAGAGAAAAATTGAATTAGATGCTACGTGGTACGACAGGAATTCAACTAATCTTATTGCCGTCATTACCACACCAGCTTCTTCCGGGTATGGATTCAAGGTGACCAACTTTGGAGCTATCAGTAATAAAGGAATTGAACTAGACCTTACACTGCGGCCCATAAGAACAACCGATTTTCAATGGGAGGTGCATGGAATTTTCACCAAAAATAAAAACATTGTTACCCGGCTTACCAGTGGAGTAGAAAGAATTCTTGCACAGGGAGTACTTGCAGGAATCAATCCTTATTTCGAGCCGGGACTTCCATACGGATACCTGAGAGGTACTGTTTCAGCCCGCGATGATGAAGGGAATTTATTGATAGATCCTGTAACCGGATGGATCATCCAGGCAGATGATGAAAGAATGATTGGGGATCCAAATCCGGAGTTCAAAATGGGAATTACAAATTCGCTGGCATATAAAGGATTTTCACTTGATGTACTTTGGGATATGACCAAAGGCGGCGATATGTATTCCGTAACGCTGAATACGCTTTTGGGCAGGGGTGTAACCAAAGCTACCCTGGACAGGGAAACATCCTGGATCATTCCCGGCGTATATGGTGATCCTAATAATCCCGGCCAACCTTTGCTTGAAAATGGTAAAAAAATACCTAACCATACGGTTATTACTACCAATGATCTTTATTTTTCTTCTGGGGGCCCTTCCGGATCATTCGGAATCAATTCATCAACAGAGTGGCAAATTTATGATGCCACTGTTTACAGGCTTAGAGAAATAACTCTTGGATATGAAATACCCAAATCTGCATTGGGCAAATTGCCAATAACGGGTATCAATGTTAGCTTAAGCGGAAGAAATTTATGGTATATCGCACCCAATTTTCCAAAGTACACTAATATAGATCCGGAGGTTAACAGTTTTGGCTCAAGCAATGTACAGGGCATTGAATTATCTGCAGCACCAACCACGAGGCGCTTTGGATTTAATGTCAATGTAAAGTTTTAATTCAATCAACTTAATTCTAAATTATGTTACGCAAATTATTATACTTCATTCCTCTTTTTGCTTCGGTGATTTCCCTATCCTGCAAAAAGGGTTTTTTGGATATCAATACGGATCCTAATAATCCAACAACCATTGAATCTTCAAAATTATTACCCACTACCCAAAGGACATTGGGTGATGCATTAGCTATGGATGAAAACAATGGAGGATTATCAAATGTATTAGCAGTGTATTCTCACCAGATGAGCACCCGGGAGGAAGCGGATAAATATGGAATGACCGGCTCAGATCCATTAATTGCAACTCCCTGGGCAAAACTGTTTTCAACGACAGCAAACCCGGGAACCACTTTTCCATTTTATGGCGTAATGCAAAACCTGGAAGATATAATTTCAAAGGCATCTGAAAACGGAAATACCCGGTATGCCGGCATTGCCAAAATATTAAAAGCCTATTCTTATAGTGTATTGGTTGATGTGTTCGGTGATGTTCCTTTTTCGGAGGCCAATAAATTAAAAGAAGGCATCCTGTATCCAAAGTTTGATGATGATGCAGCAATCTATACCGCCTTATTTACTTTAATAGATGAAGGGATCGCTGATTTAAATAATACCACGGCACCCAATATAAAAAGGCCGGGTACTGATGACCTTATTTACGGAGGTAATGTTAGTAGATGGATAAAAGCTGCGACTACTTTAAAATTAAAAATGTACACGCAGACGAGGAAGGTAAAAAATGTAGCGGCCGAAGTAAGTGCGTTGCTAAGCGGCGGCAACCTCATCAGCCAGACAAGCGAAAGTTTTTTAATTCCTTATGGACCCAATGGTGCTACTGACGACAGGAACCCGGGCTTTTTCACTTATTACGCTACACAACGCAGCAATCACATTAGTCCATGGTTTTATGAAATTTTAAAAGGTTATAATCCCAATATTTTTTCTGGAAATCCTGATCCCAGGCTTCCTTATTATATCTATAACCAGGTAAATGCTACCCAAGCCTCCCGTGATGGTAACCAGACCGAGTACAGGGACGGGCCATTTGTCTCTATTTATTTTGGTTCAGTAGGTCCTGATCGCGACAGGACACAACAGAATACAATCAGCCTTTTTGGTATATATCCCGTTGGAGGAAAATATGATGACGGTTCTGCAACAATTGCCAGTGCATCAAGTGGCACGGGTGCTGCGCCATACCGGTTGATAACCTATGCCGACCGTCTTTACCTTGAAGCGGAGTTAATTCAAACCGGCGTCATTCCTGGTGATGCTGCCGCTAAGCTAACGCAGGCTATGCAGGAATCATTTAAACAAGTGGATTATGTTATTTCACAATTTGTAAAACCTGCTCAGGCGGTACCATCCCTTGTTGGATCTGCTGCTGTAAGTACCTATATAGAAAAAGTAATGGCAGAATATGCCACAGCATCAAGTGCAAAGAAGCTGGAAATTATTATGACTCAAAAATGGCTTTCTAACGTAGGATCAGCTGTTGACCAATATACTGATATAAGGAGGACGGGATATCCAATCATATTTAACCCGGGTGATCCGGCTATGGCTCCTGGTGGCAAGGTGCAGCCTCCCATTAATGGTGACCCTATTAATCCCGGTGCACAAAAATCAGTACCTGTTCAATTGAGCAGAACTTTTGCACTCGCTTTACCCTGGGATCAAACCGAATTAGAAACTAATCCAAATGCACCACCACAAAAAAACCCAAGCTCCTATAAAGTTTTTTGGATGCCATGATTAACAGATTAATTAAAAAATGAAATATGAAAAATATAAAAATATTCAGCCTCCTCATTTTTTCGACTGCCCTTATTTTTAATGCCTGCCGGAAAGAGGATAATCCAAACCTACCCAAACTGGAAAAGTTTACGTGGTTGCCTCTTTTTGTAAAAGATGCTGCCAGTGATAATTCTATTTCTGGTCAGAACCCTCAAGGCTTTAAAGGGAAATTTGTTCTGAACAAATATTTCGAGTCTGATGAGAACCCGCAGCAGGTTGACATAGTGGTAGTAAAAAATGGTAACAAAGCGAATGTCAAAATTATTAAGCCCGGCATTACCAGTTTTCCGGCAACAGTTGAAGTAACGGGAACTCAACTTACCACCTTATTTGGAGCACCCATTGTTCTGGGAGATAATTTTGAAATTGGCGCCGATATTACTACAGCAACCGGAAAAAAGTATGAGGCTTTTCCCATCACAGGAAATTCCTATGCATCCGGAATTACAGCTCAACCCGGAGCCAGTCCAACCCTTGTTTATATAGCCGCTTGTGGATTTTCTAATACCTCTTTTAATGGCAACTATACGGTAGTTCAGGACACCTGGCAGGATTTTGCCCTGGGTGAGAAAGTGGAGGTAAAGCCGGGTGCCGGAGAAAATCAAATAGCAGTTTCTGCTTATCCTTCTCCTGCATTTGGAAAAAACCGGAAGCCCATGATTGTTACTGTCAATCCAGCTACATTCGCTGCAACAGTACCAGAACAAGTGATCGGAGATTATGATGGTGCTCAACCAGGATCTACTGTGAGAGGAACAGGATTAGTAAATCCTTGTGGTGATGATTTAACCTTTACACTAAAAATAAAGCTGGATGGTGTTGATTATGACGCTACACTTAAATTACAAAAATAGCCTTCCGTAATTTTTGTCAGGCAACATATTTTTGAATCAGATCCTGGTTAATAATTGCCTGAATCCGGCGGCCTCAATAAAATGAGGCCGCTTTTTTTATTTACGAAAAAACAAGTTGCTACCTTTTGTTTTCATAAACATTCCCTCCGGGCATACAATATTTTTATTGAATTTAAAGGGATAAAATATGAATTGATCTTAATTTTTAGTACCCGGATATACAGGTTTATTCCCCAAAAATCATTGTATAGAAAGCAAATGAGGTTTCAGGAACCCATTTTCATTTTTGAGAATATTTTTAAGTTCCATTTTATTCTGCCTCGCATTCAATATTTCATGCTTTGGAAACATAAGCAATCACCGGTGAAACAACTATACTGAAATTGTTGCCTAGTTGTTAAAGTTTTCATACTAACATACGTAGTGCATTTTATTCAAGGTTAACAATCACATCTAAATCATGTTTATGAAGAAATTATTTCTTTTAACTGCAATGATCATTGCCGGTTATTCTTTTGCGCTTGCGCAAAAAAATATCACAGGCAAAGTAACAAACAAAATAGATGGATCACCCTTGCCGGGTGTTTCCGTAATTGTAAAGAATGGAGGTGCGGCCACACAAACGGATCTAAATGGCGAATTCTCTTTGGTGAATGTTCCCGCCAATACAAAAGTTGTGTTTTCCCTGGTAAGCTTTAAATCGTTGGAAACAACACTTCCCGCAGGAAATACAATGAGCATTTCACTGGAAGAAAGTGCTCAGCAATTGAGCGAAGTAGTGGTAACAGCACTGGGCATCCGGCGTGAAAAGAAAGCACTGGGATATGCCGTCACAACAGTTGATAAGAAGCAATTAGAATCGAGGCCCGATGGTGATTTAGGGCGATTGTTAAGTGGAAAAGCACCTGGTGTGGATATATTAGCGTCTAGTGGTATTTCAGGTAGCGGAACTAATATACAAATCAGGGGAGCAAACTCCATTACCGGTGGCAGCGATCCCTTGTTCGTTATTGACGGGGCACCATTTAGTGGCGCTACCAATCAACAAACGGATCCTATATATGGTAGCCAGACTTCAAGCCGCTTTTTAGATATTGATCCGAATAATATAGAAAGTGTAAGCATTCTAAAAGGTTTAAGCGCTACAACACTTTATGGAGAAGGTGGAAGAAATGGTGTTATCCTGATCACTACAAAAAATGGATCAGGCAGAAGAAGTAATAAGAAAGCTGAAATCACGGTTTCCCAATCTTATTTTAAAACGAAGCCATCAAGCGTTCCCGATTTGCAAAATTCTTATGGAGGGGGGTTTTCTCTTGCGGGAGGTTTCGCTTTCTTCAGCAACTGGGGTCCTAAATTTACAAACCCTCCGCAGCGATTACTTCATCCGTATGCAGTAGGATCGCAAGCAGGACTTTTTCCTGAATTAGCTGGTGATTCAATTGATTTTGTTCCTCATGATAATTTTGGCGCCTTTTTTAAGGATGGCTATGTACTAAATACAGGTGTTAATTTATCGGCTGCCTTAGGGGCTAATGGTACTATTTCTGCGAATTACGGATTCCTGAAAGACCAGGGGTTTTTGGAAACAAACAAAGTTGACAGAAATACTTTCGGTATCGGTATTAATACAAAGTTGTTAAATTCTGTTACTGTTAGCGGTACCATAAACTATGTCATAAATAATTTTGTAAGTCCTACCACAGCACAGAGCGGAGCCAGTGGCGCACAAAACGGGGGTACAGGTGTTTTCGCGGATATTATGTATACACCTCGTGCAAATGACTTAGCCAACTGGCCATACCAAACTCCGGATGGAGCCTCTGCTTATTATCGGGGTCCGAATGATATTCAACATCCTAAATGGACTTTGTATAATTCATTGACTGCCCAGAAAACAAACAGGATTTATGGCAATTTTACTATGAAGTATAACATCCTGAAGAATCTCGATATTCTTTACAGGGTGGGTTATGATCAATACAACGAAGACCATATTCTCACCATTAATAAAGGAGGTATCAGCAGGGCACAACCGGTGGATCTGCAATACACCAGAGGAATGTACAGAACAATTGACGCAACAAACAGGATATGGGATCATTCAATTATTTCACAATACCAGACAAATATTAATTCCAATTTGAAATTGGATGTTACTGCCGGTGTTAATTCCAATCAACTGTTATATGATCAATCGGGATTAAAAAGTTCTGACCAATTGGTATTCGGATTATTTGATCACTCCAATTTTATTCAGCATGATACCAGGACGGAAGATGGATTGGATATGGATTATAAGTCCGACGAGCAAACTGTTGGCATTTTTGCCCAGGCAGGACTAGGTTATAAAGAATTTATTTATCTGAACCTGGGAGGCCGAAATTCATGGACCTCTACTTTAGAAAAGAAAAACCGATCTCTTTTTTATCCTAGTGTCAGCGTTTCCTTTCTTCCTACGGCTGCTTTTTCAGGTTTACAGAACAACGATTTTCTTAATTACGTGAAATTAAGAGCCGGTTATGCTACCAGCGCAAACTTTCCTTCTCCCTATTCAACAAGAAACAGGCTAACTGTATCAACAAACAATTTTGTAGACAGGAATGGAGCGGTAGTAAATACAAATAATATAAATAATACATTGGCCAATCCTGATCTGACGCCAGAATTGCTCGAGGAGTATGAAGCCGGAGTAGAAGCCAAATTAATAAAAAGCCGGTTTTCCATTGATTTCACATACTATAACAGAAAATCATCTGACCAGATTTTGGACAGACCACTTGATCCTGCCACAGGATTTGAAATAACTACAATCAACGCTGGAGATCTTACCAATAAAGGCGTAGAGATCGGATTAGGTTATACTGTTATAAAAAATAAAGACTGGAACCTGCAGTTGGATGCAAATTTCACAAAGAACAAAAGTGAAGTAAGCAATTTGCCTGAAGAAATTTCGCAAGTGCAAACGGGTGGATTGTTCAGTAACGTTGGAAATTTTGCAATTAACGGCCAGCCTTTCGGGATAATAAAAGGAACCTACTGGCAAAGGGAGAATCCTGTTGCTGGTGGAAAAGGTTCAGGGGAAAGGATTGTTGGTCCCGATGGTTATTATATAGCCTCCACTGAGTCTGTTATAATAGGCGACCCCAATGCGGATTATAGAGTATCCGGAATAGGTACACTTGGATATAAAGGAATTGAATTGCGTATGCAATGGGATTATACAAAGGGTGGAGATATTTATGCTACTACTGTAAATGCCATGGTGGGTCGTGGACTTGCAAAATCAACTGATGTTGATCGTTCACTGGCAATTATTTTACCCGGAGTAAAACAAGACGGAACACCCAATGATTTTCAAACTTCATTAGACCGTGCTTTTTTTAATACTTACCTGGGTGCGCACGAACAGTGGCTTTACGATGCTACAACTGTAAGACTAAGAGAGATTTCACTCTCTTATTCATTGCCACAATCGCTGATAGGCAAAACTCCATTGGGTAATGTTTCTATCATATTGAGTGGTCAAAACTTATGGCACAATGCTCCCAAATTTCCTGATGGCACAAACTACGATCCTGAATCATCAAGCGGTGGTGTTGGAAAAACAAGAGGGTTTGAATATATGACCGGGCCTCAAACCCGCAGATTTGGTGGCACACTCCGGGTTACATTTTAAAAAATAATAAAAGAGAAACAATGAAAAATATAAAGATAATAGTACTGGGAATAATGGGAATAATGGTAATGATGCCGGCATGCAAAAAGTTTGACAGGATGCTTACAGACCCCAATTTCCCTGCGCCACAAACTGCAGACGTTGATCTTTATTTGAATTACGTTCAATTAGGATTTACAGAATTTTATGGTTCTACTGATGTGGAACCCGGTTTGTCTGAAAACGGCGAGGAATTGACCCGAATGGAATACATGGCAGCAAGAACTTACCTGGATCTTTATCAACCCGAATCTTTTGACGGAGTGTGGAGAGATGCATACCAAAAAGTTTTCAATAATGTAAATGCAATGATTCCTGTTGCTGAAAGAACCGGCAGACATTTGCATATTGGTATGGGCCTGATACTAAAAGCCTATACTGCCGCCACGCTGGTGGACTTTTTTGGTGATGTGCCTTACAATGAAGCCAACCTGGGTACTGAAAATACCAACCCGAAAGCTGATCCCGGAAAACAGGTTTATGATTCTGCTTTTGCTTTATTGGATGCTGCCATAGCCAGGTTGAATATGGTAACAGCAGGCACACCTCTGCCTTCCAATGATCTCTTTTTTGGTGGGGGAGCTGTAGCTAAAGCTACAAGTTGGAGACGTGTAGCAAAAACGCTAAAGCTGAAATTATATAATCAGATCAGGTTGGTAGATAATACCGTGCAGGGAAAGATCAATGCACTTTTAGCAGATGGTGAATTAATTACTTCAGATGGACAGGCTTTTGTTTTTAAACATGGTTCAAAAGCCCTGAACCCGGTAAGCCGTCACCAGAAATATAGTATTTATTATACTGGCACCGGTGCCAATGATTATATAGGCAATCATTTTATGTATGTGGTATATGCAGAAAAAGGATTGGGGCTTGATCCACGCTGGCGATATTATTTTTACCGGCAGGTAGGTAACGTTACGCTTGTGCCTATTACCACCCTGGAGTGCCTTATCAGTCCTAATCCACCACATTATCCTCCTGGTGTTCCTTTCTGTTATGGCGACATCAATGGATTTTACGGTCGTGATCATGGAAACGACAGGGGTATTCCGCCAGATGGGTTTCAAAGAACGGTATGGGGTATTTATCCTGCAGGCGGACGATTTGATAATGATGATAAAGTAAAAATCACCGGGGCAAATGATGGAGCACAGGGCCAGGGCATATTACCGGTATGGCAGCCCGCATTTACAGAATTTGTGAAAGCAGAAGCAGCAATTACACTCGGAACTACCGGGGATGCCAGAGCCTTACTGGAGTCAGGAGTAAGAAAATCTATAGCAACGGTAGTTGCGTATCCCGGAACGGTTGGTGTTTCTGTACCCGCTGCCAGGGTGCCAACTGCTGCAAGTATCCAGGCTTATGTAGATAAGGTTTTGCAACTATACGATGCGGCAGCCACCAATGCCGATAAGCTAAATGTAATAATGAAAGAGTATTATATCGCCCTTTGGGGAAATGGAATTGAATCATATAACAATTACAGGCGTACAGGAATGCCAAGGAATATGCAACCTAATTTAAATCCTTCAGCAGGTGCATTTCTCAGGTCCATGTTTTATCCTGGTGCTTATGCTAACAGGAATAATAATGTAACTCAAAAAACCGCTACTAACGTAAAAGTGTTTTGGGATAATAACCCGGATAATATGTATGTTAATTAAACCTGGTAAAATACCTATAAAATAAAACAAGATGAAAAAAGCATATTCCCTGTCAATATTTTTTATACTCTTATTACTGTCGTGTAATAAGGCAAAAGATTTTTATGACGAATTGGGTAAAGGATCCTATTTAACCCTGGTAAGATCAATCAATGGACTTTTAAATGCAGTTGACCCGGCCAGTTCAGTGGGACAAGTAGTCAGTTCATACGGAGAGCCTGTTGAAAGTATAAATGTTTATGCATCTGCCACAGCTACAGTTGACAAAACTAAATGGAAGCTCCTTAAAAATATTCCTTTCAATGGAGAAACAACCTTGTCTGCCACAAACAATGAGATAGCAACAGCATTGGGCCTTACACCGGGAGCATTGGATCCCGGTAGTGTTTTTCACATATACAACGAAGCCGTTTTAAAAGATGGCAGAAAATTTTCTTCTGCAAATACCAGTGATGTTGATCTGGAGAACCAGGGACCTTTTAATGCGGCTTTTCACTGGACCGCTACAGTTGTTTGTCCTTACAATCCTGCAACTATTGCAGGTACATATGAAGTTATAAAGGATGACTGGCAGGATTGGGGTCCGGGTGACCTGGTAGAGGTGGTGGTTGGTGCAAATGCAAACCAGGTTGACCTCAGTAAAGTTTGGCCGAATCCTGCTTTTGGAAATATAGTCACTCCGCTCACCCTTACTGTTGACCCTGCTACAGGAGTTGTTAGTATTCCCACTGGTGTTACATTCGGGAACTATGGAGGATTCCTGGCAATTACAGGTGGGGGAAGTTCCGGCTTTATATTTTCATGCACCGGCCAGATAAATGTTAGAATAAATATTTCCGGGCAGGGTATCAATCAATTGATCTTAAAAAAACAATAGCGTTCAAATTATTATTCCAAAGAGGTTGTACCAGAAAAGGGCAACCTCTTTTTTGGTATTTGGAATTCAATGATCGTTCATCAAAAAAATCAGGGTTTGATAGTTTCATTTTAACAAATAAAAATGGCTCATGAAATTTTTGATCATTCCTAAAATCAGTCTTTTCCTCCTTTCCGTTTCTTGCCTCACAATGGTAAATGCCCAGGTATTTATAGAGCAGGGAGTAGGGCCGCAGCATCAGGCTCCCACTGTATCAATAAATGGTCCTGATGCCTACGGAAAAAAAATTCTGATAAGCCGTATTAAAGGAAGCCCATTTTTGCAGGATGAATGGCAACAGGCAAGCTTGTACGACAAGGAGGCTCACCTGATTAATACAGTTCCTGTTCGGTTGAACCTGGCCACTGATCAATTTCATTTTATGTGGAAGGGAGAGGAACTGGTAGCGGGTGATGGTAACAAAGTTGCTTTAATAATTTTTCATGCAAATGATGATAGTGTCTCAGTTGGCACTACCTATATAAAGGATCTTCCTGGTTTGGTTTTAGGGAAAAAAAAAGTTACTGCATTTGTGCAGGTAATCAATACGGGTAATTATCAGTTGTTGAAGTATAGACAGCGCCGTGTTTATCCTGCCGAAGACTCGCTGTTTGGTACGCAAAAACGATACGTCTTCCGGGATATAAATTATTATTTTTTGAAGGCAGGAAATAAGGTTGAAAGGATCAAAAAATTAAATTCAGAAAATTTTCTCACACTTTTACCCGGATCATCAAACTATAAGGAATGGATAAAGCAGAATAGCCTGGAATTTAAGAAAGAGGAAGAAATAGTTACTTTCTTAAATTATTACAATTCCCAAAACAGTCATTCCGGGAAATAGAATGCTAAAAAAAATAGACAAAGACAACTTTTTAAAGTGTATTAATATACGGGGAAAATAATTACAAATTCAGCATCAAAAATTCATGCTTGGGTAAAACGAAAGGTAATATTGATTTTTATCAACATACTTTTACAATAGAAAAAAATTCCGCTTCGCCGGAACGAAACGGAAACAAGATATCGGGTTTTCTCATGTGAACGGTCCAAAAGACCAAGCAGGTGGTTGTCTAGCCGACCTGCTTTTTTTATTTGATAAATATAGGAATTTGAATTAACCTGAATACGATCGATCGTTATTTTTTTTTATTTATTGATTTAAATAAATTTTCTTCTCTTCATTACTTGCTTTCGCTGTTTTATTTAAACTGCTCAACCTGGAGAAATTAAAATTCTTCTTTTAAATGTTACCATGTAAGGGCAACTATTCAAGTTGACATCGGGCAAATTGGTATTGGTAAATAATATTTCTTTATCTTATCGCCGCTAATCCCCTTGCCATGTCTTTATTTATTGTTTTCCTTGCTTTAGTTGCCCTTATTATTCTTATTGCCGCCTTTAATTTCAATCCTTTTCTTGCCTTCCTGATCGTTTCCGTTGTAGCTGGTTTGTTTTTGGGCATTCCGCTTGGCCAGGTCACCCGGTCGGTTGAAAAAGGAATGGGTGATATCCTCGGTGGTAATGTAGTTATTATCGTTGCGGGCGCCATGCTGGGAAAATTAATAGCAGAAAGCGGGGCGGCACAACAGATAGCAACATCGATCATGCAAAAAATCGGTTTGAAGAATATCCATTGGGCCCTGGCGCTTATCGGGTTTATCATTGGCATACCGCTTTTTTATAATACAGGATTTGTTTTGATGATACCTCTTGTTTTTTCTTTAGTCTATCAATATAAACTTCCGGCAGTAGCAACAGCGGTGCCTTTGCTGGCTGCTCTTTCCGTGGCACATGGGTTTCTGCCACCGCATCCTTCGCCTTCTGCGCTGGCTACCCAGTTTAATGCGAATATTGGTACCACTATGTTTTACGGAATAATGATTGCCATTCCAACAATTATTGTTGCTGGTCCAATATTTTCCCGTACACTGAAAAAAATAGTCTCACATCCGTTAGATACATTCCGGCCTCCTGAATTGCCTGCATCCCAATTGCCCTCGGTTTTCAATAGTTTTTTTGCAGCTCTTCTTCCGGTAGGATTTTTTGCATTGACTGCAACACTTCCTTTTATATCACCAGCCTCCTTTTTACCCCTGATTTCGTTTTTATCACAGCCATCTATCGTTATGCTGATTGCATTGGTTGTCGCAACCTTTACCCTGGGTGTAAAAAAAGGAAGAACGATGAAACGAGTGATGTTTGTCTATGGCGAATCAGTGAAAGACATTGCCATGATACTATTGATTATTGCCGGAGCCGGAGCATTAAAGCAAGTTTTAATAGACAGTGGTGTCAGTGACCAGATTGCCGATCAGTTGCAAAGTATTTCTTTGTCGCCTTTATTTTTGGGATGGCTCACTGCTGCCATTATCCGGATAGCAGTAGGATCAGCCACCGTTGCTGGTTTTACGGCAGCAGGTATAATTGGGCCGTTGCTTATTCAAACCAATACCAATCCCAATTTAATGGTATTATCAATTGGAGCAGGAAGCCTTATGTTTTCACATGTAAACGATGCAGGTTTCTGGCTTTTTAAAGAATATTTTAACGTTAGTATAAAAGATACATTGCGATCCTGGTCGGTTATGGAAACTATTGTTTCTGTGTTAGGACTTGCAGGAGTATTATTATTGAATTTACTTGTATAAAAGAAATTATGGAACAACAAAAACCCGAACAACGATTTTCTCAGTTAGGATTAAAATTGCCTCCTGCTCCTGCACCAATGGGAGTTTATAAACCTTTCCTGGTTACCGGAAATTATTTATATGTATCCGGGCATGGCCCGCTCTTAGATGATAAAACATTTATTAAAGGCCGTATTGGAAAAGATTTGGACCAGGAAAAAGGAAAGCTTGCCGCATTACAGGTGGGGTTAACAATACTATCAACAATTCAAACTCATATAGGCAGTCTTGATAAAGTAAAAAGAGTGATCAAAGTATTAGGCATGGTAAATTGTATACCGGAATTTGAAAAACATCCTTATATAATTAATGGATGCAGCGAATTGTTTGCAAAGGTCTGGGGAGATGAAAATGGAATTGGAGTAAGGAGCGCCGTAGGTATGGGATCTTTGCCTGACAATATACCGGTGGAAATTGAAGCCGTTTTTGAATTATATTAAACCTGTACCGGCATATGAATGAATGGTACCAACTTAACAATATAGATGAAATAGATTCACCGGCTCTCGTCATTTATCCGGACCGGGTTAAAAAAAATATTGATTTGCTGATCAGCATGGTTGATGATGTAAGCAGGTTGCGTCCGCATGTAAAAACACATAAGGCAAAAGAAGCTGCCCTCCTGCAAATAAAGGCAGGGATTACAAAATTTAAATGCGCCACTATTGCCGAAGCAGAAATGCTGGCTATTTGCAAAGCTCCTGATATATTACTTGCCTACCAGCCTGTAGGACCGAAAGCAGATCGTTTCTTTTCATTGATCAGGAATTATCCGGAAACAAAATTTTCATGTCTTGTTGATAATATGGATGCTGCGAAAGTGATTGCCAGGTCTGCTGCCGAAAATAAAATTACAGTGCCGGTATTCGTTGATTTAAATGTAGGAATGAACAGAACAGGTATTCAGCCGGGTGCTGAAGCTATTCAACTATACAAAGATTGTTTACAACTAAAAGGGATAAGGCCGGTGGGCCTGCATGCATATGACGGGCATATTCATGATGAAGATCTGCAACTAAGAAAAAAAAGATGTGATGAGGCATTCGCACATGTAGATTGGTTAAAAAACGAAATTGTTAAGGCCGGTTTGGATGAGCCAGTGATAGTTGCGGGCGGTTCACCTACATTTCCTATTCACTCAAAAAGAAAAAAGGTTGAATGCAGTCCGGGTACATTTATATATTGGGACGCAGGCTATGTTAATAAATGTAAGGAACAGCCTTTTCTTCCGGCAGCATTAGTGATTACAAGAGTTATTTCTCTTCCTGCCGATGGTCTGCTTTGCACTGACCTGGGCCATAAATCGGTGGCATCGGAAAACCCATTAACCAATCGTGTTGCATTTATTAATGCCCCGGAGTTGACATTTGTTGGGCAGAGCGAAGAACATCTTGTGTTGCAAACTTCAAAAGATCATCAATATAAAGTGGGTGATGTATTATATGGAATTCCATATCATATTTGCCCCACTTCTGCATTATATGAGAGGGCCCTGATAGCTGAGGACGGAATAATAACCGGGGAGTGGAAGATTATTGCCCGTGACAGGAAAATAATGATCTAAAATCATTTTGCGACTATGTTTATTTTTGATGCCCATCTTGATCTTAGTATGAATGCACTGGAATGGAACCGCGATCTTCGGAAGCCGGTTGCTGAGATTAACGATCGGGAAAAAGGAATGACGGATAAGCCGGACAGGGGAAACGCAACGGTTTCTCTTCCCGAATTACGAAAAGGGAATATCGGTTTGGTAGTGGCCACACAAATAGCACGGTTCGTTGCCCCGGAAAATCCATTACCCGGATGGCATTCACCTGAACAGGCATGGGCGCAAACCCAGGGGCAGCTGGCCTGGTACAATGCCATGGAGGAAGCGGGTGAAATGATTCAAATAAATAATGCAACCACACTGGAAAAACATATCCAATTATGGAATGATGAAAATTCAAACGAAAAGAAACCCATCGGCTATATTTTAAGTTTGGAAGGAGCTGATTCGCTAATAACATTAAAGCATTTGGAGAAAGCCTACAATTATGGATTGAGGGCTGTTGGTCCCGCACATTATGGCCCGGGCCGATATGCTCAGGGTACCGATGCCACCGGGTTTATGGGAACAAACGGAAAAGAATTGCTCAGGGAAATGGAAAAATTAAATATGATCCTGGATGCAACACATTTATGCGATGACAGTTTTTGGGAAGCCATGGATAATTTTAACGGCGCTGTTTGGGCCAGCCATAATAATGTGAGAGCAATTGTGAATCATAACCGGCAGTTCAGTGATGAGCAAATAAAGGAATTGATCAGCAGGGGAGCAGTCATAGGTGGCGTATTAGATGCATGGATGATGGTTCCCGAATGGATAAGAGGTAAGTCAAATCCGTTGGATATGAATTGCTATTTGGAAATAGTGATCGATCACCTGGATCATATATGCCAGCTGGCAGGTAACACATTGCATATAGGTATTGGTTCCGACCTCGACGGAGGATATGGCAGAGAACAAAGTCCTTACGACCTGGAAACTATCGCCGATCTTCAAAATTTACCTCCCTTATTCAAAAAGCGTGGGTACACGGAAGATGACATAGAAAATATAATGCATGGTAACTGGTTACGCTTTTTAAGGAAAGCCTGGCAGTAACAGGACACATGAGGAATCAGATTTACAGTGATACACTCAATTGCAATAATAATTTCCGGAATTATTTCTTATCAAACATTTATATATTCTGCAACAGTTATGTTTTATTTTTTGAATTGAAATATTTCATTCTCCTTTAATAGCTGTCGTGAACAGCCCTTAAAATTGCCGCATTCCCACCCCGTACATCACAACAACTGACAGTAATTTTGTTTTTCATTTTTGATTGAATAGTGGAGATAACAATAAAAATAGTTCCGGAAATTCTACCACTGCCATAGGGTTGACACCGGTCATCATTTTTTTTGTGGTGAAAAAGGGGCTCTTTGAAAAAATATCAGGGTACATTTTCAAAACGTCGTTATATTTGCTAACGGTGTTAGGTAAAATGAAAATATGGGTATATCTGAACGCAGGTTAAAAGATAAAGAAAAATTAAGATCATCTATTCTTTCCACAGCCTGGCAAATGGCGAAGGAGGATGGTTGGCAATCTCTTTCCATTCGCCGGATCGCTGATGCAATTGAATACAGTGTGCCGGTGATCTATGACCACTTTGAAAATAAAGAAGCGATTCTGATGGAATTTGTAAACGAAGGATTTCATTTATTATCAAAAAAGATAGGGCAAGCCTGGGAAAAACACAAGGACCCGGTGCTTCAGTTAAAAGCGATGGCGGATGCGTACTGGAATTTTGCCTTGAAGAACAGAGAATCGTACCGGTTAATGTATGGGGTGGGTATGGCTTGTTGTGAAGGAGAAAAATGTGAAGATGATCAGCATGGATTTGATCATTTCATAATGGAATCGATAAAGGAAGCTATCCGGTCAAGCAAGCAGCCAGGTTCGAATGCATGTTTGAAGTACCATACATTCTGGTCTATATTGCATGGTCTTGTCTCAATAAAGATCATGGGAAATTCGCCGGTTTCCGGAGAATTGAACAAAATGGTTTTGGATGATGCTATTGAAGGATTTATTAAAAACTTAAAGTAATTATTTCTGCCATACCCCGGATCTGAACGATAGTTGCCACCACACTTACACACCCTGCGCCCGGTATGAGAACACATCATTCACCTGTTAAATAAACAGGTAATATGTTGAATGATTTAAATCACAGGCATTGCCATATTGAGTGCAAACGATTATTTACCCAATAAAAAATGAAAACTGTCCGGGTTCATATTTCCTGTTCGTTGAATAGGTGGAATAGAGTCACCCTAAAAGACCAAACCATATTAAATATTTAGAAGCAAAAAATAAAAAAATGCAAACCATTAAACCACTTTTTGAAGCAAGAATTACACTTGCAGGTCTCGTTGCAATTGCTGCCCTGATGTTTTATAGTTGCAATTCTTCTTCCGGTACAGAAGGGGCTTATCACCAGCCTATGCAATCATTGCCGGTGATTACCATAACCGAAATTCCTGCGGTTACTTACCAGGAGTATTCGGCATCACTGGAAGGAAGCAAGGATATTGAAATTCGCCCCCAGGTAGAGGGATACCTTGATAAAATATACGTGGATGAAGGTGCCTATGTAAAGAAGGGACAGTCGTTATTTCATATAAATGACCGTCCTTACCGTGAACAATTAAATAATGCAAAGGCCGTATTAGCATCGGCAAGGGCCAGCCTGGCCCAGGCGGAGATCAATGTGTCTAAATTAAAACCCCTGGTGGCCAGCAATGTAGTATCTGATGTGCAATTAAAAACAGCACAGGCATCATATCATTCTGCTGAAGCCAATGTAGCCCAGGCACAGGCAATGATGCAAAGTGCAAATATCAACCTGGGATACAGCCTGATCAAAGCGCCGGTTGATGGTTACGTAGGAAGAATTCCTTTTAAAACCGGTAGTCTGGTTGGTTTGGGCACTTCTGAACCATTGACAGTTGTTTCTGAAATAAAAGATGTGTATGCCTATTTCTCATTCAGCGAAAACGATTTTCTCCTTTTTAAAGAACAATATCCCGGCAAGTCCATAGCAGAAAAAATAAAGCAAATGCCTCCTGTTGTATTAGTGCTTGCTGATAATAGTGTATACCCACAAAAAGGAAAAGTACAAACCGTTTCCGGTCAGTTTAACAATAGCACCGGTGCTATCAGTTTTCGTGCAAGTTTTAATAACGCTGACGGCTTACTTCGATCAGGGAATACTGGCAGGATTCGCATTCCGCGATCTGTTTCTTCTTCCCTGGTGATACCGCAGGATGCAACATTTGAATTGCAGGATAAAGTATTTGTGTTTGTACTGGCCGACAGTAATAAAGTAGTTAGTACACCTGTAACGATTGAAGGAAAAAGTGGTAATTATTACCTGGTGGCAAAAGGAATTAAAACCGGTGATAAAATTGTTTACACAGGTCTTGACAGGTTGAGAGACGGTGCCATTATACACCCGGAGCAAATGTCAATGGATAGCCTTTTAAAAATAAACCCATTATAAAATATGGAAAATTGAGCAAGCTAATAGGTCAGGAAAAAAACTCCTTTCCATTATTCTTCCCTTCTCCATTGAAAAGATTCCAAAATAATTATCATGTTTAAAAGATTTATCGAGCGGCCGGTGTTGTCTACGGTTGTATCTATTATACTCACCTTACTTGGCTTATTATCTCTTTACACACTTCCTATTACATTGTTTCCGGACATTGCGCCGCCCACAGTGCAGGTTACTGCTGCCTATCCCGGTGCCAACGCCGAAGTGGTAGCAAGGGCAGTGGCTACTCCATTGGAAGAAGCCGTCAATGGTGTAGAGAATATGACTTACATGACATCAACTTCCAGTAATGATGGTACCATGACACTGAATGTTTTTTTTACGGTGGGTACCGACCCTGATCTGGCTGCTGTGAATGTGCAAAGCCGTGTGTCCAGGGCAACCAGCCTGATACCACAGGAAGTAGTGCAAGCGGGCATCACTACACAAAAGCAACAGAATAGTATGATCATGGTACCATTGGTGTATAGCGACGACAGTACCTATGATGAAACCTTTCTTCAGAATTATGCCAAGATCAATATTCTTCCCGAATTGCAACGGGTTCCGGGTGTAGGGCAGGCCATGGTGTTTGGCGCCAAGGATTATTCTATGCGCATATGGTTAAAACCAGATCGCCTCACTGCCAATAATCTTTCAGTAGGAGATGTATTAAGTGCTATCCAGGATCAGAATATAGAAGCGGCTCCCGGAAGATTTGGGCAGGGGAGTACCGCTTCCTTTGAGTACATCCTTAAATACAAAGGCAAATTATCCCGGAATGCTGATTATGAGGATATCATTTTAAAGTCCTCGGTTGATGGTTCTGTTGTAAAATTGAAAGATGTAGCAAGAGTAGAATTTGGTGCATTTGCTTATAGCGCCAATACCATGGTAGCTGGCAAACCTGGTATTGGACTTGCCCTTTTTCAAACAGCTGGTTCCAATGCAAATGATATATTAACAGAAGCTGAAAAAGTAATGGATAATGCAGCAAAGAATTTTCCCAAAGGCATCCACTATTTTAATATGTATAGCGCCAAAGAATTCCTTGATCAGTCGATTGCCCAGGTAGTGGAAACATTGCTTATCGCCTTTGTCCTGGTGTTTTTGGTAGTATTTATTTTCCTGCAGGATTTTCGTTCTACACTCATACCCGCTATAGCAGTGCCGGTGGCCATTATTGGTACATTTTTCTTTATGCAATTATTCGGGTTTACTATTAACCTGCTTACTTTATTTGCATTGGTACTTGCTATCGGAATTGTTGTAGACGATGCCATCGTTGTTGTAGAAGCAGTACATACAAAGATGGAAAGAACCGGAATGCCGGCAAGAAAGGCAACTATACAATCCATGAATGAAATATCAGGAGCTATTATATCGATTACCCTGGTTATGGCGGCGGTATTTGTTCCGGTTGGTTTTATGGAAGGTCCTTCCGGTGTGTTTTACAAACAATTTGCATTTACCCTGGCGATTGCTATTTTAATTTCCGCCGTAAATGCATTGACTTTAAGTCCAGCCTTGTGCGCCTTGTTTTTAAAGAATCCTCATAACGGGGAAGAAGGCGGGCATTTAAAAAAGAAAGGCTTTAGTCAGCGATTTTTCAGGAGCTTTAATGCAGGATTTAATGCTACCATTAATAAATACGGGCAGGCCATCCAATATTTAATAAAAAGAAAATGGGTGGCTATTGGCGGATTGATCATAGTATCCCTCGCTACATTCTGGATGATGCAAAAAACGCCAACTGCATTCATTCCAACCGAAGACCAGGGTTTCATTGTGTTTTCAGTTAATCTTCCCCCCGGCGCTTCACTGGACAGAACGCAGAAAGTAATGAACCGGATTGATAGTTTGCTCAGTGAAGTAGAAGCCGTGGAAAGACGGGGGGCTGTAACCGGGTTAAATATCCTTGCCAATGCAAATAGTTCCAACTATGCAGTAGGTTTTATCCGCATGAAGCAACCCGGTGAACGGGGTCCGGTTAATACAGTAGATGGAGTGATGGGAGTGATCAATCAAAAATTTAGTGTGATCAAGGAAGCAAGTGTTTTTCTTTTCCAGTTTCCAACAGTACAGGGCTTTGGTAACACGGATGGCTTTGAATTCATATTGCAGGATCGTACAGGAGGTGAACTGGAAAAACTAGGCAACACGGCCTATGGCCTAATTGGTGAATTAATGCAGCGAAAGGAAATCGCTTATGCTTTTACAACTTTCAGTACGGGCAATCCGCAATACCGGCTTGATATCAATGACAATAAAGCTAAACAACTGGGGGTTTCAGTAACCGAAATTTTGCAAACCTTACAGGTATATTATGGCAGTAGTTTCGCTTCCGACTTTAACCGGTTTGGTAAATTTTATCGGGTAGTGGTACAGGCTGATGTTCCTTATCGTGCTGACGCTTCATCCATGAATAATGTATTTGTAAAAAATAACCAGGGTGAAATGGTACCCATCAATACCCTGGTTTCTCTTGAAAGAGTTTATGGTCCTGAAACAGTGACCAGGAATAATCTGTTCAATTCAGTTACAATTAACGGGACGTCCAAGCCGGGATACAGTTCAGGTGATGCCATCCGGGCTATAAAAGAAGTGAGTGAAAAATATCTTCCCCGGGGTTATTCTTATGATTTTACAGGTATGACCAGGGAGGAAATTGGCGCTGGTTCTCAAACAAGTTTAATATTTATACTAAGTGTGGTATTTGTTTTTTTCTTGCTGGCAGCGCAATATGAAAGTTATATCCTGCCCCTGGCTGTTATCTTAACTATTCCGACCGGAATATTTGGGGTATTTGCCTTTATCAATCTATTTGGAATCGACAATAATATTTATGTACAGGTAGGTTTGATCATGCTGATTGGTTTGCTGGCAAAGAACGCCATATTGATTGTGGAGTACGCAGTGCAGCGGCGAAAATCCGGAATGACCCTGATCGATTCAGCGCTGGAAGCATCAAAATTAAGATTGCGTCCTATCCTGATGACATCATTTGCTTTTATAGTTGGATTACTTCCACTAACATGGGCAAAGGGCGGATCAGCACTAGGAAACCGGTCCATTGGTACTGGCGCATTGGGTGGCATGCTTACCGGTGTACTATTAGGTGTGTTCATCATCCCGGTGCTATTTGTCATTTTCCAATACCTCCAGGAAAAAATTGGTAGAAAAAAAGAACAATCAGAAATGCCGGACCTGGCAGAATAATTTTTTGTAATAAATAAGAGATCATGTTACACACTATTTATAAAATATCATTTCCGTTATTCATTTTTATCCTTGTCTTTTCTGCCTGCAGGTTAGGCAAAGAATATCAGCGGCCCGAACTGGAACTACCGGCTCAATTCAATGCAGTAAGTTTTGCGGATACAAGCAGCATCGCTGACCTGGAATGGAAAAATTTTTTCACGAACACCGAATTGCAAAGCCTGGTAGAAAAAGGATTGCAGTATAATCATGACCTGCTTGTCGCCATCAAACGAATGGATATAGCGCAGCTCAGGTTAAAGCAAAGTAAGGCACTTCAATTGCCTGAAATAAATCTCCAGTTTACCGGGCAGGTATCCCGTCCATCTGATAATAGTTTGAATGGTATCAGCCTGAAAAGTTTTTTAGGAAAGAGTTACCTGGAAAATTATAATGCAAGTACTAGTCTTTCCTGGGAAGCGGATATATGGGGTAAGATACGCGGACAAAAAGAAATTGTGTTGCGGGAGTACCTGCAAACAACAGAAGCGGCCCGGGCGGTGCAAACTCAATTGGTGGCTGAAATCGCACAAGGATTCTTTAACCTGTTGATGCTCGATAAACAATTAGATATAGCGAAAAAAAACCTATTACTTAGCGACAGCTTTTTGCTGGCAACCCGTTTATTAAAAGATGCAGGCATCGGAAATGCATTGGGTGTGCAACAGGCAGAAGCACAAAAACAATCAACAGCTTTGTTGATCCCGCAATTGGAACAAAATATTTCTATTCAGGAAAATGCCTTGCAGGTATTAACAGGACAACTTCCCGGTTCAATAAGCCGTCGTTCTCATTTGAATGAATTTATTGTTAATGGCGATCTTTCCGCAGGTTTG
>JBPPMM010000190.1:0-5740 GCA_051306075.1 Chitinophagaceae bacterium
TTACTCATCCGGATCAGAGAAAATTTAAGGAAGAGTTCAACTTACCGGTAATGTCTTTAAAAACTGAAATTCCAGGAATTGTAAGGCGAAAAGAACTTGTTTTAAAAATTGATGGAATTAAATCGGATGAAGCCGTCAGGGTGATTCTTACTGACACCGCATTTTACAACCGGGATATTGATAAAATCGATACTATTCGCCAGGGCCGTATTACCTTAACGCAGCGAGACCTCGAGAACTTAAAGAATGGGCCGGTTTACCTTGAAATCTTTAAGGAAGTTGAGCGGCCTTTGAAGGAATCTACCAGGGCAGGGGGAAGGTTTTCCCTTTCTTACGGTTTAAAAAGGGAGTTTGAGTTAAAGGATTAATAAGGCTATTACATATGGGGGGTAAACTATTGAAGAACTTTCTTACATCCATTATGGATTTTAAACGGTCAGTCAGTACTTTTGCGACCTGAAAGGAAGGCTTGGGTGAAAATGATTAAGAATTTGCTGGCTTTTACTCCAAATCAGTTTATTTCAGCAATAATAATAGACCAGGGCTTTCAATTTTATATTTCACAAATAATTTCAAATGGCAGGCCAATTAAAAGAAGTTCGTAATCGGATTAAATCAGTTCAAAGTACCCAGCAAATTACCAAGGCTATGAAGATGGTGAGTGCTGCCAAACTGCGCCGGGCCCAGGATGCCATTATTCAAATGCGTCCCTATGCAAAAAAATTGCAGGAATTGCTTAGCAATATTGTCAGCAATAGCGAAGGAGAAGTGGGTATGGCCCTGGCGGCTGATCGCCCGATAGAGAAAGTTTTAATGATAGTAATTACTAGTGACCGCGGCCTGGCCGGAGCTTTTAATGCAAACGTTATAAAACTGGCGAAAGCCACTATCGCAGAAAAATATGTCCAGCAACAAAAAAAAGGCAATGTGACCATTTGGAATATTGGTAAAAAGGGGTACGAACATTTTACCAAAAATAATTTTAAGACGGATGCGGCGCATAGAGACATCTTTCTTCAATTGACATTTGAAAATGTTCAAAAAGCTGCACAGGCTGCCATGAAGGCCTTTGAGGATAAACAAATTGATGTAGTGGAAATTGTTTATAGCCAATTTAAGAACGCAGCTACACAACGGTTTGAGGTGGAAAGGTTCTTGCCAATACCAAAAGTGGAGAAGAAGGCAGGTGACAAAAAAGCCGATTTTATTTTTGATCCTTCAAAGGAGGAACTTGTAAAGGAACTGATGCCAAAAATCCTGAATACACAATTATATAAAGCCGTATTAGATTCCAATGCATCGGAGCACGGAGCCCGGATGACGGCGATGGATAAAGCAAGTGAAAATGCAAACGAGTTATTGCGTAGTTTGAAGATATCCTACAACCGGGCAAGGCAGGCGGCTATCACTACTGAACTAACAGAGATTGTAAGCGGAGCCGCAGCTTTGCAGGGCTAACCCGTAGATGTCAAAAAATTAAATTACATTTTGTTAAGTTCCCCTGGTAGCATGATAATTGTATGTTGATAAATGTGTTTCCATCTTAAGTAGGGTGATTGTACATTCGCTGCCATACATAGTCTTAATTGTTTAAATATTTTTAAAAATTTCATCGTCTGAAATTTCTGTTTAAAATTCAGCTTTCAGCAGGTGGCTTTAAATTCCCTTAGCAGGGACGGGTGGCATGGAAATAACTAATTTAATACCGCATATTGAGGCTTTAATATTTGCCAGTGATAAACCAGTAACCAGTCTGGATATTACAGACCTTCTTAATAGTGCTTTTGGATTTATGGAAGATAAAATATCGTTGGACCAGGTGGAAGCAGCAATAGAAGGCATTAACGAAAAATACGGTTCAGAATTTTATCCGTTTGAATTGCGCCAGAGCGGTGGTGGATGGCAATTCCTTACAAAAAAGGAATATCACAAAACCGTTGCACAACTAAATGGTGACAAATTTTTAAAGAGGTTATCGTCTGCTGCCCTGGAAACACTTTCTATTATTGCATACAAGCAGCCCGTGACAAAGGGCGAAATAGAATCTATTCGTGGTGTAAGCTCAGATTATGCAGTTCAAAAGCTTTTGGAAAAGGAATTGATCGTTATCAGTGGGCGTAATGAAAAAATGCCTGGTCACCCATTAGTATATAGCACATCAAGAAATTTTATGGATTATTTCGGGATCAATACAGCCGACGATTTGCCTAAAATAAAAGAGGTGCTGGCAGACCAATTAGTGGAACCTACTATCATAAAAGATGCGGATATGGCAGGGGATGAAACAAAGCAAGGGGACAATGAAGCTGACGTTTTACTTTCTGTATCTGAAGAAGGAGAATTAGTAGATAAATCCTAAGGCTACGGACCAATCTTTATTTCTTTCTATTTACTTCACTTTATACAACCTCTTTTCAGATCCAATGCAGAAAAAGACGGGAATTGTAATACTCATCTTTTTGGAGAAAACAAGGTGGTGGCTGTATCTTCGTCACTTATGTCTCAACACTTAGACCCACAACAATTAATACAGGTAGCAGAAGAATTTGGAACGCCGGTTTATGTCTATCATGCGGAAAAAATAACCGGGCAATATAAAAAGTTAACGGAAGCTTTTAACGGAAGTAACGTTGTGTTTTTTTATGCTTGCAAGGCACTAACCAATATCAGCGTTTTGAAACATATTAAATCGCTTGGTGCAAGGATTGACTGTAGTTCAATAAATGAGGTAAAACTTGCCATGCATGCCGGCTTTGGTTCCCGGGAAATCCTATATACTTCTAATGGTATTGGTTTTGATGAAATAGTGGAAGCCAGGGAATTGGGAGTACATATAAATATTGACAGTCTTTCCAACCTGGAAAAATTTGGAAAGGCATATGGACATAGCTATCCTGTGGGTGTGCGGCTTCGGCCAAATATTATGGCAGGAGGTAATATAAAAATTTCGACAGGTCACGATAAGAGTAAGTTTGGTATTCCTGTAGAACAGTTAAATGAATTATCAGGTATTGCAGAAACATACTCGCTTAATATCAATAACCTTCATATACATACTGGCAGCGAAATAAAGGATGTTGAAGTTTTCGTAAAAGGAATAGAAGTTCTGTTTGATATTATTCCCCATTTTAAAGAATTAAAATCAATAGACCTGGGCGGTGGATTCAAAGTACCATACAAAACAGGTGATGCTGAAACCGATATAGATTTGCTTGCTCAAAAAGTAAAAGCAGCTTTCGACAGCCATCCCCAGGCAAAGGACCTCCAAATATGGTTTGAGCCCGGTAAGTTTTTAGTTAGTGAATGCGGTTATTTTATAGCCAGGGTGAATGTTTTAAAAGAAACGGCTGCAACCACATTTGTGAGCATTAATAGCGGCTTCAATCACCTGATACGCCCTATGTTTTATGATTCCTACCATCGCATTCAAAACATAAGTAATCCTGCAGGAGAAGAAAAGACCTATTCCGTAGTGGGCAACATTTGTGAAACGGACACGTTTGCCTGGGATCGTAAATTAAATGAAGTACGCGAAGGCGACATACTTGTATTCTATAACGCAGGAGCTTACGGTTTTGAAATGTCCTCTAATTTTAATTCCCGCTACAAACCCGCTGAAATATTAATGAAGGATAACAAACCAGTACTTATCCGGAAAAGAGATGATTTGAACGATTTACTTCGCAATCAAATTGAAATAGGATAATTACCTCCTATATTTTACTATATAGCTTTCATTTTCATCCCTGGTGATAAAATATATCATTTTATAAATCTGCCGGGAGATGGATTGCGTAATTACTATCAACAACTATAGAATCTGAATCATCTGGTAATTAGTATTTAATCAATTTTTAAATTTTTAGTGTATGCCTAAGATCATTGAATCTGGGAACGGAACACTTTTGCCCCGTGTAAACAATATAGCAGTCTCCCGCCGCAAATTTCTTGGCTATGGAGCAGCTGCTGCTGTACTGGCAGTGGGTGTTTCAGCCTGTGATAAAAACGACAACGACAAGATGCCTTCTGATGGAGCCGACCTTGGCTCTGGTGACTTTGGTATCTTAAATTATGCTTATGCGCTTGAGCAACTTGAAGCGGCGTTTTATGCTAAAGTCATTGCTTCTCCCTATGGCAGTATGCCAGCGGCGGAAATGGCGTTATTAACTGACATCCGCGACCATGAAATTGCTCATCGTGAGTTTTTCAAAAATGCTTTGGGCTCTAATGCCATTGCGGGTTTAACTCCTGATTTCAGCCAAATTGATTTCTCAAGCCGCGCCAGTGTACTGGGTACAGCAAAGGCTTTTGAAGATTTGGGAGTGGCTGCTTATAACGGAGCGGGTAAACTCATCACCAATCCAGCTTACCTGGTTATTGCCGGAAAGATCGTTTCAGTAGAAGCAAGACATGCTGCCTACATCCGTGACTTAATCAGTAATGGAAGCTTTGCAGCTGATGTAGATGCAAATGGATTGGATAAAAGTATGGATCCCGCAGCTGTATTAACAATTGCGAACACCTTCCTTATTACAAAAGTTACCGGAAAAAATTTACCTACTTCTTAAATTTTATTTTTATGAATGTCAAACATATTTTCAACGAAATAGAAAAAGTGGACCCGGAAGTTTACGAACGACTGGATACACGACGCAATGCGATGAAACAGTTTTCGGGCATTGCGGGAAAATTAGCACTGGCCGCTGTACCCATGGCGCTTGGCGGCATGTTTAAAAAAGCCTACGGTCAATCAGGTAGTGGCTTATTCGATATTTTGAACTATGCTTTAACCCTTGAATACCTGGAAGCAAAGTTCTATTCTATGGGAAATGCTTCTATTGCAGCTGGATCTTTAATGGTTCCGTCAGAAGCTGCTAAAATGGCTTTGATTAATATCGGTGCGCATGAAACGGCTCACGTTAAGTTTTTGAAAAAAGCAATTACAGATTCAGGTGGTACCGCCGTGTCTGAGCCAGTTTTTGATTTTACAGCAGGCGGCGCTTTTGCTGATGTATTTACCAATTACGCCTTGTTCCTTGCAGTTGCCCAGACTTTTGAAGATACGGGTGTAAGAGCATATAAAGGCCAGGCGGCAGAACCCGCATTAATGGCTAATAATGATGTATTGACAGCTGCATTGAATATACATTCTGTGGAAGCAAGACATGCGTCACATGTACGACAGATGCGTAAAGCAAACGGTGGACTTGTACCTGCGGGAGTAAATGTAAAACCATGGATTACCGGAAAGCAAAGTGGTATTGGAACTTCTGCAGTTCAGGCCAGTTACGACGGGGAAGAATTAACAACGCAGGCAACTATCAATATTGTAAATATAAATGGTATGTCTATTTCAGCGGATGCAGCTTCAGAAGCATTTGACGAACCATTGACCAAAGCCCAGGTTTTGGCAATAGTAGATCCCTTTATTGTAGGTTAATTTTTGAGAGTGAATATTTCCGGAAAGGGTTGTGCCTGCTAAAAGGCGCAACCTTTTTATTTAATAATATTTTCAGGAATTTGTTGAGATTCATCAGAAGTTAAGAATCTTCCTCATCTGTTTTTTTCTTTCTGTGCCGGCCGATGTTGAATTTTTTGTGCCTTGATTTATTTATCTTATCAGGCCCCAGCCATTTCAAAATAAGATAAATGGCAAGAATGACAATAAGCAGGATAATGAAAAGGGTCATTACTCTGGTTTTACAAGTATTATAATTGTTGTTTTTGCAGTCATGGGCAG
>JBPPMM010000193.1:0-18657 GCA_051306075.1 Chitinophagaceae bacterium
ACGAGTAAAGGCGAAGGAAAGTTACAGGTGCTTGATTTATTTTATTCTTACATTTGCACAGCCTGTCAATTACGCAGGTAAGTTCTTACTTTCTATTATTTGAAAGCTTCAAACGTTTTCAGTGTTCCCGGGGTGTTTGGACCTGAGTCTTAAGAAGAGTGCTTCTAAGGTTTGGTTCCGATCTGAGATTAAACCCGTAAACCTGATCAGGGTAATGCCTGCGCAGGGAAGGATGGCAATAAGCCCTTTCTCCTACAGCATTTCCCTCTCATTTTTAAACTATTAAATTTAAAAAAAATGAAGAGGATTGCATTTACAAGCTGCATTTTATTTTCAGCTTCGCTATTATTTGGTCAACAAGTTCCGGTTGACCGTGACAGTATTTTATCTCCTGTATTCAGGCAGGAATTTAATGACAGTTTTTACCTGCTATCACCCGTGGAAGTAAAAGCTATCCGGGCCGGCGAAAAAGCACCTTTTGCCAAAACCAATTTATCGAAAAAGGAAATCCAGAAAAACAATTTAGGTCAGGATATACCTTTTATCCTGAATCAGACGCCCTCTGTAGTTGTAAATTCTGATGCGGGCACCGGCATAGGTTATACCGGTCTTCGTATTCGCGGTACCGATGCAACGCGGATCAATGTAACGTTAAACGGTATTCCGTATAATGATGCCGAAAGCCAGGGTACGTTTCTGGTGAATCTGCCCGATTTTACTTCATCGGTTAATTCAATCCAAATACAACGTGGCGTTGGCACTTCGTCAAATGGTACCGGTGCCTTCGGCGCAACGGTGAGTTTATCTACCAATGAAACAAATCTGAAGTCATATGCTGAGATAAATAACAGTTATGGCTCATTCAATACCTGGAAGAATACCGTGAAAGCGGGAACAGGGTTAATTGATGATCATTTTACGATTGATGCACGCCTGAGCCAGATCACCAGTGATGGGTATGTTGACAGGGCAAGCAGCCAATTGCAGGCATTTTATTTGTCAGGCGCTTATTTGAACAAAAAATCATCCCTGCGCCTGAATATTTTTTCGGGTAAAGAAAAAACCTACCAGGCATGGAATGGCGTTCCCGAATATCTTTTAAAAACAGACAGAACTTACAATTCAAGTGGCACGGATAAAACCGGAGAACCTTATGATAATGAAACTGACAATTACCAGCAAACGCATTATCAATTGTTTTTTAATCACCTGGTGAATGATAATTGGAATTTTAGTGTGGCCACTTTTTTAACAAGAGGGATGGGATACTATGAAAATTATAAAGCACAGGAACGGTTTTCGAAATACGGTTTGCCGGATATTCATTTGAGAGATACGATCATTAAAAAAACGGATCTGATACGCCAGAAATGGCTCGATAATTATTTCTATGGCAACATAATTTCCGCCCAATACAAAAAAAATAAACACTCATTGACAATAGGCGGTGGCTGGACGGTATACGACGGCTTACATTATGGAGATATCATTTGGGCAAAATTTGGGATAGACAAAGATCAACGGTATTACGATGTGAATGCTTTGAAATCGGATATTAATATTTATTCTAAATGGCAATACCAATTTTTACCCGATTGGAATTTGTTTGCAGATTTACAATTCAAGCATGTGCGACACAGAATGAATGGTTTTGCAAATAACCCTGCCCTGCGAATTACCCGTCGGTTTGACTTTTTTAATCCAAAAGCTGGTGTTACTTTCAGTAAGAATGGATGGCAAACTTATTTCAGCTATGCCATGGCCGGTAAAGAACCCAACCGCGATGATTTTGAGGCGGGTATTGGGAACCAACCCAAAAAAGAAACCTTGCACGATTTTGAAGCGGGAATTGAAAAACGAACAACCCGCTTTCATGCAGGAGCTGCCTTTTTTTACATGTTATATAAAGATCAATTGGTGCTGACCGGCATGATCAATGATGTAGGTGCTTATACACGCATTAACACACCCAATAGTTACCGGGCCGGAATTGAACTGCAGGGAAGTTACCTGTTTACAGGTTGGATGAATGCCGGGGCCAACCTGAGTTTCAGCCGGAATAAGATACAATCGTTTACAGAATACCTGGATGAATATGATGTTAACTGGGAATGGACGGGACAACATGCGGAGACCCATAAAAACACAGATATTTCGTTTTCCCCTTCAGTGGTGGGCAGTGCCACTTTAAATTTTTTACCAATAAAAAACATTGAAGTAAGCTTATTGAGCAAATATGTTGGAGACCAATACCTGGACAACACGCAAAATAAATTAAGGAAACTAAAGGGATTTTATACGCAGGATGCCAGGATTGTGTTTACCCTCAGGAATAGAATTTTTAATGAATGGAATATTATAGGGCAGGCTTATAATTTGTTCAATAAAAAATATGAACCCAATGGATATACCTATAGCTATTTGCTGGATGGAAGTATAATAGCGGATAATTATTATTTCCCGATGGCCGGAACAAATTTTATGATCGGGTTAAATATTAAACTATAGAAAAACAATGCGAAGTATAACCAGGAATTTATAATGTGTTTGTACTTCGCATTCTTATTTTGTTGTCCCAAATTTATCCTGCCAGCTCAACATCCCGCCTACCAGGTTTTTTGTATTCTTAAAACCCATAGAATCTAATATAAGGCAAGCCTGACCACTGCGATTGCCACTACGGCAATAAAGTATAAGTTCCTTTTCTTTAAATGGTTCCAGTTCCTCAATCGTCATCGATTGAATCTGGCCCAGAGGAAACAAGGTGCCACCGATATTAAATTCTGCATTTTCATATGGTTCACGAACGTCAACAATATTTAATTGCTCACCGGCATCCAACCGGCTTTTCAATTCCTCAACAGTAATATTCTGCATATTAATATATTTAAAAAAATTATTCTGGCTCAGGGATATCCGGATCAACTATGCTGTCAACAACAGGTTTTTCCGTTTGCAACCAAATATCCATTAATTGGCCGGAACGAATATATCGAAAACGCCTTTCGTCATCATACTTCTCAGGCCTTTGCTTATAAATAAATGCATTGGCAGTATCACTTACAGACGGTGCTATAACTGCACCGATACCTAATCCGTTTGCAGCAAGTAAATCTTTGGCCAGGCTAAATGTCATTCCAATCAGGTAAGGCACTACGAATTTCCTGTCGCCTACTCCATCACCCAAAACAAGTGAAATTTTACTACCCATCCTGATCTTAGTTCCTACGGGTATTATAGCCCCATTAAAGTGTTGTTCTAATACAGCATTTTTGGCAAAATCCGTTTTGAAGGAGGTATCCCCCACCCGGAGGTTTGAATTCTTCAGCGCCATTTCTGCACTTCTGTAACTATATCCCACCAGATTAGGCATTTCAACCATTGGAGGAACTGATCGGTTTATAGTCAGGTAAACGGTTCTGTTTACTTTCACCAGTTCATCAGGTTCCGGAACTTGTTTTAAAACCTGCAAAGGCCGGGAGGTATCTACATAAATAGAGTCCTGTATCTCCACCTCAAACCCCGCTTTTTCTAACAATTCATTTGCATCTGCATAGGATTTACCTGTCACCTCGGGTACCGTCATAGACTGATCATGATGAGTAAACCAATTCAGCGAAAAGATAAAAATGAAAAATAAAATAACAGTAATGGAAATACCAATAAGGATATTAACCCATAATGACCGCTGTGTGATAAATCTAAACATGCAAATAATTTTGTAATTAGGATTACAGATCCCTGCTTGCGTCAAAATTAGCTTTCAAACGCTTCTTCAACCAATTTGGTATAAAATTCTTTAAGGCTCCATCCCAATGTTTTTACTTGCTGCGGAATAATGCTTGCTTCACTCTGACCAGGAATAGTATTAATTTCAAGCATATATGGCCTTTCGCTTTCTTCGTTATAGATAAAGTCAATACGTACCACCCCCCTGCAATTAAACAGGGAATAAATTTTTATTGCAGATTCTCTTATTTTATCAGCTATCCTCTCTTCTACAATTGCCGGAGTGACCTCTGTTGATTTTCCCTGGTATTTGGCTTCAAAATCAAAAAAAGTTTTGTCAGTATGAGGTTTTACTTCTGTAATAGGAAGTACAATAATATTACCCTTTGTTCTGAAAACGCCTACCGTAAATTCCCTGCCAGGTATCATTTCTTCTACCAAAACCTGGCTATCTTCCTTAAAGGCTTTTTCAATAGCTGATTCCAGGTCCTCTTTTTTATCAACTTTGCTCATCCCGATACTTGAACCTCCATTATTAGGTTTAACAAATAATGGCATCTTTAACTGATCTGCAACGTTACCTGGTGTGTAGGCTAAATGCCTGAACAGATGGACAGAATTTGCTACGGCTATATCCGCCATTTTTGCAACTGCAACTGTATAGCGTTTATTAAAGGTGATGGCAGATGTAGCAGCATCACAACTTGTATAAGGAATCTTAAGAGTATCTAAATATCCCTGTAGCTTTCCATCTTCGCCGGGAGTACCATGCATTCCTATGAAAACAGCATCAAAATCTACTTTCCGGTTATCCAATTGTAATGAGAAATCATTTTTATCTATTTCTACTTTACGGCCATCGGTGAGCTCATAAAACCACCCGTTTGGATTTACATCAATCTTATAAACGTTGAATTTTTCCTTGTCCAGGTTGCTGGCAATAGTGGCTGCACTTTTGTATGAAATCACTGCCTCGCCTGAAAAACCACCTGTGACCAGGGCTATATTCTTCTTCATTTAGTGTATAAAAATTTGGGGCAAAAGTATTGAGAAAAATTGCTTTGCATAAAATTTGATTGTTGAACATGTTTATTCCTTCCCCACTCCCGGGTTGCCTGTGTCAAGCAAAAACTTCCAATTTCCGTCAGGCTGTTTTTTCCAAATAGATACATAGGTACCTTTCTGAACGGAACTATCTTTGTGAAGTGTCAACGTATAAATGCCGTAAGTAAAGCCGAGATCGCGGGAATCAGCAACTTCGGCACTCGCAGGTTCCCAGGTTAAAGTAAACGAAGAATCGGTTTGACCTTCCAGGTATTTTTGGGCATCTTTTCCGATAATTGGGTGATGATCCGGTCTTAGAAGAATTCCTTTTGCATCCATATATTGCAAAAAAGCAGCTTTCATCCCTTTTTCTCCCGAAAGCTGTGAAAATTCTTTGTCCGTGTCACTTATTATTTTAAGCTCTTGTGTCAAATTAATTTTCTCGGGAGTATTGGTGCAGGAAAATAGCAAAGTTATAAGTAATAGTGCTGGAGCAATCTTCATATTTTTTTAATATTTCAGACGATTCTATAATAAGAAAGGTGAAGGCCGTTTCTCCTTCACCTTTTTACGACGGGAAATATCACCCGCCTAAATTTAGCAGTGTTACCTGCTTTATTAATATTGACTGAAAGGTATATAAAATAACTTATCCTCCCTCCATTAAAACCATATTTTTTTGCACATTAAATATGCAAACTTTCCTTTTTCATCATAAGCTGATCCACGGTTTCCTGGTACATTTCATCAGGAACACAACAATCAACAGGACAAACGGCAGCACACTGGGGTTCCTCATGAAAACCCTGGCATTCTGTACACTTATTCGGAGTAATATAGTAGGTATCCACGCTTACCGGTGCATTCTTTTGATCCGCATCCACCAAAGTACCATCAAGGAGTGTAAATGCACCTTTTACAGAAGTGCCGTCCGCAATAGCCCATTCCACGCCACCTTCATAAATGGCATTATTGGGACATTCAGGTTCACAAGCACCACAATTAATACATTCATCAGTTATCTTAATTGCCATATAAATTTTACGATTAAATGAGTAAACTTATTTTGCCAAACAAAATTAATCTTTGCAAATGAATTTACAAGAGCGGATCAATTTATTACATCGCCTCGGCGAATATATACAATCTGATAATTATGATTGGCAGAAAGCAAAAGAAAAAGCAAGCCGGGAGAATAATTGGTTTTCGCCGGAGTTTGTAGAATTAGCGGTTAGCAATATTGCCTCCTCTTTCCTATCAAAAGAAAAATTAGCACACTGGGCTGGCCATTACGATATTGGAGATATAAATCAAAGACCCAAAAAGATTGGGATTGTAATGGCAGGAAATATTCCCCTGGTTGGTTTTCACGATTTCCTTTGTGTATTTATTTGTGGTCATAAATCCTATATCAAAAGTTCTCATAAAGACCAGGTTCTGATTAAACACCTGGCCGATACACTTGCGTTATGGAATGATGAAATAAGGGAATTAATTATTTTTTCTGAAATGTTGAAAGGATGTGATGCTTATATAGCTACAGGAAGCAACAACTCCTCCGGCTATTTTGAATATTATTTTAATAAATATCCGCACATCATCAGACGAAATAAAACTTCTGTTGCCATACTGGATGGCTTAGAATCAACCGATGAATTAAGCATGCTTGCAGATGATGTTTATGGCTTTTTTGGTTTGGGTTGCCGAAACGTAACCAAACTTTATATTCCGGCTGATTATGATTTTATCCCCTTATTGAACGCTTTTAAAAAATACAATTACCTGGCTGATAACCACAGATACAAAAATAATTATGATTATAATCTCGCTATCCTTTTGTTGAATAAAAAATTTTTTATGAGTAATGAATCAATATTGCTTGTAGAAGAAACCTCCTTATTCTCTCCCATCAGCCAGTTGAATTATGAATTTTATTCAGACAAACATATCCTGCTCCCTGCACTATACCCAAATAAAGACCTGCAATGCATTGCAGGAAAAGATTTTATACCGTTTGGAGGAACTCAATGTCCCTCTTTATCAGATTATGCAGATGGGATTGATACAATGCGCTTCCTTACAGCTTTATAGGCCGGAGAGGATATTACTCCCCAAACTTAATTAATTTTGGACTCAAGTACGAAGAGCTTAGTAAAGATTTGTTAAACTAAACTAGCGGTAACACAACTTCTTATGACAGTTTGTTATTTTGTACATGTAAGGCATACAATTTGAATCTAATTAACATTAAGCAACTTTTCTGAATAAATTAAAATGAATAAAAAGTATGAAATTTAAACAACTTCTACTGATTGTTGCAGTTAGTGCCACGTCTGCTATAGGTAGTGTGTGGACTTGTGGAAAACTGACAAATCAAAATAGTTCGCTGGTTCAATCATCAGACAGGAAATTACCTGTCAACTATGCAGGTTTTTTTGAAAATGCGACTGGAGCAAATGAGCCAGTTGATTTTACAAAGGCAGCTAATGCTGCGGTGCCTGCTGTGGTTCATATTAAAACAAAAATACCTGCCCGAAAAATAAGTAATGACCTTCCTGGCAGCCGGCAAAGAAACCCTGAGGACTGGTTTGAGCAGTTTTTCAATTTTGGTCCGCAAATTCAACCCGAACAAAGGGCCTCGGGAAGTGGAGTAATTATCAGCGATGACGGATATATAGTTACCAATAACCACGTTATATCCGACGGCGATAAAGGAGTTGCCGATGAAATAACGGTTACACTCCATACTAAAAAAGTATATAAAGCAAAAGTTATCGGGCGAGATCCAAGCAGCGATATTGCTGTTTTAAAAATTGACGGCATCGGATTACCTTATATGGTTTATGGAAATTCAGACAATGTAAAATTGGGGCAATGGGTTTTGGCTGTAGGATATCCATTAACCCTGGAAACCACGGTTACCGCAGGGATCGTAAGCGCTAAAAGCCGGTATATAGGTATAAATAGCCGGCAAAGTAATTCCCCAATAGAATCATTCATTCAAACAGACGCAGCCGTTAACCAGGGAAACAGCGGTGGTGGTCTATTCACCGTTGATGGGCAACTGATAGGTATAAATTCTGCTATTCTTGCGCCCAATGGAACGTATGCAGGATACTCGTTTGCTATCCCTGTAAATATTGTAAAGAAGATTGTAAACGATCTTGTGGAATTTGGAGATGTAAAAAGAGGATACTTAGGAATCAGCTATCAGCCAAACGAAGCCGAAAATGAAAGGCTGATTAAACAAGTGGGTGTAAAAGAAGGTCAGGGTGTTTACGTACAGTCAGTGCCTAATGACGGAGCTGCATTCAAGGCCGGATTAAAAGAAGGTGATGTTATTACCAAAATAAATGGCCTGAAAGTATCTAGCGGAATGGAAATGAGTGCAGGTATTGCCAGCTATCGTCCCGGAGAAAAAGTACCGGTTACTTATATAAGAAATGGAAAAGAAAATACGGTTGATGTTATATTAAAAGGCACAATTAGTAAAATTGAAATTTCAAGTGCAAAGGTGATAGGCGACCGGTTGGGAGTAGAATTGGAAAACCTGGATAGCAAAAAAGCCGCTCAATATGACATTAATGGGGGCGTAGTTGTAAAAAAGATAAAACCAGGTGGCGCTTTGAGCAATACACGAATGGATCCTGGCTTCATTATTACTTCAGTAAATGGAAGAGATATTAAGACTACGGACGATTTAGGGCAATTACTTGGCGGCGCATATGACCAGGTGCAGTTAGAAGGAATTTACCCCGGGTATAAAGGCATTTACACCTATAAAATAAAATTGAACGACGAATAATAACGGGCAAAGTTTACAACAAGAAAGCCGTCTTTAAAAAGAGACGGCTTTCTTGTTTTCATAATCTGAAATTATGCTTCAGATTTATTTTTCAAAAACGAGATACTCCCAGGCCTGCATTGAAAAATTTCTATCCTTGTCCATATTCCTGTTGCCGCTTTGGAAAACATTCTTAAATGTCCCGCCTATTTTATCGTCTGTTATTTCCATATTTAATGAATCTTTTGAAGAAAGATTCAAAATAACCAGTACTTCCCTGTCACCGCTTTTGCGAAGAAAACAAAAAACATGAGAGTCTTCAGTTGTCTTGATGCGGTGTGTTCTTACCTGGCTGTCGCCGGCACGAAGCGCCGGATGATCCGAATGAAGATTCAATAGTGTTTTATAAAAATCATTTAATTGATACTGTCCAGTCCATTGAATAGCATCTTTTTCAAAAAATTCAAGCTTTTTTCTGTTCGGCATTTCCTGGCCGCTGTAAAGCAAAGGAATTCCATTCCATGTTGCACTAAAAACTGCAAGCGCCCCGGCCATTTCTCCGTATTTATCGTATTCCGTACCGTTCCAGCTATTTTCATCGTGATTGGTAGTAAACCAGGCTCTCATAGATTCGTTGCCAATTGAACCATACTGCTCTAATAATGATTCCAATTCGTGAAGGGGCAAATGATGCTGATAAAAATCTCTTGTCTTGTGCATCCATTTCCATGAATAACTGGCATCAAATATCTTTCCATACTCCGGTCCTTCCAATTCGTCAAATTCACCCAACCAGAATAAATGTTTTGCGGAATCAACTTTTGGACGTGCTTCTTCCCAAAAGTCGACTTCCACCCAACTGGCAAGGTCGCACCGAAAACCATCAATATCAGTTTCATTTACCCAAAATTTCATTGCCTCTACCATGGCATTACGTAAAGCAGGATTTTTATAATCCAATTCAATAATATCATCCATACCACTGGCAATCTTAAAATCCTGTGTAGTGGAATCTTTCAGGAAATATTCCGGATGGGTTTTTGTCCAGACATGATCCCAGCCAGTATGATTAGCCACCCAATCAATGATCACTTTAAATCCCATATCATGCGCATCTTTCACAAGTTTTTTAAAATCATCCAATGTACCAAATTCCGGATTGATGGCGGTGTAATCAGAACATGCATACGGGCTACCCATACTTCCCTTTTTATTTTTCTGAGCTATCGGCGTTATGGGCATGAACCAAAGAGTTCCCACTCCCATTTCCTTTAACCGGGGCAGTTCTTTTCCAAATGCATTAAACGTTCCTTCAGGGGTGTATTGGCGAACATTCACCTCATAAATATTTGTATTATGCGCCCAGGCTACAGTCTTTGATGATGCAGTCATATTTTCTTTTTCGGTTGTTTTAGTTTTTAATGAATTATTGTTGCAGGCGACTATTAAACACAGGCAGGCAACAGGTGTAATCAAGCGAATCATATCAACCCATTTAGGTGAAACTAATAACTAATTGTTATTTGTAAAAATCAATTTATACGATTCAGAACCTATGACCCGGATGATTGTATGTTAGTCCGATTCTCAACCTTCAACCAGTATTACAAAATCAGGCAAACAGTATCTTTGCAGAATGAAAAATTTTGACGTACCAATCATTTATCGAAGCCCGTTGATATCAGCCATCAAAAAAAAACGCAGGCAGGATGATAAAATGAAAAAGGATTTCTTACCCACCCTTTTAGATTTTGGTTCGCTTCAAATTTATCTTGCCCGTCATTTCGGTTTTTGTTACGGAGTAGAAAATGCTATCGAGATCGCTTTCCGGACAGTGGAAGAAAATCCAGGGAAACGAATTTTTTTATTGAGTGAAATGATCCACAATCCCCAGGTAAATACGGACTTGCAGGCGCATGGCGTTATTTTTTTGCAAGATACCTATGGCAATCAACTGATCTCCTTTGATGAATTAACAGCAAATGATATAGTGATCATTCCCGCCTTTGGTACCACCCTGGCCATTGAAAAAAAGCTAAAAGATATTGGTATCCAAACTGAAAAATATAATACCACCTGCCCTTTTGTGGAAAAAGTATGGAACCGGGGAGAAGCTATAGCAAAGAAAAATTACAGCCTCATTGTACATGGCAAACCCAACCATGAAGAAACAAGAGCTACCTTTTCACATGCGGCTGAAAACGCTCCTGCAGTTGTAGTAAAAGATTTGCAGCAGGCAAAAGAATTGGCGAAATATATAACCGGCGAAAAACCTGCAGGAGAATTCTATATTGAGTTTGACGGACAATATTCAACAGGGTTTGATATAGAAAAAGATCTTCAACGCATCGGGGTAATCAATCAAACAACGATGCTTGCCAGTGACACACAAGCCATATCTGAATTTTTAAAACAAACCATGATTTATCATTTTCAATTAAATGAAAAGACTATTGAAGATCGGGTAGCAGATACCCGTGATACATTATGCTATGCCACTAATGATAACCAGACGGCCGTAAGCGGTATGTTACAAACGGATGCAGACTTAGCCATTGTGGTTGGTGGTTATAATTCGTCCAACACCTCACACCTGGTTGAACTATGCGAGGAAAAATTGCCAACCTATTTTATCAGCAGTGAAGAAAAAATCATTTCCTCCCAGGAAGTACTACATTACAATTTTAGGAATAAAGAAGAAGTTTTAACTTCTGGATACCTTCCGGAAAAGCATCCGGTAAAAATATTAATAACCAGTGGAGCTTCCTGTCCTGATGCAATTGTTGAAGGTGTAATTCAAAAACTGGTAAGCTTTTTCCCGGTTAATATTAATACTGAAAAGATGATTGAACAATTTATCTAACCGAATCACTTCAAGAAATCAAAATTAAAAATCAGGTCCTTTTTTGGGACTTCAATACGCAATAGACTAAAAAATTGCTACTTATATAACAAAGCGTAATATTCATGTGCCATCCGATTACTGTCAAACCTGAATCGCACATCCTCCATTCCATTTTTCATTATTTGCCTCCAGGTATTATAATCGTTATAATAAATAGGTAAAATTTCTTTTTCCAGAATATCATACAATTTATTAAGATCATACTCATCCTGCTCATGAGTGGCCATATTACCATAATCAGCTTTGGGCACTACAAACCCATTGTGTCCATGATTGATAAATTCCGGTATCCAGCCATCATCTGTAGAAAAATTAATGGCTCCGTTCATGGCAGCTGTCATTCCACTTGTACCTGAAGCTTCGCGGGGAACGCGGGGATTATTCAACCAGCAATCGGATGCCTGTTTTAATCTTTTAGAAAGAGTAAGTTCATACCCGGTCAGTACTGCAACATTACTATACTCTTTACTTAAATAAACTAATTGATTGAATTCACTTATTGCCGGATGATCAACTGGATAAGGTTTGCCTGCCCAGATGATTTGAACCGGGTATTTTGAATTACTCAATAATTTTTTAAATCTTTTTTCATCCGTAGTAATAAGACCTGCACGTTTGTAACCTGCAAACCTCCGTGCCCACACAATGGTGAAAATATCAGGCTTGAATAGTTTGCCGGTTTGATCTGCTACTATATCAAATGCTCTTTTCTTCAAATATTTTTTCCGATCATCCATTCCATAATCGTCACCAGCTTCCTTAAACCTGTACAATTGCTTATCGGCCCAATAAAGATAATTTTGTGCATTGGTTATTGAAATAATCGGACATATATCATCATACTTATTCCACATGGCCCTGGAAACATGTCCATGCAGTGCTGAAACACCATTGGCCAGGTGAGCAAACCGCAAGGCAGCAAGTGAGTGATTGAATGCATCTTCGTGGTTGCCTGTTAATTTCTTAACTTCATCAACACTCAGGCCACAGAAATAACTCATCTTATGGCAGAGATAGATATCATGTTTTTCATTACCCGCCTCTTCAGGAGTATGTGTGGTAAAAACCAATCTTTTCTTTACTTCCTCAATCTTCCGGTGAAATTTATTATATAGATAAAACGCAGCCGAAAGGCCATGCGCTTCATTCAGGTGATAAAGCTCCGGGTTGAAACCAAGAACGTCCATCAACTTTGCACCACCTACGCCCAGTAAAATGTATTGAGCTACTTTGGTGGCTACATTGGCGTCGTACAGGCGATGAGTAATAGTTTGTGAAACGTAATCGTTCTCGGGGGTATCTGTAGACAAAAGAAATAGAGGAGCCGATTTAAATGTTTCCGGATTCAGGTAAAACACTTTTACCCAAACAGGATGCTCATGCACATTGATTTGAAATTTCAAACCAGTATCTTCTAAGAAGCTGTAATGTTTTTCATTCCAGGCTACATCCAGAGTTTGATCCTGGTGCCGCTCCTGGTCGTAATAACCGTATTTCCATAACATACCAACCCCAATCAAATTCTGTTTTAATTCATATGCACTTCTCAAATGCGAGCCCGCCAGAAAACCCAGGCCTCCGCTATATATTTTCAGGGGCTGATGTACTGCAAACTCCATTGAAAAGTAGGCAACACGTTTGGAATAATTCTGCTCAACAGGATAAGGAACATTAAAATTGGTAAACTTCATCTCTTAGTTTTTAATTTGGGTTGCCTTCAAAATTTCACAAATAAAGAAAATTACTTTCAATTTTTTTAATGAAAAGAATTAAAGTTTAAATTTCGATGGGTGTTTTTTTTACACGAAGGCGCAAGATAAAGGTAAATTCGGAAATGTCTACTATTAGAAAGAAGTCACCTGAAAGCATTATTTCTTTTTGACAGATTTTATTTTTGCCGGCACTGGCTTTGCTTCCTTTTTGCGGGGATATGTACCATCAAAGGAACACCGAAGACCTCTCCTCGAACCACAACCCTCCAATTCCTTTACTGTAACGGAAGAAGCAGAAAATTTAAATTGTAAAATGCACGGATCTCCCTTTTCCATGTATTCTGCTAAAGTAGGTGACTTCATCAATGCTTCTCCCTTTAACTCACCAGTACAATCTCCATTGCTTTTTTCAAAATGAATAAAAAAACTAATCATGCCTTTTTTTCTTCCATCACGGATAGAAACCAGGTTCAATTTCCCTCTTCCATAATCGGCAGCATATTTTTGTTTCCTCGAAAAGGTATCTATAGGATTGGTTAATTCTGTTATCTTGTCGTCAAGGGCGTCTGTCATGATCAACGTAAAACTTTTTGTACTGCCATTTAAAACATACACATCCTTTCCTTCATTTACCGAGCCGTCGGTATTTTTGCGACTGACCGATTTAGTCAACGTATACCGTGTGTCCATACTAGCTGTTTGAGTAGTAGCTGAAGATTGATCCAGTGTAAGCAGGGGCATGGTGGCGATGTAATTATTTTTTTTATCGAAACCCAAGACAAACATCACCTTTTTATTAGGCGCTATCGCTTTTGCAAAAAGATAAGTTTCATCCCCTTTATACTTTGCTAATGGATAAATTTTAGGCCTGGTTTTCTTTCCAAAAACCTCACTTAGTATTGAATCGGGCACAAATTGGGTAAATACTTTGTAACTGATGAGAAGTGAATCATTCTCTTTTTTTAAAAGACTTTTATCAACAACCTCGTAAGGCAAATTCGCATCCGGGAAAAAATCAATAAAATCATTAATTTCCACCGGCTCATCACCAGAAAGTACGGGTTTCTTTGACTTACATCCGGCTATTGAAATGATAAATAAAATCATCAGGCCATACTGCTTCATTATTGACATAGTAACGGGTATTAAAACTACAAATTAAGCGTTTCCCACCTGATCATCAACAGAAAATTTTGATATCCCGATTTTATAATTTAGGTTTGCCTAAAAATTTATTTAGCTTTGCTGAACTATTCTACAAGTGAGGAGAACTATATCAAAGCGATATTTCATCTTCAAAAATCGGATGGCACGGTAACTACCAATGAAATGGCTGCGCATCTGCAGACCAAACCTGCATCCGTCACTGACATGTTGAAAAAACTCAAAACCAAAAAACTGGTGCATTACCAGGCTTATTATGGTTTCAGATTATCAGCAGATGGTTTAAAAGTAGCTCTTCTAATCATTCGTCGCCATCGCTTATGGGAATATTTTTTAGCCGAAAAATTAAAATTCAGCTGGGATGAAGTACATGAAATAGCAGAAGACCTTGAACATGTAAGTAATAAAAACCTGATCGATAAACTGGATGAATTTCTTGGCTTTCCCCGTACAGATCCGCACGGTGATCCGATTCCTGACAGCAACGGTAAAATAGAAACGAACAAACAGATTTGCCTTCTGGAGTTGCCACTGAACAAGCAGGCAACGGTCAGCCATGTAAGTGATCAGTCATCCTCCATGCTTGAATTGCTAGGTCATAAAAAAATTGGCATAGGCACCAGGCTTGAAGTAAAAAAGAAATTCAGTTATGATAATTCTATTGAAATAAAGATCCGCCAGCACACGCCGATAAATATTAGTGAACAACTGGCTAAAAATATTTTTGTAAAGTATGGCCAATAACAAAGACCCGGATGCATCCCTGAGCGAAGTGCATCAAAGTGTTGATACTACAAATTTAAAAAAACCTGCCTGGCGAAGAATACTTTCATTTTTTGGCCCGGCTTATCTTGTTAGTGTTGGTTATATGGATCCGGGCAACTGGGCCACTGACCTGGCAGGTGGTAGTAAATACGGATATACCTTAATATGGGTATTGCTGATGAGTAACCTGATGGCACTTCTTTTGCAAAGTATGAGTGCGAGGTTAGGTATAGTCAGAGGCAGGGACCTGGCTCAGGCCAACCGGGAGGTCTACCCGAAAAAAATGAATTTCATTTTGTGGGTATTGGCCGAAATTGCTATAGCTGCCACTGACCTTGCCGAAATACTGGGTATGGCCATAGGGATACAATTACTTACCGGGCTTCCCCTGATCTGGGGTGTGTCAATCACGGTGCTCGATACTTTTCTTCTACTTTATCTGCAACGCCTTGGCATCCGGAAAATGGAAGCCTTTATAATAGGATTGATTGCCGTAATCGGTGTGTGCTTTCTGGTAAATATTATCATTGCATCTCCACAACTTTTCGATGTGTTGCAAGGATTTATTCCGTCACTCCCTGAGGCTAAAGATTTGTATGCAGCAAAAAACATGAGTAATGCTTTACCCAAAGAAACTGCTTTATACCTGGCAATAGGCATCATTGGTGCTACTGTAATGCCTCACAACTTATATCTTCATTCGGCATTAGTTCAAACAAGAAAAATCAAAAAAACAAAACAGGGAATTAAGCAGGCCCTGAAATATAGTTTTATTGACAGCGCTATTGCACTGAACATTGCCTTCCTTATCAATGCAGCCATCCTGATTCTCGCAGCTACGGTCTTTTTTCAAACAGGTAAAACAGATGTAGCAGAAATTAACCAGGCTTATGAATTGTTATCACCCATGCTGGGATCCAGTTTTGCCTCTACCCTTTTTGCTATTGCGCTAATTGCATCCGGACAAAGTTCCACCATAACCGGTACGCTTGCGGGACAAATAGTAATGGAAGGATATTTACGCCTGCGAATTAATCCCATAATGAGAAGGCTCATTACCCGTTTGATCGCTATTATTCCTGCTATCATTGTGATTGCTATGTTTGGAGAAGACCAGGTGGACAGCTTATTAATTTTCAGCCAGGTAATTTTGAGTTTACAACTTGGTTTTGCGGTAATACCACTTATTCATTTTGTAAGTGACAAAACTACCATGGGTGATTTTGCAATAAAACCCTTTGTTCAATTTCTTGGATGGCTGGTTGCTTCCGTTTTGGTTTACCTGAATCTAAAAATGCTGACGGAGGAAGCATTTAATTATTTCGACAGTTCTGGCAACACCACAATAAAAATATTAATTGCATCAGCTGGTCTTTTCTTTGTTCTACTTCTAATTTACTCTATTATTTTCCCAATGATCAGAAAGACTAAAAAACCGACATCTTCCCATTTACATCCTGATTTCTCCGGCATACAAAACCTGGAAGTCCCGGTTTACAAAAAAATTGCTGTGGCATTGGATTTTAGTGAAAACGATAAAAAAATACTGGCAGCAGCAATCGGGCAAGCCAGGCCTGATACAGAATTTATATTGATCCATGTGGTTGAAAGTGCAACAGCCTATTTACTGGGTAACGAAACGGATGACTATGAAACCCAAAAAGATAAAGAACGACTTGACCTTTTTGTAAATCAATTAAAAGAGAAAGGGTTTAATTCTAAAGCTGTGCTGGGTTTTCGCCATGGAGCTAAAGAGATAATCAGAATTGTAAAAGAAGAAAAACCAGATATGCTGGTTTTGGGTGCCCATGGACATACAGGAATAAAAGACTTCTTTTATGGTGAAACGGTGAATGCAGTGCGGCATGGAATGAAAATTCCGGTATTAGTAGTTCATCTTTAAACCGGAATCAGGCATTACCCTGTAGAATTTTTTGAATGATTACGGAGTAAATGTTTGAACCGGCTGAATGTTTCCGGCTTGATATTGAGATAACTGGCCAGGTACTTTTGAGGAACCCGCTGCATTAGTTCCGGGTTTTTCATAACAAAATTGAGGAATCGTTCACGTGGGCTCATTTTAATTAATTGCATTTGCCAGCTATCGCTGACAGCCATCATATGAGTTACAACCAACCGCCCAAGCCGCTCCATTTTTTTTGATTTATTATATAGCTCCTCAAGATGAGCATATCTTATAGACACGATAACGGATGGCTCAATAGTTTCAATATAGTATTCAGAAGGTTGACGGCCGAGAAACGATTGCTGGCTCATGATTATCTGCCCCTCAGTTGATATCTGAGTATTTATTTCATGATGTCCTTTTTTATAAAATTTTCGAACCAATCCTTTAATTACAAAGCTGAAGAAATCCTCCACCTCTCCTGCCTTGATGAGATATTCTTTTTTACCATACCGCCTCACCTTCAGGATGGGTGTAAAATATTGTTCAAACTCCTCATCTGAAATATGAACAAATTTGTTTAGGTAGTGAAAGAAAAGCTGTGTTACGTCCATGATAGTTGAAAATAGAAAAGTTACGAAATAATTGAGCAAAATCAACCAATCAAACAAAAACTTTTGGGACAAAAGTGAGATTCTGCAATAAGCGGTGACCAAATTACAACCAGATTATTGTAGATTTGCGGCCCTGCGAATTTCTCGCAGTCCATTGAATATTACTAAAAAAGCATTTATGGCCCAAAAGATCAAAGTAGCAAATCCTGTTGTTGAATTGGATGGCGATGAAATGACACGCATAATCTGGAAATTTATAAAGGACAAGCTTATACTGCCTTATGTTGATTTGGATATTAAGTATTTTGATCTGGGTGTAGAGTACAGGGACCAGACAAATGACCAGGTAACTGTTGATGCGGCAAATGCTATAAAAGAATATGGAGTTGGTATCAAATGTGCCACAATCACTCCTGATGAAGCAAGAGTTGAAGAATTTAAGCTGAAACAAATGTGGAAAAGTCCGAATGGCACCATCCGGAATATCCTGGATGGAACCGTCTTTCGTGAACCCATTGTGATCAGTAATATTCCCAGGTTAGTAACTAATTGGACAGCCCCCATAATTGTAGGACGTCATGCATTTGGCGATCAGTACCGGGCTACAGATACTGTGATTAAAGGCAAAGGAAAATTAACAATGACATTTACTCCTGAAGGCGGAGGAGAGCCTCAAACTTTTGAAGTATTCAACTTTAAGGGAGATGGTGTAGCCATGAGTATGTATAATACCGATGAAAGTATTATGGGCTTTGCAAGAAGCTGTTTCAATATGGCGCTTAGCAAAAAATGGCCATTATATCTTTCTACAAAAAATACCATCCTGAAAAAGTATGATGGACGCTTCAAAGACATCTTTGAAGATATTTATCAGAAAGAATTTAAATCTGCTTTTGCTGATGCAGGCATTGTTTATGAACATCGCCTGATCGATGATATGGTGGCCAGTGCCCTAAAATGGAATGGTAATTTTGTATGGGCTTGTAAAAATTACGATGGTGATGTACAAAGCGATACCGTGGCACAGGGATTTG
>JBPPMM010000267.1:0-3116 GCA_051306075.1 Chitinophagaceae bacterium
TCCAGGATACATTATGACGGGAACGGCCATTCAAATGATCTGTACATCAAGGAAGGCAATCTGGCGTTTACTCTTGGATGCGGCTCCGGGGGCCGCTCTATTTTTTGGTTTTAGACTTCTTAAGCACCGACTCGTACATCCCGATCCAATCCTTCACGGTCATTTTGCTCATCAGCTCACCAAACAATTTAAAAGGGATCTTTTCGGGCTTTTTGAAGCGGATACAGCTTTTCCCATGTCCAGTTTAGCGTCGGTATGTTTCGGGTATTCCTTCACGAACCATTCCAGGAGCTTAGGATCAGAATAAATACCCATATGATAGAAAGCGATAAAATTCTTTTGGCTGGCAAAACCTGCAAAAGGCAGGGGATCCGAAGGTGTACAATGATAACCCGCAGGATAAATGGAATGGGGAACCACATAACCCATCATTCCGTAACCCATCACTTCTTTAAAACCTTTCGGAAGGTTTTTCAACACCTCCTTGCGCAATTTTATGATCGCTTCTTTTCTATCCGCCGGCAATTCAGCGATATAGTCATCCGGTGTTTTTGCTTTCGATTGCATGTTTGTTTATTAATATTTGCATTAATTGGTATCAACCCATTTACCTGAATAACGCTTTTGTTGTTTATCATAAATCAACACAAGCTTGGCTTCCTCCAACTTTATATATTTGTTTGTTTCTTCCGGAGTTTCACAACACGGCTCTGTGCTGAATGGACTCCGGGTCTTGCAGAAGGCCGGGTTATATTCATATTCAAAGCATAAAAGTATTCAATTTGGCTTTACGTTACACAAAGCCCATTGTTCCATAGCCGGCACACAAATTTTCATATGGAGACATAGGCTGAACGGTTAACGAGAGGAGGACTACGGGCGGGAAAAAAATATTTATAAGATTAGAAACAAACACCCATTTTTCCGCTAAAGTTTTTTAGCTTGATTTGTAACTTTTCCCCCTTTCATCTACTCTATAGATTTATACTTCAACAAAATTTAGTGTCATGAAAATCACTTCCACCAAAACAACACTCGTCATTGGAATACTTGTGCTTTTTGTTTCAGTAAGTCAATTAATCCAATGCACAAATTCTTCAAATGGTCAAACCAAAAGCACAGGGAAAGAAAATGAAGACCCAATCACTGATAATGCAAATAAAATGTTGGCGGAAGGTAGGCAAACATTTCGTTTCGAAACCTTCGGTGACGAAGCCTATTGGACAGATGCCCTTCAATTAAACAAAGCCATTGCGGGTGAAAAAATTGGCGGCATTGGTTCGGGACTATCTCCCAACGCCGCACTTGCAGCAGGATTAAAAGTTGACATGGATGCCATACCTGCTGATGTTGCAGCAGCCATTAAAGCAGGAAAAGTAAATTTAGATGACCCGGCAGTTACACTCACACTTTTACAGCTTAATGCAGTGGTAGGGGTAAAAGGAACTTTTGATGATAATAAAAATCTCAAAGCTATTGGTATTACATGTGCGTCCTGCCATTCAACAGTTGATGATGCATTTGCTCCCGGCATCGGCCGTCGCCTTGACGGATGGGCAAACCGCGATTTAAATGTTGGAGCGATTATATCCATGGCTCCCAATTTAAAACCTCTCACCGATGCACTAGGTGTGGATGTAGCCACCGTTAAAAAAGTCTTGGCAAGCTGGGGGCCCGGTAAATTTGATGCCCTGCTCAATTTAGACGGCAAAGCATTTCGCCCCGATGGAAAATCAGCGGCTACTTTAATACCAGAAGCTTTTGGACATGCAGGACATACGCTCCATACATGGACAGGTGGATGGGGCGACGTTACTTACTGGAATGCTTTTGTTGCAAATCTTGAACTGGCAGGTAATGGAACTTTTTACGATGAGCGGCTTAACGATGCTAAAAAATATCCAGTTGCGGCTAAAACAGGTGCAGGAAACAAACGCAATAATCCCGACATGATAACAGGTAAACTTGCAGCATTACAATTTTATCAATTAGCAATCCCGGCACCTAAAGCACCGGATAGCATTTATAATAAAGAAGCAGCACAGCGGGGCATGCTCGTATTTAACGGTAAAGCAAAATGCGCAGGTTGCCACGTTCCTCCTTTGTTTACCGAACCCGGATGGAATACACACAAACCATCGGATATAGGTATTGATGATTTCCAGGCAAACCGCTCACCTGATAAAACTTATGTAACACAAGGGTTAAAAGGTCTATGGACACACATGAAAGGTGGCTTTTATCACGATGGTAGATTCGCAACATTAATGGATGTAGTAAATCATTACAACAATTTCAAAAAACTCGCTTTAACTGAAGCAGAAAAAAAAGATTTGGTCGAATATCTTAAGTCTTTGTAAAAAAATTAAATGCACTTTCGCAAAAAAGGAATTTTTCCAATAGTATATAAGAAAGGAATAATCTTTCAAAGGCTTAAATGATATGCAACAACATCATGTAAAAATAAAATTAATTGAGAACATCACTCATGATGTATTACAAATCGTAACTGAAAAACCCCGGCAGTACAACTTCACACCCGGACAAGCCACCGAAGTTTCCATAAACAAAAACGGTTGGCAGAACGAAAAGAGGCCTTTCACCTTCACTTGTCTGCCTGATAACGATTACCTCGAGTTTACCATCAAAACATATCCTTTTCATAAAAGCGTTACCAACCAGCTTCTGCAACTCGAAAGGGATGATGAGTTGATTTTGCACGGTGTCTTTGGCGCAATCGGTTACAAAGGCGAAGGTGTATTTATTGCTGGGGGCGCAGGAGTTACTCCTTTCATTTCCATATTCAGGCATCTTCAGTTAAAAAATGAAATAGGTGATAACAAGCTCATTTTTGCCAATAAAACAAAAGCTGATATTATACTCAAAGAAGAATTTAAAAACATATTAGGCAAAAATTTTATCAATATTTTATCCGATGAAAAGGTAGATGGATATGCAAAAGGACTAATCACCGAAGATTTCCTAAAGGCAAACATAAGTGGCTTTAAAAATAATATTTATGTATGCGGCCCTCCGCTAATGATGAAGGCAATTGAAAAACAATTAGCCAATTTGCATATAGATGAAAAATTAATTATCAAAGAACAATTTTAGAT
>JBPPMM010000277.1:0-3592 GCA_051306075.1 Chitinophagaceae bacterium
AGCCGCACAGATTGAAAAACAAAACTGAATTAAAAAACCAAACAAATAAAACTGGTAAGACCGATACTTTCTCCCTAATAGCAAGTTTACGGCGATATCGGTCAACCCAAAAGTATACCGCAAGACCCCGCAACATTCTTTACATGCGGGGTTTTTCAGGGGGCCTTGCGGATACTTTTCTATTTGTTGGTAGCAATTTTAGCGCGACACTTAAATGACCTCAAAAAATCAATTCATTATGATAAGAGTATTAAAATCAGCATTATTCTTTTTTACGCTTACAACATGCTTTTGTCATTGTGCAATTGCACAATCTAACATAGAATATGACATTGTATTAATTGGCGGACGTGTCATGGACCCGGAAACAAAACTTGACGCAATAAAAAATGTGGGCATCATCAATAACCGTATTGCCCAAATTTCATCAGAACAATTGAAAGGCAAACAAACGATTAATGTAACGGGTTTAGTGGTAGCTCCGGGTTTTATTGATTTGCATGTCCATGGTCGAACCAACAAAGAGCAGGAATATCAACTGCATGATGGACTCACCACTGCACTGGAACTGGAATGGGGAATTGAGAACCTGAAAGAGTGGTATGCAACAAGGCAATCAAAAGCACTAATAAACTATGGGGCCAGTGTTTGCTGGCCGTACGAACGGTTTAAAACAATAGATAAATACAAAGATTCTGTAAACAAATTATTTGAAACGAGCATCAAAGGAGAATCATCGATTTATCAGCTCACAAATACTATTCTTCCTGCTGCCTCAGAACAGTTGACTTTGGAAGAAATGAATAAAACACTTGATAACATTAAATCCTCTTTGGCCGAAGGCGGAGTTGGTATCGGAGTTCCTGTCGGCTACCTGCCTAAAACAAATCCAAAAGAAATGTATAGGGTATTTCAGTTGGCAGGCGAACTGAATGCACTGGTATTTACTCACGCAAGAAGCAACGACATCATTTCAATACAGGAAGTAATAGCTGATGCTGCCCTCACAAATACACCGCTGCATATTGTTCATATCAACAGCCAGGCGTTGAGTAATATTCAATTAGGTCTGGATATGGTGAAGGCAGCACAAAAAAGAGGGATAGATATAACTACCGAACTGTATTCTTATACCGCTGCATCTACAAGTTTGCAAAGTGCTATGTTTTCGGATGGATGGCAAGACAGATTAGGCATTAGCTATGGCGACTTGCAGTGGTCCAACGGCGAACGCCTTACTAAGGAATCATTTGATGCCTATCGCAAAACGGGAGGAGTAGTTATCATGCACATGATGAAACCTGAATGGATAAAGACTGGTATTGCTGAACCTGGTGTTATGATTGCATCAGATGGGATGCCATATGCAAAGCTGGCCCATCCAAGAACCGGGGGGACCTTCTCAAGAGTGTTAGGCAAATATGTAAGAGAAGAAAAAGTGATTGACCTTATGACCGCTATTGAAAAAATGACACTGCTGCCAGCTAAAAGATTAGAAAATATTGCACCCATGATGAGGTTTAAAGGGAGATTACAAATTGGGGCAGATGCTGATATTACTATTTTCAATCCCACCAATATAATTGATAAAGGTACTTTTGAAAATGGTCCAGCCTTTTCAGAAGGCATTGAATATGTAATTGTGAATGGTGTGTTTGTATTGACGAATGGAAAAACCGCTGATAATGTTTTTCCAGGGCAACCTATATATGGTAAATACAAGAAATAGTACAAAGAGACTCTACAACATTTTGGCAAAAAGTACATCTGTATGACAGAAAAACTGCCACTAACAGGGTATTGGCAAAAGCTGGGCAGACGGAAGATCAATCGGCGGTTTTCATTGCTCAACTTTAGTCCGGGCTGGACAAGCAACGCTGAACTTTTTGTTCTTAACTTCAACAAAATATTTTCAATCAGCAGCGGTTGTGGGCAGACGAAAGTCTATTTCCCAGCCTTCGCCAATACCTGATCGTTGTGTGTAATGCAATTTGTATTCCTCATTCTTTCAAAATCCCGACAATATAATTTGGATAATATTACCTAATTAGGTAACTTTGCTCGGTGGACGATTTTAAAGGACAAATTCGAAGTTTAATAGTTTACGGTAACGATTTTTGGATATTTTTTAATAAGCAAACCCAGAAAGTTCAAGCCCGTATCTTATGGACAATCCGTCTAATAAGAGATATTCAAATTGTGCCACAGACATACCTTAAACATATGGAAGGTTCTGACGGCCTTTATGAAATCAGGGTAAGTTCGGGTAACAATATTTTTAGAATATTTTGCTTCTTTGACGAAGGACAATTGGTTATTCTATTAAATGGTTTTCAAAAAAAGACACAGAAAACTCCAAAGTCGGAAATTGAAAGAGCAGAAAAATTAAAAACAAAATATTATGAAGACAAGCAAAAATAAATTAGTAGACTTGGAAGTGTTTATAGACAAGAAATATGGTAAAAGAGGTTCTAAAAAAAGAGACACTTTCGAGGAAGGTTATGAAACATTTAAGTTAGGCGTTATGCTTCAAGAAATGAGACACAGACACAACATGACACAGGAGCAACTTGCTGAAAAGTGTGGTACGACAAAAAATTACATTTCCAGAATTGAAAACGATGCTAGTGACATAAGGCTTTCAACTCTCATGAGAATTGTCAGAGATGGGTTTGGACAGCATTTAATACTCTCGGTGGGGGCATGACGTAGATGCACTACACACAACATTCGGTTTGGCTATATTGCGGGGCGACGAATATATTCTCAACTTTTTCGCTATTCGGCTTCAGTTTCAGCCGACGAATAACACCGATCTGTAGAATAAACAATGAACTTTTATTTATAAATTTAGCAGCAGTTACGGGCTGACGATTTTCAAATACCGCCACATCGCCAATACCTGATCGTTGGCTGCAAGCAGTGTGCAGCTTCCGACAAATCGGACTAGACAAGTGATGACAACTTTAAATAGTTTTGCTACATAATTATATTAACCAAAAGAAACTAACATGGCGACAATCATCTTAACTCGGACAAGTGAATATGTTAACCGACTGCGAGATTATGGAGTTTATATAGACGGGAAAAAAGTAGGAACAATGGCCAATGGTGAAACAAAAGAATTTAATGTTTCGTCAGGACAACATACACTTTTCACAAAAATTGATTGGTGTAGCAGTCCAACAATGACATTTTCTCAGGGCGACAATGAATTTAGAAACTTCAAAGTTGGTGGTTTCAAAAATGCAAGGTGGATTATGCCGACTGCTATCATTATTACAATCTTGAGCTACGTTATAAATTCATATACGGTATTGACTACATATTTTATCTAATCATTCCTGCTTTCCTTTTGCTAGTATATTATTTGACAATTGGACGAAAAAGATATTTATCACTTTCGGAAACGAAAGTGGAGCGACAAGAAAGTATCGCTGCTTAAAATAAATGCCTGCAGCCAACATTGGGTCACTGTTGCGCAACCTTAATTTCAAAAAAATATATTTGTAGTTTGCTGTTACAAGCATTTAGATGTTTATGTGCCGGGGATATTTTTGATTTTTTTGCAAAGCATAGCAATTGATAGAAA
>JBPPMM010000281.1:0-4206 GCA_051306075.1 Chitinophagaceae bacterium
AAATGGAATAAGAATTCCCGAGGATATTGCCATAGTGGGCTTTAATAATGACGCTATCAGTAAAATAATAGAACCTCAATTGACTACCATTCATTACCCGGGTAAGGATATGGGAGAAATAGTGGCCCGTAACCTGATCAATCATTTAAAAGGAATTGCAAATATTAGACTTACCAATACAATTGTGATTAAATCAGACCTGATTATCAGAAAATCTTCACTCAAAAAACAAATCCCTTCCTGAACTAATTTACAAAAATGAAATTTATTTCTTCATTACTACTTTTATTATTATCTCTTCACCTGCGGGCAGAAGATGGTTATGACCTATGGCTCCGGTACAAATTAATCGACAATCCGCGTCTGCTGGCCACCTATCGGAATACGATCAGTGGAATAAATTTGGTACCCAACTCCCCTACACTCGCTGTGGTCAGGGAGGAATTGAATATGGGATTGAAAGGTTTACTTGGCAAAAAGATTCCTGAACATTCATCTGTAAATAATGGCTCACTGCTTGCCGGCCCGTTATCCCAGCCTGGTATCATTTCAAAATTTATTTCAAAAGATCAATCCGCGTCGTTGGGCAAAGAAGGATTTATTATTCGTTCTGTTGTTTTCCAGGGTAAAAAAGTATTATTAATCACAGGCAATACCGACATTGGAGTTTTATACGGAGTTTTTCATTTTCTTCGTCTTATTCAAACTCATCAATCCATTTCAAACCTTAATATAATCTCTGTTCCCTCTTTGCAATTACGACTTTTAAATCATTGGGATAACCTGAGCAGGTATGTAGAAAGAGGATATGCAGGTATATCCATATTTAACTGGCACACTTTGCCTGGTTATAATGATCCGAGATATAAGGATTATGCACGGGCCAATGCATCTATAGGGATCAATGGAGTTTCATTGACCAATGTAAATGCCAGTGCAGTCATATTAACAAAGCCATACCTTGAAAAATTTGCGGCCCTGGCCGATCTGTTCCGGCCTTACGGTATTAAAGTTTATCTGACAGCCCGGTTCAGTGCTCCTATAGAAATTGGAAAATTAAAAACAGCAGATCCCCTGAATGATTCAGTACAACAATGGTGGAATGATAAGGCAAAAGAAATTTATCAATTGATCCCGGACTTCGGCGGATTTTTGGTAAAAGCCAATTCAGAAGGGCAACCCGGGCCACAAAATTATGGCAGAGATCATGCCGATGGCGCCAATATGCTTGCTGACGCCCTGGCACCTCATAATGGAATTATTATGTGGCGGGCATTTGTTTATAGTCAACAATCAAATGACCGTTTCAAACAGGCTTATGAAGAATTTAAACCACTCGACGGAAAATTCAGAAATAACGTTTTAGTACAGGTTAAAAATGGACCGATTGACTTTCAACCCAGGGAACCGTTTTCACCTTTGTTCGGTGCTATGAAACACACACCACTCATGATGGAATTTCAGTTAACACAGGAATACCTGGGGCAGGGAACACATTTAGTTTATGAGGCTCCCATGTTTAAAGAAGTACTGGATGCAGAGACCTACGCAAAAAGTATAGTCAATGCTTTGCCTGATAGAAAAAAAGCCGGAGTTCAACAATCATATTCAACCGTAGCCAGGGTAATTGATGGTAGTTTTACTAATGATTCCCTGAATGGCATTGCTGGTGTTTCTAATATAGGCAATGACAGAAATTGGACGGGTCATCTTTTTGGCCAGTCTAATTGGTATACTTTGGGAAGATTAGCATGGAACTTAGAAATATCCAGTGAACAAATTGCTGATGAATGGATACGACAAACCTTTAATAACAATGCAACTTTTGTTAGGGCAACAAAAAGAATTATGCTAACTTCTCATGAAGCATTGGTTAATTATATGACTCCGTTGGGATTGAATCATATCATGGGTAATGGCCATCACTATGGCCCCGCACCCTGGAGTGATAATTTACCAAGACCAGACTGGAACCCGGTTTACTATCATAAGGCTGATTCGTTTGGAATTGGTTTTGACAGAACAGCAACCGGAACCAATGCATTAGCTCAATATGAACCAGGAGTCCGTAAAAAATATGAAGACCCGAATACCTGCGATGAAAAATATTTATTATGGTTTCATCATGTAAGTTGGAAACACAAAATGAAATCCGGAAGAATTTTGTGGGATGAACTTTGTTTTAAATATAATGAAGGTGTAAAGGAAATAAAATCTATACAGCAGGAATGGAATCAATTGGAAAAATTAATTGACAAAGAACGTTTTCAGCATGTGAAGATGTTACTGGCCATCCAGGTAAAAGAAGCAAAATGGTGGCGCAATGCATGTTTACTATATTTTCAAACATTCAGCCAGATGGATATTCCTGCTGAATATGAAAAGCCTGATAACACTTTGGACTATTACAAAAGTTTGCGCTTTCCCTACGCACCCGGAAATTAAATCGATTTAATAATTTTTTACCAGAACTAATAATAAACAAACAATGACAAATCAAAACAAAAAGGTGGCTATCGTTACTGGCGGTGGCTCCGGAATCGGCCTGGCTATAGCTGAAAAATTTACCGGGGCGGGCATCCACACAATTATTGCGGGCAGAGATACGAATAAGTTGAACCAGGCAAAAAAACAATTAGGGGATCTTTGCTATACAGCCCAGGCAGACCTAAGTGACCTGGCTTCAATACCTGTATTGATTGAAAATATTGTGAAGCAATTCGGACAAATAGATATTTTGGTTAACAATGCAGGAATCAATATGAAAAAGGATATTGCTGAAGTAACAGATGAAGATTTTCAGAAAGTTATTACCACTAACCTATGTGCTGTTTTTGCTATATCCCGTGAAGTTATAAAACACATGCTGCCAAAAAAAAGCGGCTGCATCATAAATATCAGTTCAATGGCTGCGCAATATGGATTGCCACGGGTGATTGCATACAGTGCTTCAAAAACGGCAATAGATGGAATGACGAGAGCCATGGCTGTTGAACTATCGCCAAAAGGAATCAGAATAAATGCCATTGCACCTGGATTTATAGAAACGGACATGACAGCTACAGCACTAAACAGCGATCCGGAACGGAAACAAAAAGTATTTTCAAGAACACCCATGGGCTATATGGGAAAGCCTGGTGATATAGGTGATGCTGCTTTGTTTCTGGCAACGGATGCTGCCGCATATATTACCGGTGTTGTATTGCCGGTAGATGGAGGCAATTCAATTGGATTTTAATAGTGCTATGTTAGTATGAAAATATTTTTTGTAAAGCCTGAGTAACCTTTTGACCATTAGGCAGCATAGCCTCTTCGAGTTTAATATTCATCGGTACGGCGGGGATATTCAGAGATCCAATTACCTCAACAGGCACATCAAGAAACTGAAAACAGTTTTTGGAAATTCGCCCCGCTAATGCCTCTGCAAATGAATTATTTTGTTGTTCCTCCGTTACAATCAAACATTTTCCATGCAATTTAACCCGCTCAAAAATCAATTTTTCATCAAGTGGATGCAGGGTACGAAGATCAACAATTTCAATTTGGTCATTGAAATTTTTAGCAGCTGAAAGCGACCAATATATTCCCATTCCATAGGAAATGACGACACAACTGTCCCCGGTATTCAATGCATTCTCACTGGCTTTTAATACAATATTTGCTTTGCCGAGAGGAATGATATAGTCTCTTGATGGTTCTGGTCTTTTTGCTTTTTCGGTTCCATGCACTTTACTCCAGTAAAGTCCTTTATGTTCCAGAATGACGACGGGGTTTCCATCATAAAATGCCGCTTTCATTAATCCCTTCATATCCGCTGCATTCGAGGGATAAATTACCTTAATTCCTTTAATGGAAAGTAGAGTAGATTCAATGCTTCCGCTATGATATGGCCCCCCGCCTCCGTAGGCTCCCGTTGGCACACGAAGGATCATCGACACAGGAAATTTCCCACAGCTGAGATAACAACTTTTTGAGATTTCAGAGACCAACTGATTAATAGCCGGATAAATGTAGTCCGCAAACTGCACTTCAACAATAGGAACTAAACCCACTGCACTCATACCTACGGTGGATCCTACTATATAAGCTTCCTGGATAGCAGTATTAAATACTCGGAGATCACCAAATTGCTGAGCTAATGTTGCTGCTTCCCTAAATACACCACCCAATCTCTTCCCCACATCCTGACCATATACCACGGCTTCA
>JBPPMM010000556.1:0-2071 GCA_051306075.1 Chitinophagaceae bacterium
TCCTTTCTTCCCTGGTTTATTAAATCCACAAAAATTAAAAGTGAGACAGAAATATACCTGACTCTTGAAGGCGTTGATACCCGGGAAGCCGCTATGAAACTTACACAAAAAGTGGTTTGGATGACCGAAGCAGATTTTAAAAGGTATGCCGCCAAAACAGCACCTGCAAGTTTACTGGGCTATTCCATTATTAACGAAAACGATTTACTGGGACAAATTCTGGAAGTAATAGAGCAACCCCACCAGTTGCTTTGCAGGCTCGAGATTCAAAACAAGGAGGTGCTGATTCCCTTACACGAACATTTTGTTCAAAAAATAAACCATCGGAAAAAAGAAGTCCACATTATACTACCGGATGGGCTGTTGGATATTTATTTGTAATTTTTTTTACCAGGGATATCGTATTTTCTATTTGAACAAAATGGCGCTGTTCGTGTGCAATTAAGAAACGAAAAGTATCTCCTACTTTTAACCGGATCAGCTTAGAAATAGAAATGGGTGTCTTAATGCTACTTATATTTTTGCATTTGGCCGTTTCCAAAAGACCAAGCATGTAATGCTGTTGTTCTAAAAATGTATTCAACACCGGGAAGGCATCCGGATGCCCGGACGGCCGGTGGTCCTTTGGTGTTTGCATTTTATTTGCGATGGTTCCATTATATCGCGGCTTCATCATTTTAGTAAAATAGTCACCCAACCATCCGGGAATAAAAAATTCCTTAGCCGGCCTATCGAGTAATAAGGATCTTTCTATAGCCAGCAGATAATAATTTCCATAACTGTTTAAATGTTCCAGTACTTGTATTACGCTCCACTTCCCGGTTGCCGGAACTTGCAACAAAATACCAGGATCGGTTGCATTCAGATAATTCGCTTCCAGAACCAGTTGCCGCACATCTTCCTGCAGCGCATCGAGCAATTCTACACTTTTGTACTTTTTCATTTATCCGATTTTTTTACAAATCTAAAGCACCTTAATGCCTAAAATCTTAGAAAATACCATGATTTTTATCATTTGTGTTTTTTATACCCTTACCGTACCCAGCAGTTTACTAAAAGTGGCGGCATCAATGCCCAGGTATGAAGCGAGATATTTATGCGGAATCATTTGAAGCAAATGGGGGCTACGCCTGAGCAATGTTTTGAATTTTTCCTCCGCATTGAAACATTGGAGTTCGATCTGTCTTTCTAAAACGCCCTTTAAAACAAATCCTGTTAATTGTAAAACCATCCGCTGAATATTAGGATATTCATTCATCAGCGATTCTATCTCCTTGTAGGTCTTTCGTAAAAAACGACTATAGGTTAGCGTTTCTAAAAAATATTTTGATGGTGTTTGTGTAAGAAATGAATCAGCTAATCCTGTAAACGACGGAGGATAAGTAAAAACAATCGTTGCTTCCTGTTTCCCATTTCCAATATAAAATCCCCGTTGAATTCCCTCCAGTACAAAATACAGGTACCGTTCTGTTTCGCCGGCGGCTGTCAGTATCGTTTTTCGTTTACACTCCAGGGGTTGCCAACCCGATAAAAAATGTTCCATCTCTTTTTCCTTGAAAGAAAAAGTGGAAGTGATGAATTGCCGGAGAGAAATTGTATCCACAAGATTTATTTTAGATCTGAACGGATAAAATCAGCCAGCAATTTCATCCGGTAATACAGGTTGCTTAACATCAATGCCAGGTTATTTTTTACAGTGTCCGTGTTGCCGCCATTCATTTTTTTTATATCCTTAAGTTCTTCTATCTTTTCATCTATCTTATCAATAAGTTTTTCTGCATCCCAGCCAATATATTTTTTGTTCCTGTCGTCCAGAACATGATAGGGTTCAATACGGCCCGCTTTTAATTTTTTAAATTTAAAATTATTTTTCACCGCTTCTTTAATAGTATCATTGCTCAGCATATCGATCAGCACATCCTGCGATACGCTATTCAAAAAACCGTTGTGAAAAATATTCAGGTTATTGCGAAGCTCCCTGATGACCTGCTTCCTTAATACATCCGTTGTCTTACTTTCCTTATTCAGAAAAACTATAAGATCTTTCAGCGGGCCAAGCCCGGTTTTTAAC
>JBPPMM010000342.1:0-2876 GCA_051306075.1 Chitinophagaceae bacterium
ACAGGAAGCAGGACTATACCCATTATGTTATTCTGCCCCATTTTGTAGAAGGTGGAGAAAAAGCACACGAGGTCATCAATGAAATAACCGGGCGAAATCTGATCATCTTGGATAAAATAGTACCCGGAATAAAAGGAGAACACGGAGCTGTATTTGAAAATTTTGAAAACGATATTTTTGTTGCACTGAAAGAAGCCCTGCCGCAGCTAAGCAAGTACCAAACACTCCGGATCATCTTTCCTTCCGATAGTTATCATCCTGAAGAAATAGTGAAAGGTTTTCAGAACTTTTGCCAGCAGTATGCTTTTAACTCTCATGTGATTCAGGATATTTCAGGTGAAACCATTTCGGAAGGTGAAGCCTATATTAACCTGAAGGAGGACGACCTGGTTGTATTATTGGGAAAAATTCAACAGACCCAATTAAAGGTGGGGAAAGATGTAGGCATTATTTCTTACAACGAAACTCCCTGGAAGCAATTTATACTGGATGGCCTTACAACTATTTCAACTGATTTTAAAAAAATGGGTGAAATAGCAGCAGAGATGATCCTGAACAATGAAAGAAAACAGGTAGAAGTGCCGTTTGCATTAACCCTGAGAAATTCACTGTAATGAATCTGGATCCATTTCTTCTTCATGAATAAAACATAAAAAAACCACACTGCTTTCGCAATGTGGCCTTATTACTACTACACTTAAAGAAAGACTTCATTGTACCCCTGTTATTTACTACATGCCTTCTGTTGCTCCCTGCATATCCTGTTTCATATTTTTTCTTTTAAATAAAGACATGTCTATTTTACCAAAGCGGTAAGCGAAGTTGAGGCGAAACATTTGCGGATCACGAAGGCGGGTATAATTCTGAACAAAATATTCGCTGTAAGAATATTGCTCAGAAATGCGGGTCCTGAAAATATCATTAATGCTCAGCGTAACCGATGCGGCATCTTTTGCAAGAAAGGTTTTCTTAAAAGCGATGTCAAAACCATAGATGGGTTTGTTATATCCCTGCGAAGAACTTTGTGCCTGTACAGGACCACCGGGACCAAAGCCTCCACCGGTACTAATCGGCAAATTCGTTTTTGACTGGTAGGTGGCCGTGAATTGCGTAGTGAACTTTGCAGGCAATTTAAAATTGCTGTTGAACTTTCCAAACCAGCTCCACATACCATCCTGCGATGTTTGTTTCAGGTTATCCGTATTTATTTTTGAATTGTACACGTTTACATTGGTACTGATATCCCACCATTTGGTAAGGTAGTTTACGGAAGTAATTTCCGCACCATAAGCCTGGCTTGAATTGGCATTTACAAATGTATTGATCAGCACATCTGCTCCTGTAAGCGGATGGATTCCTTTATCCTGGTAGCGGGTGATCAGGTCATCGGTTTTCTTATAATAAACGGAAGCCAGTATATTATTTCTTTTTGGAAATGTTTTTAAATAAGACATTTCAAAAGATTGCGTAAACTCCGGTTTCAGATCCGGATTTCCTTTGCTGATGTTTAAGTTGTCTGTATAATCAACAAAAGGAATGATCTGGAAAAAATTGGGACGGTTTACCCTGCGGGTAACACTGAACTGGAGTTCCTGCTTATCTTTTAATTTCTGACTCAGGAATAAGGAAGGAAAAAAACTGACCGGGTAATAGTTACTGAATTTTTCATTGCTACCCAGTAAGGTTCCGGTATATTCTGAACTTTCTGCTCTTAAACCCAACTTGTAACCAAAATCTTTAATGCTGCTGCTTAAAGAAAGGTAAGCAGCATACACGTTATCGTTGTTTTTATAATTACTGGTAGCAGCGGGAACTAATTCAAACTGGTTGGTATTTTGATCCAGGATATAGTTATCATTGATATTACTCAGCTTTCGAAGTTGTGCTCTTAATCCTGTCTCTAATTTTATTTTATTAATGGGTTTTACATAATCCGTTTGAATAGTTAGAAACTGGTTGGTGCCGCTGCTGATCAGCTGCTGCTGGTAATTTCCGGTTTTATCTCCGTTACCGGCAAAATAGTCGGTGACATACAAACTGTTCCCTTCATTTTTCCCGGAAAAGAAATTCATATCTGCTGTCAATTCTTCTCCCTCTTTTGGAAAAAGTTGCTTCATGCCTAACTGAAGACCATGCGCATTGAATTCTCTTTTACCATTTGAAAGGCGGTCACTGAAACTGCTTGTTTTTCCTGCACTATACAAACTATCTGTATTGATATTAATAGTTTCATAGGGTTTAAACTCACCGTGCACTTTTATGCCTGCAATAGAAAAGGTTGTGCGGTTAGATGCAAAATAATCAAGACCAACCCTCCCAAACATAAAGCCTCCGCTTGTCCTGTTGCTGTTGGTTTGAAAAATGGATGTATTGGGATTATCGAAAAGGTTTAACCGGTCCGTAGTACCGCTGGTACGGGATTTATTCTGGTTGATCATAGCACTGGCTGTAAAATTTAATTTACCCTGGCGAACATTAAAATCGCCACCACCATTCACAGCACCTCTTTTATCAACACCTGCACGCAGGTTGCCATTGTATCCGCTCTTTTTATTTTTCTTAAGAATAATATTCAATATACCTGCATTGCCACCAGAAGCATCATACTTAGCAGATGGATTAGTAATCACTTCCACGCTTTCAATTGCGTCAGCAGGAATCTGGTCAAGAGAAAGTGTAGTTGGTCGACCTTCAATATAAATCTGGGGTGCTGCATTTCTCAATTTTACATTTCCGTCTATGTCCACCATTACTGAAGGCACATTCCTCATTACATCCAATGCGGTACCACCGGAACTGACAATATTTTTATCAACGTTAAAAACTTTTTTATCAATATCGAGTCTCATACCTGCACTACCGGCTGATACTACTAC
>JBPPMM010000368.1:0-10261 GCA_051306075.1 Chitinophagaceae bacterium
GTAGAAGATCCCGGCCGCAGCATTCTTTCACGAATCATCTGGCAGGACAAATCCGGAAAAAAGATTGACTATATTGAATATCCTGTTACCGAACTGCAGAGTAAAAAGGAAGACTGGAATTACATGAACCAATTATACCGGGTTCCGGATAATGCAAGGAAAGCGAAAATAGAATTGGTTTACCGGTGGGATGCGGACGGGATCGTGAATTTCGGCGGAGTTTCATTTCTGAAAACAACCCCGCCAAAGCCCCGGGTAGTCAGGGTGGCAACCATACATCATCGTCCACAAAACAGCAAGTCATCACAGGAAAACCTGGATCAATTTTCGGAACTCATTGCCAAAGCAGCTAATCAAAAAGCGGATATTGTTTGTCTTCCTGAAGGCATCACTTTAGTAGGTACTGATCATGATTATATTTCTGCAAGTGAAACTGTTCCCGGTCCAACAACAGAATTCCTGGGGAAAATTGCCCGAAAAAATAAATTATACATAGTTGCAGGCCTCTTAGAAAAAAATGGAGATACTGTATTCAATACGGCTGTGCTTATCGGCAGAGATGGAAATCTTGCCGGGAAATATCGTAAAGTAAGTTTACCCCATGAAGAAATTGATGGAGGAATTACCCCTGGAAATTCTTTTCCTGTTTTTGATACTGATTTTGGAAAGATCGGGTTAATGATTTGCTGGGATGTAGCTTTTCCTGAACCCGCCAGGGCACTGGCACAAAAAGGCGCAGAAATAATTTTTCTTCCTATATGGGGTGGTGATGTTACTCTTACCAAAGCCCGTGCGATTGAAAACCAGGTTTACGTTGTGTCCTCTACCTATGATATGATAACAGCCGTTTTTGACCAGGAAGGCAAGGTGATGAAGGAAGCCAGGGAAAATAATCCTGTCATAGTGGTTAATGTGGATCTGAACAAACAAAAGTTATGGCCATGGATTGGTGATTTTAAAAGCAGGATCTCCAGGGAAATGCCGCCACAAAAAGCAGTTCAAAATAATTAATCCTCCCGATAAAAATTCACTTTCGGCTATTAACTTCCTGCAAAGCTTATTAATTTCCTAACTGTTTAACAGCAATGTAAGCCATGAGCCCTGTACTTAAAACAAGTGCATCTTCGTCAATATTGAATGTGGGAGTATGAAGAGAAGAAACAATCTCTTTTTCTTTATTCCCTGTTCCCAGAAGATAGAAGCAGGAATCCGCCACTTGTGAATAATAAGCAAAGTCTTCTGCCGCCATCCAGATATCTGCATCCAGCACATTTTCTTTTCCAAGATATTCTACGGCTATAGCGTGAACATTTGAGGTAAGTTTTTCTTCGTTTATCAGAAATGGGTATCCGCGAATTATATTAAAATCGCAACTTCCGCCCATGCTGGCAGCAATGGTTTCGGCCATTATTTTCATACGCTTATGTGCATCCATCCTCCATTTTTCATCTAATGTCCGGAAAGTTCCTTCCATATAAACTTCATCAGGAATAATATTTACAGCGCCGTTGGCTATTAATTTTCCAAATGATAAAACGGTGGGAAGTGTTGGATCAGCCATCCGGCTTACGATCTGCTGTAAAGCAACTATTATATGAGAAGTAATTAAAACAGAATCAATATTCTGATGTGGCTGGGCGCCGTGGCCACCTCTACCATGAACAGTAACATAAATTTCATCCATTGATGCCATATGCTTTCCCTTTCGAATACCAATTTTCCCGCTCTCAATCGAAGGCATTGCATGCTGGCCAATGATTGCATTGGGTTTTGGGTTTTTCAGCACTCCTTCTTTAATCATAAGACTGGCGCCGCCGGGAAGCTTTTCTTCGCCAGGCTGAAAGATGAGTTTTATAGTCCCGCCAAATTTGTTTTTAACGGATTGCAGAATTTTTGCTGTTCCCAGGAGAGAGGAGGTATGTGTATCATGCCCGCAAGCATGCATTACACCTATGTTTTGCGATGCATACTCAACATCATTGGTCTCTGCTATAGGCAAAGCGTCCATATCGGCACGTAAAGCAATTACGCCATCAGATGATTTCTCACCTGTTATAATTGCAACCACTCCTGTTTCTGCCATAGCCTTCCATGAAATTCCCATTTCATTGAGCCGGGCTTTTATAAAAGCGGATGTTTCATATTCGCAAAATGATAATTCAGGATGAGCATGTAAGTGCCTCCTGTTTTCAATCACATTACTGTATATTTCTTTTGCTAATTGCTTTATTTCATCTTTCAGCATAATCCGGTTTATAAATATCAAAAAAGAATGAGATCATAATCGCTTTGTTATTTTTTATTTGGTTATTGAAAATTATTAAATCCAATGATCTAAGAATAAAGTGATACGCCTGATTATTAACCTGCCAAACTCAAACTACTTCGCCTGTCATTTTCAAGAAATCTTTCTACAAATTCATCATAAGATAACAGCAGGCAAAAAATCAGTGCTGAATGTTCATTATTCAATCCAAAGAATATTCTTCCTTCCAGAGCTGAAATGTTTGGGTGTCAGCCGCCGCATTCCCTATATGCACAGCTATGGATGCATCTCTGGCTGTTTCTACGTTAGAAACAGGTTTTCTTTTATTGTGAATACAATCTATAAAATCAATTAAGGAATCAGTCGTTGGTTCAGTTTGTTCCCGACCCGGTTCGTCAAAAATCAGCTCCATCCCCTTACCTTGAGTAATTGCACTTTTCGTTGCCCCGGTTACACCATCCACAATCCCTTTTACATTATCAGTGGATTCTGCGTAAATAAAAGCTTTGTCTCTTTGTATTTCAACAGTGGCTAAATCTCCTAAAATTCTTATGGAATAGCCATTGAACGCATTTGACAAAACGGAAGTGACACTAGATTTAACCCCACCAGGATATTCATATATCGTGCGGATATTATCATAGGTATCTCTTCCATCTTTCCAATAATCAATACCGCCAATACCTGTTACCTTAATTGGATGACTGTTCAAAAAATAATTTACCTGGTCAATCTGGTGAGAACATAATTCTGATAAAGGGCCACCGCAATAAACACGGTGCATGCGCCAATTGATGGCCCTTTCTAACTTAGGATCATCAACAGGGAAACGCCAGTTAGAATTACGATTATACTGGCATTCGAAATGTGTGATCTTTCCTAACCATTTTTTATCGATCACTTCTTTTACCTTATGATACATGCGGGAATACCGGTATTGATAACCCACCTGGAAAACGAGTTTTGAATTCCTGACTTTTTTCACCAGGGCAATGGATTCGGGAATATCAAAGGCTAATGCCTTTTCCAGGTAAATATGTTTGCCGGCTTCAAGAGCATCAACTGCCATGGAATAATGTAAATAAAGAGGTGTAGCAATGATCACCGCATGGATATTTTTATCTTCGAGCAACTTTCTATAGTTTGTATAAGCCTGCGCACCTTTAGACGCTTCCTTCAACCCATTTTTAAGATGCTCCGGAATAATATCGCAACAGGCTACGACTTCCATTCCGCTAATGTTTTTTATAAGATTAGCAAGCCCTGCACCCCTTGAACCGGTTCCGATTATTCCAACCCGGATTATATCATTTTTAAAAAATGACTCGCTGAAAGCCGGAAGTCCGATAGTTGCCAGTCCCGAAACGGCAATAGCACCTGTTGATACAAACGTTCTTCGGGAAATTGCATTTTTTGTCATTTGTAAATATTAATTATTAATAGAATAACTCTTTACAAAAAGATGAAGAGAAAATGAACTAAGATTCCAAAAAATATTTATCGTGTATTGAAGAATCTCCTTTGTTAATTATTTATTATTTGCCTGGCTTTTTTCAATGTATTTTCTATGCTGACCAAAATGCCGTTGTTACGTGAACTTTCTTCTGCAGCTGCCATGAAAGTATAAATTCCAATAGTTTCTTCCGGTGAAACCGGAGGTTTTCCAGTTTGAAAAAATTCCACTGTCTTCATCATCATTGATCTGTATCCATAATCCTTCCCTGGTTTTATGGTTACAATATCCTTTTCACCAAATACAATTCCGCCATAATCCATTTTTCCTGTACGCAGTCCCCGAAATGATCCTATGCGGTTATCGTCCCAATGACCGGTAACAATATCTGTTTCTCCCGTGAATAACCGGCTGACATTTTTGCAATTCGTTCCTAAAACAGTATACAACATTTCAACTCCATGTATACCGTACCAGAATAAATCTGAATGCGCTTTTTCCAAAGTAGCGGGACTAAAAGTATCCGCTCCGGTTATCCTTCCCATTTTCTCCGGAATAATATCCTGTATGTTTTCAAAATATCTCAATGAGGACGAAGAAAACACCGGCGTATTATATTTTTTTGCTGCCTCAAAAATAGCGAGCACAGATCCCAGTGATGCGGCTAATGGTTTATCGATAAATAATTTTTTCCCTGCTTTCAATACCGGTAATGCTTGTTCCAGATGAAGCCGGCCATCATTAGTTTCCAGGAGAATCACATCCGTTTTATCTATCAATTCTTCAATTGAAGATACAAGCGGAACACCCAGGTCTTCCATTTCCTTAGTAAACCCTGCAAGCCGGCTAATGCTCGATTCAATATCGGGACTTCCTTTTGTTGGAAAGGCAGCCACCACACGGTATCCTCTCAACTCATCAGAAGAACGGGCCTCATTAAATATTTTTGTAAAGGCAATACTGTGAGAAGTATCTAATCCTATAATGCCTACCCTGCCGCCGGCTGCAATCTTTGTTTTGTCTTTTGGATTACAATAAAAGTTGCTTCCTATCCCCATACCAATACTTGCAATGGCAGCGGTTCTAATAAATTTCCTTCGATTACAAGATTTCTTCATCTGATTTTTATAGCCTCAATTTGCCAACCAGTTATTTATCTTCTTGTTCATGGCGAGTTCGTAAACATACATCCAATCACTGCTATTCGAACCATTCGCAAGATGCTTATGTACATTCTGATCGAGCATGTAATCTGCAGGATTGTTTAATATCCTTGTCATTGAAAATATGTCTTCAAAATTATTTCTTAACTCTTTGAAGTGATCTGTATAATTTATTATTTGTTTCCTTGCTGCTTGTTTAGCAGACGCCGGTGAGGCCCGATCATAATTCTCCAATAACAATAAAAGTTGGGAAGGGTAAATCTGCAATTCATTGATCATGTTCATCAGGTTCAAAGAATATTCATTCCTTCGCACTATTTTCATGGCCTTTTGAATTTTATCTTTAATTAACCGGTACCGCAACATTTCGTCTTTTGCCTTGTTGATCCTTTGCACATACAGCTCACTCCATTTTCCAATTTTTTCAGGATCCGGTAAATCAATCAACTCAATCTTTTCAGGATAATTATTCCTGTGGCCTTTTTCAAGCAACGCAGTTTCCCAAAACACCAGTGCCTGCTCAAGTAAATTTTGAAACTCAAACGAACTATCCTGCAATTCCGGGGCATAAAACCTGTGCCGGAACAATGAATGAACCTCTTCCACTTTAAGGTCATTATAATTCCAACTGAAAAAAGCAAAATCATGAAATCCCCTCCAATAGGTTTCAAAATGGGGAGAGCAATCATCCCATGCTGTGCATAATATTCCACTCAGTTTCTTTTCAGAGGTTATTTTGCAAAAATCTTTTATTGGCTGAAAGTTTGATTTTTCCCTTGGTAACATTGGCCACATCGTTTGAGCCGCTGTTGCTGCCATCACTTTCAAATTATGGGTCCTGTACCAATCGATTGCTTTATTATTACCCAATATGGCAGGTGAATCATAGTTCCATCTCATATACACGCATTCCTTTGGGAAGAGATTAAAATTTTCATCCAATCTATGAGCATTGTCTTTCCATATCCGGTTCACCTCCGCTTCCGGGACGGCTGGATCCCAGGTGGTCTGGTAAAGACCCGAAAGTTTAAAAACCATATCATCCCAAAAAATGGGAATACGATTGTGGGCCCTGGCAAACTCACTCACTTTATTAAGCCATTGCATTTGCAGTTGTATAGCACTCAAACCTGATTTCTTCGCCAGTTCTGACATGCCCAGGTCCCCCACTTCATCCCCTCCTACATGAAGATATTTTCCATATGGCGTAGCAGCTATTGCGTCTTCATACAATGAAAATTGAAGCGAATAGGTTTCAGGATTAACTGCGTCAAATGACCAATCGGAAACTTGATTATCCCTGAGATTTTTATATGGTTCATGTTTTAATATAAAAGAAGCATGTCCGAGTCCCTGCACAAGGGGGCTGATCTCAATATTTCGCTCTTCAGCATACCGGCTTATGGCTGCAAACTCTTCAATAGATATTGCATGAGCCGCTCCTATTAAAGGAGCTTTCCGGTAACGGAGCTTGTCTTCAAACTCAACAATAATAGCATTAATTTTTATCGCTGCCAGGCGGTCAATCATCTGGTAATAGTAATACCCGGCATCAAGGTGGTGTTTTAAATCAAGGTGTATAGCCCGGTAAGGGATATCAGGATAGTCTGTAATCCGGCATTCCGGAATTAGGACCTGTTGATCACTGGCATCTTCCAGCATTTGTAGCAGTGTCTGGCATCCATAGAATAATCCTGCCTGGCTTCTTGCATTAATAACTGCCCCGCCATTCTTAATTTCAAGAATATATCCTTCGGTTGAGCCGGGCAGTTGCTGATCATTGGATATGTTCATTGTCAGAACACCGGGTCCGGATTTATTTGCAAGAGGTAATGATTTCAATACTCCATATAACACTGGTTTTTGAGAAGTTCCCTTTAAAAAAATGGACCGGAAAGAACTGTAAGTAATTCCTTTCCCGGATAATATCTCAATCTTTTGTGGCTGAGGTAAAAGCTTAAAATACTTCTCAAAATCTTTTATATCCATTCCACTGGCGTATGGGCCATTCAGGAACAAAAGCAGGAAGAAGTAACAAAATAATTTTTTCATATTAATGCAATTCGCTGAGTTGTTCGAGGACACGGACGGTCGCATTCCTTTCATTGGCATTGAGAATATCCACCGGCTGTTTCAGAAACATTGCTTTACACCACAACAATGTTTTATTTCCAGGAGATTTTTGAATCAATTGATCCAGCCACTGAATGGCTTCAGTTTTTTGATCCTGTTTTTCCATAGCCCATGCGGTAATCAGGCAAGTAGCCTGCGGATAATTACCCTTTCCATGGATTATCTTTTGTAATGAGCCCTTAGCCAGGTCCATCTTCCCTGTTTTTTCATAAATGAGATAAGACATCCAATCCTCCGGTTTCAGATCAATATCTTCATCATAAGGTTTTCCAGCTCCTAAATTTTGCGGCCATAATTTGGAAGCATTGACAAATTGCAATGCCTTCTTATAATTTTTCTTTTGCATTTCCTGGATAGCCTGCATTAATTTTCCTTCGCGATAAAGTTCATGGCCTTCTGTTGCTCCTTCAAAGGGAATGATATTTAGTTTTGATAAAACAGCATCTGATTCTTTGAACTTTTTGTTTAGTAACAATGTTTTTGCGTATAACATACCCATGATATAATCGTCGGGATGATTCCGGTAATAGGGCTCAACCGTTGCCAGAGCCAGGTCAAATTTATTTTGCTGATTGTAAAGCTCCGTCAAAATTTTATAATACCGCCATTGCTGTTTATCCAGTTGAATAGCATGCAACAGGTCGGATAATTTTTGATCTTCTTCATTGTCATCCGCCAGGTTGGCTCTTCCGGCATAGAAGGGTGCAAAATCAGGCTGGTTTCCACATTCCTTAAAAAGAGATCTGGCTTTACTTAAATTATTCAAATGCCAGTTGATCAAACCAAGGTAATATTTTGGTTTCCATCCACTATCCTTTTGGATTGCCCATTCCAAAACCGGTGATGTTTCTGCACGGAATGGAAAAGAAAGAAAAGGAGAAGCCTTATCGGCTTTTTGTAAATAAGTTTCCGCCTCTTTTGTGTTTCGTTTTAGAAACGCCATCCAATAAAGTCCTTCAGGAGTTTCAGGAGCAAGGCTCAATACCTGGAAAGCAAGACCATCCAGCCCTGATTGCTGATACCAAACGGCAAGCTCCATAAACGTTTCATGTGGTAGCTCATTTCTTATACCTGAAAGGAATTGTTGTTTTGCCTCTTCTGAATTTGACCATATATATTTTTCAAATCGTACAAAATGGTTTAAAGGATCAAAGGATAATATTTTATCCAGCGCTTCTTCCCCCTTTGTTTTGTTTTTTTGCAACCGATAAATAATAGCCATCAGCTGGTAAGCTTCCAGGTTATACCGATTGAAGTCAATACTCTTTTGTGCATAGTCCAACGCCTTTGCATAATCATGCTCTTTAAAATATATTTTGCTCAACTCTATATAAGCTGCACTTCGGTATTCCATACTAAGCGATGCTATATCAAACCCGTCCTTTGCATTCGTGCTATCACCCAATTGCATATTAGCAAGCCCATAATAATAATTGGCAGCAGCATCATATGTATTTATGCTCAGCGCCTTGCTTGCATAAACCAATGCCCCGGCATATTCCATTTTGCGTAACATAAGGGCTGCCATCTCAGAAAGTGCAGGCAGGTAATTGGGATCTTTTTTTAAACAGGAATCAAATTTTTCCAATGCCTTTACATACAAGCGTTGAACTGCGTTTTCCTTTCCCTGTACATACAATCCATAAACTGAATTCCAGTCAAAGTCCTTCGGCGCATCAAGCGGACGATCTATCACGCCGGCAGAAGAATCTCCATTATATATTAATTTATTTTCTCCCAATGTGACGAGCAGTGGTTTATTGCCTGCTGGCACCCTCACCGAATCGCTGAAAGATTCCATTGTTTTTAGACGGAGCTCTTTAGAATAGATCAACTTATCCCCTTCCATCACTTTCAATTCATCATTGATGTTTTGAAGCGGTGAGAAATAAACTTTCAGCCAATCATTTTCTCTCTTAATATTAAGAGCACCATAGTGATTAGCTTTTACAAAGCCCCGGGTTTGTTTCACCGGAAACCAATACTCCGTCCAGCTATCCGATGCATAAGGAAAAAACCCTGCATGCTTAAATGGTGTCAAGGTGCTCCCCACATCGGCCTGGTTAAAAAACCGTCCGCTTTGCACTTCTACATATTGGCCATCGGTATCTGTTAAAAGTTTTTCCCAAATCATCCCCTGGTCTGATAAACCCCATATCCAGATCTTCTTGCCAGCTTTATCATCATGCGTAGAATATCTGCCCATTCCAAAATCATCGTCGTGCCAGTAGGCCCCGAAAAAATCAGTGTACTTGCCCAATACATGATAAGATTTATATCCACCAAAATTATTGTTCTCATAAAAGGAAATGTCCTTACCATTTTGTTTATTGACCGGCCAGTCACTGTATTCTCCTTCATGGCCAATATAGTGTGTGCCAGGATAAATAAATTCCAAATTTCTTTTTGCCTTAAGTCCAGTATTCATCCATGTGTAATAAGCCTGTTCTGTAGACATGGCATTATACCAGAAGGAACGGGTGGTTAAATAAGCTTTATCTTTTGGTAAATTTATTTCCAGGCGCCAGGGTGTTCTTGTCAAAAGATCCAATACGCCAATGATACAACTCACACTTCCGTCTTCATTTTTCCTGGTAATATAGTCAACAGGTGTTGCGCAGTTGGGCGTATGACCGATGATGCCATAATTAGCTTCAATGCCACCGCTTGTCCACGGACCCCGCATAGCCACATCACGAAACTTAACAGTTTGGTTATTATAGATGAAAGATTTACCCGTTTGCTTTTCAATTGCCGACCATATTTTTCCTCCCACTTCAGGCAGTATCATTACACGGATATAATCGTTTTCAAGTTCGATCACCTTCCACTCTTTCTGAATGGATTTATTTGAAAAACCATCATAGCGAAAATAGGGATAGATTTTTTCAACCATGGGAATGGGATTGGGATCAGAGAATGGATAGGTGGTAAAAACCTTGTTGAATTCTTTGACAGTCGCATCTTTTTGCCCCCGGGAAACTGAAACCAGGCATAAAGACCACATGATAATAATTACTACTTTTTTCATGTGCATATTGTTTTTCGGTTAAGGCAAGTGGGGAAAAAATTCAATTACGATTATTTCAAACTTAAGAAAATATAAAGGGTTAAAGTCACGCAATCGGTTGTTCACCTGGCTTTAAATTTTAAATTCAGGTCAGGAAATTTAATTTAATGCGGTTAAAAATTATTTTTATGAGTTGTGAAAAAGCCCAAAGGGCTTAAATTTTAATAACCCCGGAT
>JBPPMM010000382.1:0-3189 GCA_051306075.1 Chitinophagaceae bacterium
CGTATCTCTCATCCGGCCGAAGTATTAAAGATGGATCAAAAGATCAATGTAGTAGTACTGGACTTTGATGATGAGAAAAAACGTATCAGCCTTGGTTTAAAACAATTAACTCCTCATCCATGGGATGTATTGTCAGAAAATATATCTGAAGGCAATGTAGTAAAAGGCAAAGTGGTTAATATAGAGGATTACGGAGCTTTCCTTGAGATTATGCCGGGTGTTGAAGGATTAGTGCATGTAAGTGAAATTACATGGGCCAATACTCCTGTCAATGCCAAAGAATTCTTTAAACTGGGTGATGAGCATGAAGCCAAGATTGTTACTTTGGATAAGTCAAGTCGCAAGATGAGTTTATCTATTAAACAACTTTCAGACGATCCATGGAATGATATTGAAACAAGATTTGCGGAAGGAAGCCGTCATAACGGCCTGGTAAAAAACATCACCAATTATGGTGTGTTTATAGAACTGGCTCCGGGAATTGGTGGTATGATCCATATTAGTGACCTGAGTTGGTTAAAACGTTTCAATCACCCGGGTGAGTACACAAAAGTGGGTGCCAATATTGATGTGGTGATAATGGGAATTGATAAAGCAAACCGCAAATTGCAGTTAGGCCATAAGCAATTGGAAGAAGATCCCTGGAATGCATTGCAGGATACTTTTGCAATTGGTACTGTTCATGAAGGTGCTGTTACCCGTCGCGATGACAAAGGTGCGGTAGTTCAATTACCTTATGGGTTGGAAGGCTTTGCTCCCAACCGTCATCTTACCAGAGAGGATGGAAAGAGCATCGGTGCGGATGAAAGTGCTCAGTTTGTTGTTATTGAATTTGACCGTAACGAAAAACGAATAGTTCTTTCTCACAGTCGTATATGGGAACAAGGGCAAATAGAAGAGAAAGAAGCGGCGAAAAAAGAAGCCAGAGTTGAATCTGATAAAACGAAGAAGGCAGTTAAGAATATCCAGGGGAAGGTAGAAAAAGCTACGCTTGGTGATCTTGGCGTTCTGGCAGATCTGAAGAAAAAAATGGAAGGTGGGGAAGCTGCTTCTTCTGAGCAAGACAAACCAGAATAATTTTCTAAAGAGTTTTAAATCTAAAGCTGTTCATCAATAGATGGGCAGCTTTTTTTTTGTTTTACAATTAAGAAAAATAGATTTCAATTGCTTAATTTACGGCGGTATTGCTTGTTAAAAATTATCGCCATGGGTTCGTTGACCGAACGACTAAAAACCTTTCATTTTGTTCGTAAAATTATTTATGCCATCGTTGGCCTTATGTTTTACCCCGGCCTGGCGATTTTTAATAAATTTAAAGTTTCAGGAACAGAACATCTTAAAAAGCTTCCCCGTGAAAATGTTTTGTTTGTAAGCAATCACCAAACTTATTTCGCGGATGTGATTGCTATTTTGCACATTTTCTGTGCAGTGAAATGGGGTAAAATGGATAGGTTGGGAATTCCTTACCATTTATTAAATCCGTTTACACGTGTAATTTATGTGGCTGCTGAACAAACGATGAACGGTACCTGGCTAAGCCGGATGTTTGCTATGGCGGGTGCAATAACAGTAAAGCGAACCTGGAATTCGGATGCAAACGAAACCCGTAAGGGCCTTGATCCATCCGATACAAGAAAAATAACCAGGGCTCTCGAAAAAAACTGGGTGATTACATTTCCCCAGGGAACTACCAAACCCTTTGCTCCAGGCAGGAAAGGAACTGTTTTGATCATAAAACAAACCAGGCCGATAATTATCCCGGTAGTAATTGATGGTTTTTCGAAAGCATTTAATAAGACGGGACTTAAATTAAAAAAAAGAGGAACCCTGTTATCAGTACGATTCAAACCGCCTTTGGTTATTGATTTTGATGCACGATCAGAAGATATACTGACTCAGTTGATGGAGTCTATAGAACAAACCAGCAGATACATGAAGGAGGAATTCAAGGAACCAGTTAAGGGAATGTAAAAAAAGTATAATTTAAATTTTGATTTTCAAAGATGAGAGCAGGCTGCTTTCTTTATGTACAGAACGCACTATATTGCACTTCAATATTTTTTTTAACCGGAGATGATGGTTAAATTGGAAATGAAATTTCCTTTATCTATGAGTCAAAAACCAATTACAATTAAGGAGATTGCGGAACTATTAAATGTTTCTGTTTCCACTGTTTCAAGAGCGTTACATAATCATCCCAGTATTGGCCCGCATACTAAAATGAAGGTGCAGGAACTGGCAGCCGAGCTGAATTATGAACCCAACCAGGCGGCTATTTCTTTTAAGCAGGGAAAAACATTCACATTAGGTGTTATACTTCCTAATCTAGGCGAAGAGTTTTTTTCTATGGCGATAAATGGCATTGAAGATGTGGCTATGGAAAATAATTATACCGTATTGATCGGCCAGTCGCATGATGATGTTAGCCGGGAAAAAAATTTAGTGGATACCATGCGTCGGCATAGGGTTGATGGCCTGGTGGTGTCCTTATCCAAGAATACAGAAACATATGACCATTTTGAACAGTTAAAGAATTATTCTATTCCCGTTGTTTTTTTTGACCGGATTCCGGACTTACAAGACGCTTATACCGTATGCTGTAATTTGAAAAAAAGTTCGATGCAATTAGTGGATTGGTTGGTAAATAAGGGCCATAAGAATATTGCATTTATAAAAGGTCCCAACGCCATGATGCCTCACGGGGACAGACTTACAGGTTACAGAGAAGGATTAAAGAAAAATAACTTGCTTGAAAATAAAGACTACATGGTTCAAACGGATCTCAGCAGGGAAAAAACCATGAAGGCAATGGAAAAATTGCTTCGGCTGAAAGAACCTCCAACGGCTATAATAGCATTTAATGATTACGTAGCCCTCGATGCTATAAAATATACACGTAGTCAGAACCTGGAAATTAACAGAGATATTTTTTTTGTAAGCTATGCCAATCTTCCAATGACCAGTTACATGGATGAAATTCCCCTGGCCTCGGTTGAACAATTTCCATATGAGCAGGCCGAAAAAGCAACTGCAATCCTGATAAACCTGATTAATAAAAAAATGGATTCAGGTGCTGAAAGAAAAATTGTAATAGAAGGCAAGGTAATAGTTCATGAAGAATGCATTAAAAAGAAAGCAAGGAAATTTCAGGATTAGAATAGTAATTTCTCAGCGACATTTAACTGCTCA
>JBPPMM010000462.1:0-3085 GCA_051306075.1 Chitinophagaceae bacterium
CACAATAGAAATAAGGCCGTCCGCATTGGTCAGGCCTTAACCTTATTAAGCACAATCGGCGGTGCACCTGTTGCTATTTTAGAAGGGCAACCGATCGGAGTTTTTTACGGAACTTTTTTTGCAGTTGATGCAGGTGGCAACTTGTTGAAGAATGCAAGTGGTATACCAGTTACTGAAAGAGGCACGCAGTCGGGTCCTTTATCCTATACTACCCAAAGAGGTGCCGACGGGCTGCCTGCCGGAACAGTATTGCGTAAAGTAATCGGTGATCCTAACCCGGATTACACCGCCTCGCTCGTTAATGAGGTTAGTTTTAAAAAAATAAGCCTTCGGGTCCAATTTGATGCGGTACAAGGTGTAGATGTTTTTAATGCTGACTGGAGAACAAGGCAGGGTGTTGGTAATGGTAAAGAAGCCGAAAAAGAGCAAAGAGGTGAAATACCACGTGGTTATATATTGGGCGTTTATGGAATTGAAGAATGGCGTATTGATGATGGCTCTTTTGTAAAACTCAGGGAACTTTCATTAAGTTATGAATTTGGAAAGATCAGGAACATTTTTAATAATCTGACCGTTTCCCTGAGTGGAAGAAACCTGATATCATTTGATGATTACAAAGGATATGACCCTGAAGTTAATGCCGGTGGGCAGAGTACCATTTTGAGGGGCATCGATTTTGGGGCTGTTCCCATTCCCCGCACTTTCAGTGTAGGCATCCAGGCAAAATTTTAAATCTTAAAATCTGAAAATTATGTTAGCTATAAATAAATTTAACCGATGCGCGGTAATTGTCCTTGGACTTCTGGCAATCACAACCTTTTCGTGTAAAAAAAATTATTCGGATCCCAATAGAGCCACCAGCGGCAACGTCCTGGGCTCAGCAAAAGGACTTACTGGGGTAAGTGTGGGTTTACAAAGGGTTTATTCTTTGGGCAGGGCCAGTTCCCTGTATAATGTTGTATCCATGAATGGTTTTATTACCCGCGAACTTGTTCTGTTAAACCAGGGCAACTTACCGGAATTTCAATTAGTGCAGGGCGGAACAGTTGTTGATGGTACTAATACCATGCTATCCGGTTTATGGACCAGCAGCAATAAGATCATCTATGATGCAGACCAGGTTATAGCTGGTGCAGCCAGTTTGGCTGATAAAGGAATTGCCAGCGGACTAATCGGGTATGCATCCATTTTTAAAGCTTTGTCAATTGGTAACCTTTCCATGTTTTGGGAAAAGGTACCAGCAGGCATTGGAGAAAACGTTTCTTTCATCAGCAGGATAGATGGTTTTAAAAAAGCGATCACCGTTATTGATAATGCATTAGCTGCCATTGGAGCTAATCCGGTAAGCGCAACCTTTACAAGCAGTATTCCTGCGGGTATTGATATTACCAATACACTCCAGGCATTAAAAGCACGGTATGCCTTATTTGCGGGTGATTATGCCCTCGCATTATCATCAGCCAATCTTGTGGATCTTACCAAAAAATCAGTATTAAATTTTGAAGCAGCCAATCCCAACCCGATATATGATGTAGCCGGATCTAATTTCAATGTGTATCAGCCTATAGATTCTACAATGGGTTTATTAGGAAGTCTTCAACCTGATCTTGCAGACAAAAGAGTTCCATTTTATATGGTACTTAGCGGATCTACTGCTTCCCGGTTTTTAATGAAAGGATTTGCGGCTTCTACCACAACTGGTTTTCCTATTTATTTGCCAGGCGAAATAACTTTGATAAAAGCGGAAGCATATGCCAGGCAGGCTACACCTGATCTGGCGAATGCCCTGCTTGAATTAAATAAAGTAGTTACCAAACAACCTTCAGCTGATCCCTTTGGAGTTGGTGCGGGTCTTCCTCCATATGTTGGTTTAACCCAGGCAGAAATTTTGGAGCAGATCTACCGGCACCGGAGTATCGAATTATATATGTCAGGATTGAAACTGGAAGATATGCGGAGGTTTAACAGGCCTAATTCTGAAAGAACCCGCAACCTGCTTCCTTATCCTTTCAGGGAGAGAGATAATAATAAGAACCCGGATTTCCCGACTGATCCTGCTTTTTAAGTTTTCTAATAAGTGGTTCAATAAGTTTATAAAACAAAGGTTGCCCTGGAGCAACCTTTGTTTATTTAGGAAAGAACGGCTATGCTCCGCTATTCAAAAATTTTATATTCCTCTGCATCCCTTTCCATTTAGTTCTGCTGATAGCGGAATTTTTAAATACTTTTTTAAAAGTTTCTTCTGTCATTGCTTCCCATTCTTTGGTAGTAAGATTCAAAACTTCAGGTAATGGCATAAGTTCTTTTTCCTGGTGAGGTTTGCTAAACCGGTTCCAGGGGCATACATCCTGGCAGATGTCGCAACCAAATGCCCAGTTATCAAATTTGCCCTTCATTTCATTTGGTAGCAGCATATCTTTTAACTCAATCGTAAAGTAAGAAATACACTTGCTGCCATTCACTACTTTGCCGGGAAGAATGGCTTCCGTAGGACAGGCATCTATACATTTAGTACAGGAACCACAAAAATCCTTTGCAAAAGGATCGTCATATTCAAGTTCCAGGTCGGTGATCAATGTGGCAATAAAGAAAAAAGAACCACTTTTTTTTGTGATCAGATTTCCGTTTTTACCTACCCAGCCTAGTCCACTTTTTTGCGCCCAGCTTCTTTCTAAAACAGGAGCGGAATCTACAAAGCCTCTGCCATTCACTTCTCCTGTTTCTTCCTTTATTAACTCAAGAAAGGTTTTCATTTTTGCCCTGATCACTTCATGATAATCGCTACCAAAAGCATACTTCGATATTTTTGGTGCATCCAATTCTTGTTGCTTTCCTGGAAAATAATTCATGAGTAAGGTGATCACGGACTTCGCTCCTGGCACCAATTTGCAGGGGTTTACTCTTAGTTCAAAATGATTTTCCATATATTTCATACTGCCGTGTAAACCTTTATGGAGCCAGTTTTCCAAACGATCGGCATCAGCATCCAGTCGTTCTGCCCTTGCAACACCGCAATAATAAAACCCAAGCCTGTCGCTGGTTTGCTTTATGAATCGGGTATGTTTTTCCCTGGAGTTCAAGTTTA
>JBPPMM010000472.1:0-10871 GCA_051306075.1 Chitinophagaceae bacterium
ACCCGTACTAAAAACTGTTCCTTTGAAAATAAAAGGTGAAAACCGGCTGAACTGGGCAATATTGGGAACGCCACTGTAAAAGAAATTATTTACCAAAGTGCCGTCAATAAATGTTTTTGTTTCAGCAGCTGAGCCACCCCGAACAAATAAACCTTCACTTTCCCCTACCTGCTGTGCACCAGGCAAGGTTTTTAACGCCCCGGTTATATCGCCATTGGCACTAGCTGTTGTCACAATGTCAATAGGATTTAATACAACTGCCGCTCTTTTTCTGTCGCTGGCTTCAAAAGTACCCGCTGAAATAGTGACCGCTTCTAACTCAGTGATCTCCTCCTTTAATACAACAGAAATATTGATTTCTTTTCCATCCAATTTAATGTTCTGTTCAAAAGGTTTATAGCCAACAATACTAGCGGCCAGCACTTGCTCACCTGTTTCATTTGTTAAAAAAGAAAACTTTCCTGAAGAGTCCGAAGTAGCTCCATCATAGGAATCCTTCAGGCTAATGCTTACTCCATATAAAGGTTTGGATTTGTTGTTTTTTACCGTCCCTTTAATGATGACCTGACCATGCCCCTGGTGAAGCAAAACAATTAATAGAAAAATTAAGATAAGCCCGGGCCTAATCCTTTTCATTTAAGGAAAATTTAAATTGAATCGCAAACATAAAGTAGTTTACAATGTAAACCAAATTGTTTTTATAAAGCCGGATAGGTTAATCCGGCTTTGCTTTATAATCAATTTATTATCTCTTGACGATCTTTTGATATGCCACTTGTCCATTGCAGGTTACCCGGACAATATAAAAGCCCGGTGCCATTGCATTGACTTGCAAATTTTCAATTTGGCTGCTGTTGTCGGTAATTAATTTAATAACTGGCTGGCCATTATTGTTTATTACCTCATAGACTATCCTTTGACCCTGCCATTTTTCTGGAATAGAGATGCATAACTCATTGGTAACAGGGTTAGGATAAGTAACTATTTTGATTGCCTGCTCACTTTTTTTGGCAAGGCGGACAATTCTCACAAGGGAGATTTCACTTTTCCCATCCATATCAACGGAACGGAGGCGGTAATAAACAACCCCAGCGCCGGCATTTGACAGTTCGCTGTCTGTAAAGGAATAATTTTTAGTTTCTGCAGTGGTGCCAGATGCAAATACTTTTCCTGCACTAAAAAAGTTGTTGCCATCCAGGCTTTTTTCAATAGAAAAATGGCTAAGGCTTAATTCCGAAATAGTAGCCCAACTCAGGTCCACATTGTTTTGATTTAATATAGCAGCAAATGAACCGAGTTTTACAGGTAATAAGGAAACGGTAGAAAAGTTTAAAGTAACAAAGGCGACATTTGAAGTAAGCGGATTAAAACCATTATCAATTATCCGGTAGCTAAAAGTTGTAGACTCACCGGTAAAACCAACTTTTGGTATAAAACTAAAACTTCCGTCCGGGTTCAATGAAACCAGGCCATCAGTAGAATTGTTACTGATTATTGCAGTAGTAGTTTCTCCATCAGGTTCATTATCGTTTGAAATTACATTACCGTAAAATGGTGTACCTGAGGAGCCGGTAAAATTATCGTTTACTGCTACAGGTGCAGTGTTACAAGTACCTGTGCCATACATTGGGCTTGCGCTGGTAAAGAAATCATCAAATATAAGCCTGGTATTACCATCTCCGTTGCTACCACCAGCTTTCACTATTATTTTTCGCAACCCAATAGCAGCAAGCAAAAACTCTTCATTGAATGTCAAAACAGAAGTTGAAGTGTTTTTATCCAGCGTTATTTTTTTTAAAGAAGTAAAAATACCGGTAGCGTTCAAAAGACCCATTTCAATAAAACGGGTTGCGTTACCACTTAATTTGTTGCTTATTTTATATTTAAAAGAAACTTTTAAAGTATTGGAGGTTATTTTTAGAACCGGCGTGATATATTCCATATTGGAATTACTATTTGTAAGAGTAGTTGAATACAAACTACCTGAACCTGAAATTACATCAGCAGTTGTGTTCGTTATTTGAATACCATTTAATGAGGAGCAATTCGAATTAAGACTACTTACAGTTCCCTCAAAATTTTGAGTATACTGGGAATTTACAGTGCTGATAACCAGGGTTGCGATAAGGAGTAATAAAGTTTTCATCAGTTTCAATTAGGGTTACGGTCAATTTAGTCTTGTAAGCAGACTGAACGAATTCCCCGAAACATTGAAAACGGATTGAAATGAGTAGAAACAGAACTGGAGGAAATATCCTGCAATTTGAGGGGCTTGTTTCATAGTCGGAATAGGTTGTTTTCTTAGGAATTGTTCGAATCTTCCACAAAGGTAATATAGTATTTTACCCTTGCAAGTTTTGCGAGCATTATTCCGCCAAAAATACCGTATTTTATGCAGTATTTATACTATTATAGTTGATTTACAACACTATAGCGATTTGTTTTTTAATTAAAAGTATTAATTTGTTTAACCTCTTACCGACAAATTATTACTCAATAAACATAATCCTGTAAAAATGATGTTTTCGTTTATTGGTAAAGAAATTAAATCTTATGCAGGGAACACATATTTGAAAAAAAAGGGAAAGTCGTTCCTGCATTTGATCTATGGATCAGGAAAATTAAATTCCTTCACTTTATATTCAATTCACTGATCCCTTCCGTCTTAAAATCTTTTATGCCTTTCAAATGACGTTATATTTTATCGCTATTTTGATAAGTGCTAAGTGCACCCAGTGCTTCTTTAGTTTTATTCCCAACAAATATTTTTCTCACCTGTAAAAGTTCAGCATTACCGTCAGCGCCTATAGTGCTCAATCTATAATAGATCATACCCGTTTTATCCGCTAGGGCGACCTTATCTGTAAATGGATAATTCATAGCTTCTGTATCATTATCAAAAGCGAAAATCACTCCCACTTGTTTAAAACTTTTGCCATCATAACTTTTTTCTACGTAGAAATGGCTAATATCTTTTGCCCCAAGGGTTGACCAATTCAGATTTATTTTATCATCTTTTAAACGGGCAGAAAAAGAAGTAACCTGGGAAAATGAGGATACATAAATAAAGAATACGGCTAAAAGAGTAAGAATCGTTTTCATCACATTTTGCTTAGGGGTAATGTAAATTTTATGCAGCTTGTTTGCATTCCCTTCACCGGAAGATGGCAATAAATCAGAATTAAAATCAGAAACAGAAGAGAGGTAAAACTCCCTGGAAGTATGCGTTTGTTTCATGATTGGATGTTGTTGCTTTCTTAGGGTGATCGAATGCTCACACAAGATAAAACACGTACTTTAACAGTGCAAGTTTTACAAGTATTATTTCGTACAGGTACCCATATTTTATTTAGTACAATTACGATAAAGCAACTCAACTATTGAATTAACAAATCTTTCCTTTTAATACATTTTTGAATTATTAAAATGAAAAAGGCCCCAAATTAAATTTGAAGCCTCTTAGAGATAATGGGTTAAAAATATTTAATTATTCTTTATCAGTTTCTGGAAGGTAGTACCGGCAGACTTATCAGTTATTTCAACCAGGTAAACCCCCGCAGGTAATTGATCCAGCCCGTTAAGATTAATCGTTGAGATTCCTTTTGGCGCTGGCATACTGCTGGTCCTTATCATTTTTCCGTTTACGTCAATCAGATTGATAACAATAGTGGTTTCTCTTTCCGTTGTAATACTTATTGTAACATTAGAACGGAAAGGATTCGGCCAGATAGTAACGCCGGGTTTTTTCGAAAGCCTCAGTGCAACTACATTACTATAAGTAACTTTTCCATCAAGATCAACCAGTTTTACCCTATAATAAATTACCTCACTTTGCGACAGGCCGCTGATATTATCCGGCAACTTGTATTCTTTTTTAGTTGTACTGTTTCCAGCAGCACCAACCTTTTTACCAGTCTGTGAAAAATTGCTGTTATCCAGGCTCCGCTCTATTAAATAATAATCCGTATTAAATTCTGACTGAGTCGACCATTTTACATCAGCGTAGGACCCATTAAGACTTACCTGGGCAACTAATCTATCTGCTGGCAAAGTCTGATTTCCACCCCACGCAAGTGTATAAGTTGCCGGGGTTGGATCTTTCATATTTGCATTATCAACATAAGAATACATAAAGGTTACTGTATTGGAACCCATTGTCGGATTTATAAATTTCACTTGCAAAAGATCGGGGTTAAAAGAACTGACCTTTAATCCCTTTGCTACCAAACTATTGTTGTAATATAATTCTGCATTACCAGGTATTGAATCAATAACAAGCGTTTTATTGTTTAATACACCACCTGCAATATAATCCTCAGGGTCCGCGCCACTTATAACAGGAGGATTTACACCTCCATTCAGCGTAAGAAATGAGCCCATTGCCGGTTGAGATATAGTGGTGCGATAATTATCTGAGCTTGGTAATCGCTCTATTCCAAAATTTATACCGGTTATATTAGTTGCAGCTGTAGTAACTGAAACGATTCCTTTTGCTATCCCAGGTTTTATCCCAATACCGGCAATATTATTTATACCAAATCCATCAGCTGTATGCGTCCAGCTCCCTGTAATGGCTCCCAAACCCGCATCTGGCGGCGGAGAATCTCCCAAATTCACACTCAATGCAGATAACCGTAGCTGGTAACTGGCGAATACATCAGCGTTTGGAAATGTAAAAGCACCTGTGCCTGAATTTAAAGTTGTTCGCTTAACCACCTTATTAGTTGAATCTGTAAGGTAGGCATACACTGGATATGACATGACCGTGCCTATTGGGGTTCCGTTTATCAGGTTATCCGTTATTCCGTTAGCATCGTGGTAAAGCGTACCGCTTATAGTCATTGTATTTTTGGCAATACCAAAATCATAAGGAGCCAGGCAGGTTTGCGCACTGGTAGCCGTCAGATTATGTTGTAATACTGTAGTAGTATGGTAATTGGCAGGTACAGTTGCTGTATTCAGTTTGGTAATATAACACTGCGGGTAGCGGAGGAACTGAATTTTTACATTATCGATATAAACGGTATCAGCATCATCAACATTATTATTAGTTAAAAACCGGATATAGGTAGTAGGCCCTGCATAAGATGTAATGTCCTGGTTAAAAATATTTACATAATTGGCATCTGTTGTTCCGTCGCCGGCTATAGTAAACACTGTTCCGAATGTAGAACCATTAGATGATGCCTGTACAATGATATCTTCCCCTGCTGTTAATGAGGACCTTTTTCTCCTATATGAAAAAGATAAAAATGCGTAGGAGGCTCCATTCAAGTTTACCGTTCTTGTGGCTGATACATTATTGTCTTTTAACCGGAGCCCAAACCCAAACGCACCATCCCTGGCTATTTCAGCATCTGCACTCGTAGATGAACTACAAAGTCCCGGATATGATCCATCTCCGGCATCCACCCAATCGCTTAGCCAGGCTGAATTACCATCAGTACCGTTGGCACAGGTTCTTCCTCCGGCTCCATTATCAAAATTATCTTCAACAAACTTCTCGGGGTAGCTTATAAACTGGTAGCTACCGGATGCATCAACTGTGACTGAATCACTTAATTCATTTGAAGTTGCAATTCCGTTACAGTTTCCGTCAACATACAAATAAACTTTGGCTCCGGCCACGCCGCCACCCCCATCGTTATTGATGCCATCGTCATTCCTGTCTAAGAATACGGTACCTGCAATTACATTCTGATTATATGGCGCAGGGCAATTGCTGATATCAACATAAACAGTAGCTATATCACAAATTACTGGTGAAGGAGTTGAACATACATTGTATTCAAACACATCTTTACCCACATACCCTGGATCCGGTGTATATATTACCGTTCCGTTGGTGTTAATAGAAACGGTACCATTTTTAGGCTTCAGTAAAGCTGTATTTGTTACAGAAGCAGGATCCACAACCGCAAGGAAACCAAAATCATTTAAAAGAATAGGTATCGTCACCGGCTGGTTCACGATAGTTCTTGCATAGTCATCATTGGCAAATATGAGCTTCTGCTTACAGAACGGGATAATCGTTGATCCCACGTCCCAATAGGCCACCCCTATACCGGTGCCTGAGCCTTGCGGATCTGCCCCATAAACCGCGGCGATCTTAGCTCCGTTGCAGGTATAAATAGCCAGGCCACTCTGGTCATTATCGCTCATGTCTTTTAACTTAACATAGTTCAATGCATTTAAAGTGTAGGCCACATCATATCTCAATCCGCAGGGACTTACCAGGCCGCTGGTTCCACTCACGTTGCCGTCCCATTTTACATACAAGGTTGTGTTCATGTTTGCTGTTACCCAAACCGGGTTACCGTTCACATCAGGTCCGGGAGGTGCCGCCAGGTCAAGACCGCCGGGAGCCCAGGCTGTTGTTGCAAAATCTGTAAGTCTAGATTCTGCAATCAGGTTAAAGGACCAGTCATATGTTTGACCATCATTACCCCCTCCGCCCGGGGTATATGAATCTATTATTTCTATAGCTGTAAAGGATTCGCCGGTTAGGTTAAAAAATTTATAGGCCGCAGTGGCAGAATAGACCAATGGAAACCGTACACATCCTTTTGCCGGTAAATTAATGGTGCCGCTTCCAGGAACCCCCGACTGCCAGTTAATAGTAATGGGCCTGTTCAAGCTATTATAAAGCATGACCGCAGAACTATCCTTAGGATTGTCCCCCGGATTGTCAGAAGTGGGCACCGGTGAATAATAAGTATGGGAATACCAGGTAGCCGGATATATAGAGGCGTTCCTGATGGAATACTGATCGACCCCACCTGCATTTAATTCCACTCCTATAGGTTTATTACTTGTAACAGTGGCTCCATAATTTACTCCTCCATCCACTAAATAGGATTCTCCCTGGTTTAATGTAAAAGTGGTCTCAAGGGTGCCATTATTATCTTTATCAATATCTACTATGGTTCCATCCAATTCTGCTCTTACAAACAGACCCGTGTATCTGAAATCCCTGCTTGGGAAATTCTGACCTAAAGGAATGGTAAAAGATTGTCCAAAATTATAGGTAGAAGTGACATTAGTCTTGATCGCCTGCACCGGCATCCTGGTAGGCTCACCACTAACCTGTGTCAGAGCAATCTGCCCGCTTGAAGTAATTTTATCTTTTCCATCGTAAAAAATATTGGTGGAAACTCTCGGGTTTGCAGGCATCGTATTATCCAAAATAATACTTCCACCGGCTGGTATAATATCATTGGCATACCCCGGTGCAATTCCATTATATGGATTTCCATCACCCCAAACTTTTGTGGTGGTTTGCAATGGATCCCATGGATTCAGTTCATAACCATCTTCCCAATGATCCCAAACTATTGTCATACCGGGATAAGGAATGGTAAGACTAATAACCGTTCTTATATTATTGCTGGGCATGGTGGTGCTCGACGTATTCAACAGAGCCCTGAAGGCATCATTCTCAGGATAGGGTATAAAATAAGTATGGGTTTTTGTTGCATCTGCACAAGGGTCAATCAATAATGGATCGATGTTGAAAAACACAGAAGCAGTAGCGCAGATATTGGTGCTGTCACAGATCTGGTACTCCAGTGTATCCCTACCCGCAAAAGAACCATTGGGCAGGTATACGATCTTGTTATTGGATACGAACCCTGTTCCATTGTTGGGCTGGTTAAAGATGGCAAGACTGGATGATTTTATGTTGTTGTTTGGATCGTAATCATTGGCCAGCACATCCACAATGATAGGTGTTCCGCCAGCACCTTTAGCAGAATCGTTCAATGCAACAGGTCCGCAAAGAGTACATACATCAAAGGCAAGTAATTCAGAGTTTTTGATAATATTCTCATACCCCTCTTTAGCTGTACCCAGCAAATAATAGGTTCCCGTAGTGTTAGTTGTTGTCCACGCATATTCATATGTCCGGGTGCAGGCTGTTGAATCCACGCATGATACAGCAACCGTATTTCCCGGGGGATTTATTTTTATATCCATTCCGGTTATATCTCTGTAACCAAAAGGGGTAGTTACAACACTTCTTGCATAATAAGTAGTGTTGGTATTACCACTAATTCTTTTGCTTCCTCCGGGATAAGGCGCATTGTATATATCAAATGCAAGAAAGTCAATAAAGGTAGATACAGGAAACAAACTCACCCTTGATGGTTTTGTCATACTATGATAATCAATTCTGAAACTAACACCTGCCTGGGCAGTAGTAATAGTCAGGCTGATCATTTGTCCTGTAGGTACAGTAACATCTGCACCCAAAATAGCAGACCATGATAAAACTCCGGTAGACGAATTATAAACAGGGTTGGTTAAATTAATTATGGTTGTAGCTCCATATTTTATTGTAGCCGTAATATTTGGATTAACCGGCATGGTTCCGCTGCTGATGCTAAGATGTAATACAACTGCAATGGTTTGTGCTTTAATGGTAAGATCATTACATAAAGCCGGATTAAGTGTAAAGGTAGTACTGGCAGTTCCTGTTGAGGCCAACACTGCACTCTGAACAGTAGTTGTTATTCCTGTGGAAACCGGATCAATCCTATCCAGTATCTGGCCAGGCGTAGACAGATACAATGGCGATTGTACAACCGAAGGATTAATATTAGCAATATGTGATGAAGAAACAGGTCCATTACAACCACTGGCCGAAGCTGTAATTACTGATGCTCCATACCATGCAGCTGCCCATGTAACTGATCCTGTAGAAGCATTAATTGTATTTCCACCACTTATACTTGCGGGGTCAAGGTTATAGCTGATCCCGGTACTATTGGAAGCGGTAGCGGAATAGGATACAGTGCCCGCAGCTTGCGTACGTACGGATTGTAACCCCAGGGCAAATATTGGTGTACCAACTGTTGGCGTAATGGTTACCACATGGTTTGAAGTTTTGGGCCCGTTGCAACCAGAAGCAGTTGCCGTAATGGTGGAACTGCCGTTCCATGAAGCAACATAAGTAATAATCCCGGTTGCACTATTGATGGAGTTTCCGGCTGAAATACTGGAAGCGTCAAGGCTATAGGCAATACCTGTTGAATTGGTTGCACTGGCTGGATAGCTAACTGTTCCGGCACCCTGGCAACGAGTGGATGTAGCTCCTGACGTAAATACCGGTGTTCCCACTGTGGGTGTTATTGTGACTGTATGATCCGCAGCAGTAGGTCCGTTACAACCTGCCGCTGTAGCAGTAATAGTTGTATTACCACTCCAGCCTGCCACATAGGCAACTACACCTGTCATAGAATTGATAGTATTGCCACCTGAAGTACTTCCTGCATCCAGAGTATATGTTATAGATGTAGAATTGGTAGCAGTGGCTGTATAAGTAACAGATCCTGCTCCCTGGCACCGGGTAGTTGTGGCGCCCAATGTAAATATTGTAGCTCCAACCGTTGTATTGATAGTAACGGTATGATTCGCCGTTTTTGGTCCACTGCAACCTGCTGCAGAAGCCGTAATAACGGATGTACCTGTCCATCCGACAATATAAGTGACTGCACCGGTGGCAGCATTGATTGTATTGCCTCCCGAAATACTGGAAGCATCCAAACTATAAGTGATACCCGTATTATTAGCCGCATTCGCTGTATAAGTAACTGTGTTCGCAGCCTGGCACCTTACTGAAGTTGCGCCCAGAGTAAATGCAGGGGTTGCAACGGTTGGAGTAATCGTAACGGTGTGCGTTGCTGTTCTAGGGCCGTTGCAGCCAGCTGCACTTGCCGTTATGGTTGATGTACCGCTCCAACCAGCAGCATAAGTTACTGATCCGGTAGAAGCGTTTATAGTGTTTCCTCCGGTAATACTGGCAGCATTAAGGCTATAAGTGATTCCTGTAGTATAAGCAGCCACTCCATCATATAAAACGGTTCCTGCTCCCTGGCAACGGACGGATGTTGCTCCTGCCGTAAATGTTGGGGTGGCTACAGATGATGTTATAGTAACAGTATGAATTGATGATGAAGGTCCATTACAGCCACTGGCCGTAACGGTAATCACTGAGGTGCCTGACCAGCCCGCAACATAAGCTAAAGCACCGGTACTGCTGTTAATGGTATTACCGGCTGCAAGGCTGGTTGCATCCAGGCTGTAAGTTCTTGCTGTACTGTTAAAAGCAGTTGCGGTATAAGTTACCGCGCCGGCGCCCTGGCATCGGGTTGATGCAGACCCCAATGTAAATACTGGTATTCCAACTGTTGGAGTTACCGTTACAGTATGATTGGCTGTTCTGGGGCCGTTACAACCGGCAGCACTGGAGGTTACCGTTGTAGTGCCACTCCACCCGGCAACATAAGTTACTTCGCCTGTACCCGCATTTATGGTATTACCGCCTGTAATACTGGGGACATCTAAACTATATGTTATTCCGGAAGCATTACTTGCAGTAGCTGTATAGGTTACTGAACCGCCTCCCTGACAACGTGTAGAAGAAGCACCCAGGGTAAACACAGGCGTTGTTACTGCCCCGTTTATCGTTACGGTATGTATTGCAGTTTGAGGCCCGCTGCAACCGGCTGCCGAAGCAGTGATAGTTGAGGTACCTACCCAAAGTAATGTATAGGATACTGCTCCGGTTGTTGCATTAATTGTATTTCCTGCAATCAAACTGGTTCCATCCAGGCTATAGGTTATTCCCGTACTATTTGAAGCAATAGCTGAATATGAAACCGAACCAGCACCCAGGCAACGGAAGGAGGAAGCTCCTGATGTAAATATTGGTATAGAAACGTTTGCATTGGTAGTAACCACATGATTTGCTGTTTTTGGACCATTACAACCTTGGGCTGTCGCAGTAATAGTTGAGGTTCCGGTCCAGGCAGCGTCATAAGTTACTGCACCTGTTGTAGTATTTATAGTATTTCCTCCAGAAATACTGGCAG
>JBPPMM010000482.1:0-13843 GCA_051306075.1 Chitinophagaceae bacterium
TTCCATACTTTCTGCAGAATATTCCTCAGCCTCGGCCTCAGTAACAGCAGGCTCGCCTGAATCTGTATTTTCTTTTTTGCAGGAGAATAAAAAAATAGCCAGCAATAATGCAAAAGCCGTTAATGTATTCTTGTTAATTGACTGAATCTTCATAATTATACTTTTTTGGTTTACGATATTTAATAACGTTTATTTGGAGTTGTTAAAATCAATAAAGTTTAATGCTCCTTTAATTATTTTTTTTCCAACACAAAATGAAGGAAATCATAGGTATAATAAAAGCGTATTATCACGAGGTAAATAAACTCATCCTTTTATTGTGTAGTCTGTTTACCGGCATTTTAATCTGGCTTAATTACGATCATCACCTTGAATATGAACTGGTAAAAACTTCAACTCTCCCGTTTGCGGGATTTACTGGTGACCTTTTGATCTTTCTCACAGCTTTCTTAGTACCCTACCTGCTTTTGATTTCAAAAAGGGATAAAATGCCTTACCCGGCTTCGGGTTTTTGGTTTTGCCTTTTTGGCGCCCCTGTAATTTTTGCTATTAAGGTCAATATGAATACCAATATGTTCATTTCCTTCGACCGTCATTGGAATGACTATTGGAATGTTATTGCCTACTGGCCGTTCCGCTTAATAATAATTGGTTCCATTTTAATAATTTGTAAGGAGCTGTTTAATAAAAGAGATCCACTGTATGGGCTTTCAGTAAAAAAGATAAATTATAGTCCTTATTTTATTTTGTTGTTGATCATGGTGCCTTTAATAGCAGCAGCATCAACGCAACACGATTTTTTATCCACCTATCCTAAAATGAAAATGATACTTCCTTTACCGGAAAATTCAGATCCGGGTTGGTTTTATAAATTGCTTTTCCAGCTTTCCTATGGAAGTGACTTTTTTACGATCGAATTATTCTTTCGTGGGTTCCTCGTCATTGGATTTATGAAATGGGTTGGCAAAGATGCTATCCTACCCATGGCATGTTTTTATTGCACTATTCATTTTGGAAAACCAATGGCTGAATGCATAAGTTCTTATTTTGGAGGTATGCTACTTGGAATAATCTCTTATCATACTCAATCTATTTATGGAGGGCTTCTTGTGCATCTGGGTATTGCCTGGCTGATGGAAGCTGGAGGCTACATCGGGAATATGAATATCTGAATCCCTTATTTATTTTTTCTGTTTGTCTAAGTATTATAATGGTGATGCCGGTCAATTACTTTAAAGTAAAAGACCGGCATCCTGTTACATTTACTACAAGCCTGTAAGCCGGATTCTGTTCCTGCATCGCGTATTGACCGAGCAGGCGGCTATCATTTATCTGTCTTCAACATTACTGTTGAGATCAATCTGCCTACCCATCAACTTCGGACGAGCAGCCCTCAAGCGTTGACCTATGTGGCATTTCAGCATGCAAGGTTTACCCTCTGATGATGTCACCACCCTCAGTCGTGAGCTCTTACCTCACGTTTTCACCCTCACCCTTTCACCTTCATTGTGAAGAATACGGGGCAGTTATTTTCTGTGGCACTGTCTGTTACAAACACCTCGTCAGGCTCGGCGTTCATACCCGGCTCTTAACCGGTGCATTGCTCTGCGCTGTCCGGACTTTCCTCCCTACCGCCAATGGCAGCAAAGCGATAACCCGGCTTGTAGCAATTATTTCAAAGAAGACTATACAAAGGTAACAAGGCGTTAGTAAAACATTATTATTCTTTGGCTGAGCCCTGCATTTTCATTTTCGTTTTACCAGCATCCATACTGTTTTCAACATCAACTGAAATATTGTTTTCTAAAAAACGGCAGATCAATTTCTCTGTATGCGGGCTTTCAATATACCGCAGTGTTAGTTCCAATGTCTGTTTATCCTTCCATGTATAGGATCCGGCTACTCTGAGTGGAGGCAGTCCGACATAACTGGCTTTGGCCCCTGCAACCAGGTAGGGTCCCCGTTTTGTTGTTTCTCCTGATTGCCACTTGCCTGCTCCAAACGACAATGAATATTCTGTACTGTCTGCCACTAAATTTAGATTACATATGCTGTTACCAAAGTTGAATGACAAACTTTGAAAATTTTTTTCATTCGGCTCTAATACATAAATTTTATTAAATAATTTTTCTACCTTGGATGGAAGTGTATTAACCGACAATGGAAGTGCCAACGAAGACAACTTTTGCTGAAGCCTGGAAGCAGTAATATTGTTGACAGGTAACCGACTTGTATGCATGCCGGGCAATAAATATTCCCAAACCAGGTTTATCTCTTCCTGCATACTGGGTGTTTCCGCAGTTATTGCAATAACTACTTCTTGTTCCGGCATCACAATAATAAACTGCCCAAATGCTCCGTCACCCCTGTAAGCATTATGACGACAGCGCCACATCTGGTAACAATATCCCTGTTCCCAATCGCTTGAATCTCTCTTTTCCTGTGAATACTCAGGATGTTGAATGATCTTGATTGTGGAGGCTTCTTTAACCCAGTTAGCAGGTAAAATCTGCTCACCATCCCATTTACCATTTTGAAGAAATAACTGGCCGAACTTTGCCATGTCTTCTGTTTTTATTCTTAAGCCCCATCCTCCCGTATTAATGCCCCTCGGATCTACTTCCCAATCCATTTCCTCAATTCCTAAAGGATCAAACAATCGCGGTTTTAGATAATCAATCACCTTCTGCCCGGTAAGTTTTTGCACTATTGCCGAAAGCATATAGGTGGCCATTGAATTATACAAAAACTTGCTTCCGGGTTTGTGCATTACAGGCAGTGCAAGGAAAGATCTTACCCAATTGCTGTCCCCGCTTACAATTGAACGGGTTGGCTCCGGTTCTTGACCAACTGCCATGCTAAGCAGATCTTTTACAGTAAGCTCCGACAAATTATCGCTGATTGAATCGGGCAGATCGTCCGGAAAAAAGGAAATAACCTTATCATTAACTGTCAACCGGCTTTCATTAATTGCAAATCCAATGGCAGTGGCCACAAAACTCTTGCTGCAAGAATACATGGTATGCTTTAGATCCGGCGCATACGGCTTCCACCATCCCTCTACTATCACTTTTCCATGACGGAGCATCATAAAACTATGGAATTCTGTTTTGCTCTTTTCAGCAGCAATTAAAAAATTGAGAATCCTTTCAGAAGAAACTCCTTCTTCTTCCGGAAGACTTCGGGGTAGTGAACCAAACGATTTTTTTTGTTCAACCGCCGGGTTCAGTTGACATAAACCCTGTTTCGTGTAAAAGGCAAAAACAAGTAAAAACGTAAATGAATAAATCAGGTGTTTCATAAACTATCTTTTATCAAAATGAATTTTTTAGTTGTTATGCGGGAAGTGCTGCAAAATATTTTCAATTCGGTCGCCATACAGGCGTTTCATTTCTTTTTGGCTCACTAGTCAACCGGATCTTTTTCCCGGTTTTTATATGTATCAACCAAACATCATATTGGCTTGGATTTCCACTAGTATAAGAAATCCACTGCCCGTCTGGAGACCAGGCAGGGGAATAATCTTCTAATATATCATTCGTAAGATTAACGATTTCGGAACCATCAGGGTTCATCAGAAATATCTCAAAATTTTTTTCCTCAGTCTGCCCATAAAATGCAATCTTTTTACCATCAAGAGAAAATTTAGCACCTGAATCATACCCTTGCCTGTTTGTTAATCTTCTTTCATTTCCACTTTCAGCATTCATAATAAATATTTCCCCATTTGCTGCATGCGATGTGTCGCCTTTCTCTTTGATTTGACGGGTAAATAAGATGGATCTGCCATTTGGTGACCAGGTAGGAACTTCTTCAAAAACTTCGTTAGTTGTCATTCGGATGACGTTGTTACCATCAGCATCCATGACATATATCTCCCTGCTTTTATGATCCCTGGTAGACGTAAATACTATTCTTTTTCCATCTGGTGACCATGATGGCAAATTATCATCTGAGGGATGGTTAGAAAGATTAAACTGGTTGGTGCCATCAAAATCCATCCTGTAAATTTCATTGTTGCCATCCCGGTTAGAATAAAACAAAATAAATTTCCCGTCAGGTGACCAGGATGACCAGAAATCCAATGCCTTATTATTGGTCAGGTTGACTACATTTTTACCATCAGATGTCATAGAATAAACTTCAAAATTTCCATCTCTTGTTGTAAGAAAAGATAGAATACCAGGCGGAACGACAGCAATTACCGTATCAGAAATGTTTTTTGGAATACTTTTACAGGCGGGAAAAAATAATTGAACCGAGCTCATTGCAATGCATAAAAAAATAATTCTTCTTTTATGTTTCATACCATTTTTCAATTATAATAATGACTACCCACCAACCAGATTTCAATTATAAAACCAGGGTCTGATACTGAAGTTAAAATCTTTTGATGAAAAACACCAGATTAACAGGATGAAAGCAAGTTTCAATTAGAAGTTGAAAACCCGGAATATTATATTTCCACCTGACGGTCAATATTGAAAAAAAATCTCTGTTGCACCATAGCCAAACTGTGAATGATATTGGTTGACAAAGGATTTTACTTCTTTTCGTAACCGGAGCATATCATGTATTTCATCCCGTAGTTTTCCGGTGCCTAAACCATGTACTACAATCAAAGATGGCTGCAAGTGAGCAAGAGCAAGTTCGTAGTATTTTTCAAAGGTTCGTAATTGCAAACTTAGAATCTCGTAATTGCTGAGGTTTCGCCAGTCATCTGTAAGCTTTTCAGCATGCAGATCTATTACGCTGCGTGGTGGTTCTAAATGCTGCCGGGCTTCCTTTGCATTATAAACCTTATAACCTTTTGCAACCAGGTTATCCAGTTCCAGTTTATCCTTAAAGAGCTTATCCGGATATTGGTCAAAAAGTTTGTATGAAAAAGTAGCCAGGTTCTTTTCTTTTACTTCTTCTATTTTCGCAAATAACTGCTTCGCCTTTAATTTCAAAGAAGATTCATAAAAATCTGCTTTTTTCTTGTCGGGATGAAGCAGTAAAAATTCCAGTTCAAAAACGGGATTATCATTAAGATCAGCAAAAGGGATATCATGCAGGTAAAAATCTTCGAATGGATTTATGGGGTTTTTTAATTCAAACTCGGTTTCGCCAAAAAATACAAGTTTGTATTTGAATTTGTATGCAGATTCTGTTCGGTTGATAAGGTGCACTTTTAATTCTTTCACAATTATATCATCAAACTCGTCGGTATCCATCACCGTCAAAAAAGTTAGCCAAACGCCATCAATAACCTTTTCCGCTAAAGCTGGTTTTTCTTTCTTAATATCATCGATATACTTCTTTTGCTTTGTAGTAGTTACTATTTTTTTTTGGGAAAAATTCCTGAAATAAGGAAAATCGATCTGGTCCATATAAACGGGAAAACGGACACCACTTACATCAATCATCACCATTTTTTCATTTATAAAATCCACGATTCTTCCTTCTTCATTTGAATGAAGGAGCAGCACGATATCACCCAGTTGATATTTCATCGGGCAAAGATAACAAGAGGAAGCTGGCAGCTAGCCGATTTGATGATGAATTACGATAAGTATTATTAATACCCGGGAATGTCTTGCCGGGAGATTGTTGTTATTAATATTACCTGCTGCCTGTAGATATGCGTATTAAATTTTTTTTGAAAGTTTACTGTGGCTATATCCATACAGAAAATAAATAATTAATCCCAGTACAAGCCATATAAGGAAACGAAACCAATTGGTATGACTTTCCTGGGCCATCAGGTAAAAGCAACTAAGCATTCCTAAAACCGGTATCAGTGAAAAGTTTTTAAGATAAGAATACACGGAGACAATAATGGCTATTACAAAAAACCCTACCATGGGCAAGGTTTCCAATTTGAACAAACCCGGGTAATAGCCAGGGAAACTAACGCCAATGTAAATCATCGAGGCAACCAGTGAGACCGGTACAATATATTTACCATTGATATATGGCACTTTAAAGCGGCTTTGAGGCCGGTCAGGTTGATTTTGCAACACCAGTACCCCTCCGCTCACTAATACAAAGGCAAATAAGGTTCCGATACTTGTTAGCGCTATCACCACATCCAGATTAAGAAAAAGTGCCGGGATGGCTACTGCAAATCCCGTCAGGATAGTAGAAAAAGACGGTGTGCCAAAACGTGGATGAATACGGGAAAAAATTTTGGGAAGTAAACCATCACGGCTCATGCTCATCCAAATTCTTGGCTGGCCTAATTGAAAAACAAGCAATACACTGGCTGTAGCAAATACAGCACTCACGGCTACGATGCCGGCAATCCATTTCAGTCCCTTCGCATCGAATACCATGGCCAGGGGATCACCAACATTGAGTAATTTATAATTGACCATGCCGGTTAAAACCAAAGCAAGCAAAACATATAATATTGTGCAAATGATAAGAGAATAGATCATCCCTCTTGGTAAATCTCTTTGCGGATTCTTACATTCCTCTGCCGTAGTAGATATGGCATCAAAACCGATGTAGGCAAAAAATACGGCTGACACACCCTTTAGAATCCCTTCCATTCCATTAGGAGAAAACGGAGACCAATTTTCCGGATTTACATAAAATCCGCCAACTACAATAACGAGAAATACAACAGCCAGTTTCAGACCTACCAGGAAATTACTTGCATTTCTTGACTCCCTGATGCCCCTGAATACAATTATAGTAATGATCAGAACAATCAATAAAGCAGGCAAATCCATAATGAGATTTAACCCAAATAATTGTGGAGATTCTATCCAAGCGCTGTATCTCGAAACAAGATTAACATCAAGATTTTGTAATACCTCTCCACCAGCCAGTGAGGCTGAAATTTCTTTAAATCCTGAATGGGCGGATGAATAATCCATCGTTAGCCAATCGGGAATGTGCAAATGAAACCCATCCATCAAACGGGTAAAATAATCGCTCCATGAAATGGCAACAGCAATATTTCCGATAGCATATTCCATAAGGAGGTCCCAACCGATGATCCAGGCAAAGATTTCTCCAAAGGCTACATAAGAATAGGTATATGCACTTCCGGAAACAGGAACAGTTGAAGCAAATTCTGCATAACACAAAGCAGCAAATCCACAAGCCACCGCCGTAAATACATAAAGAAAGACGATACCCGGTCCGCCATCGTAAGAAGCTTTACCAATACTGCTAAAGACTCCGGCTCCTATTACGGCGGCGATACCTAAAGCTGTCAGGTCTTTTACTCCCAGCACTTTTTTTAAGCCGGCTCCATGCCCGTCAACCAGGCCTTGCTCGGCATCACGCAGAATAGATGAAATTGATTTTTTCCGAAACAAAGAATGAGGCATTCCTTTAATATTTGAAGGCTTTAAAATAGGGAAAAAAATGATGAAGAAATTTAATCTCTTTTTAAAAAAAAGAATATCAATGTTCCCGCCTAACCAGAAATAAGGCAAGTTGCTTTAATGGTTCCTTTCGCACAGATAACACAGCTATATCTTCCAAATGATTAAATGCCTGGTCGAGAAACTGGTTTTTTAATTGCAACGCCCAATCATCAACTTTGCAATCCCTGAACAATTGCAATACCTTTTGCACTTTATCAGTTTCATTTGATTTTATAAGTTCCTTCAATTCTTTTTGCTGCGATGCAGAGGCAAACTCCAGGGCATGAATAATAAGAAAGGTTTTTTTATTAGATAAAATATCACCCCCTACTTGTTTACCAAATTTTTCAGGATCACCAAAGGCGTCCAGGTAATCATCCTGTACCTGGAAGGCCAGCCCCAGGTTACGTCCAAACTCATACAAAAGATTTTGATTCCTTTCACCCGCACCACCAAGGACAGCACCCATTTTTAAACTGGCGGCAAGTAGCACAGAAGTTTTCAGATCTATCATTTTAAGATACTCCTCATGTCCCACCTTTTCCCTCTTTTCAAAATCCATATCCATTTGCTGGCCTTCACAAACTTCCCTTGCGGATTTATTAAAAATGGTGAGCACCTGGTGAAGAAAGGCGGTATGCACTTTATTGAGATGTTCGTAAGCTGCCACCTGCATAACATCTCCCGCAAGAATGGCCGTATTCTCGTTATATTTTTTATGAACTGTTTCCATACCCCTTCGCAATGGGGCCTTATCCATAATATCATCGTGAATCAATGTAAAATTGTGAAACAACTCAATTGCAGTGGCTACATTCCAGGCATCTGGTTTTATATCATCAAATAGCTCATTACCCATTAAAGAAAGAACAGGACGGATTCTTTTACCGCCCATTTTCAAAAAATATTCACTGGCCTCATAAAGGGTTGCGGGTTCTGCCGGAAAACGACGCAGGTTAAAATAATCAGCAAATTGGTCTGAGAGTTGTTCAAATGAATGCATGAACTTAAAAATGAAAATGATTTATCGTTTCTTTTTTCCTTTAGGTTTTTCCATTTCCTCCACACCTGTAATAACAGGATCGCTGACTGGCACCCATTCATAATCCAACTGCCGTTTAATCAAATTGGCAGCCGCCACTTTTATTCTTACCTTATCACCCATTCTGAATTTTCTTCCACTACGCATACCCACCAGGCTATAATCAGATTCAAAATGCCTGAACTCATCATATTCCAGCAAACTATTTACACTAACCAGTCCCTCGCATTTATGGTCAATTGTTTCCACCCAAAAGCCAAAACTGGCAACACCGCTTATTACCCCGTCAAAATCTTCTCCCAGGTAATTTCTCATAAACTGAACCTGTTTGTACTTATTGGCCGCTCTTTCGGATTCCATGGCAGCACGTTCCCTTTCACTGCAATGCTTACATTTTTCTTCCAGCTTCTTATCAACTATAAATTTATTTTCCAACGTTTCCTGGAGTATGCGATGCACAATTACATCAGGATAGCGCCGTATAGGAGAAGTGAAATGGCAATAGTGTTCAAAACCCAACCCATAGTGACCCACATTTTCTGTTGTATATTTTGCTTTTGCCATGGTTCTTATTCCCAATTGTTCCAATACATGCTGTTCTGGTTTTCCGTGGGCATCTTTGAGTAATTGGTTAAAGGAAGCAGCAATGGCTTCCGGAGTAGATGAATCAAATTTATGCCCGAACTTATTGGCGAAAGCTATAAACGGCAGCAATTTTTCTTCATCCGGAGTATCATGTATTCTATATGGGAAAGGCAATGGCTTTCCCTTCACTTTTATTTTGGAAATATTCTCAGCAACATAGCGATTTGCCAACAGCATAAATTCTTCTACCAGTTGATGTGACTCTTTACTCTCTTTAATCATGATGCCAACCGGATCTCCTTTTTCATCCAATTTAAACCTTACTTCCTGGGAAGAAAAATTGATAGCTCCCTTATTAAATCTTTTCTTCCGCATTTTCTGGGCCAGATCATTTAACAATAGAATTTCTTCTGAATGATCGCCATTCTTTGTTTCAATAATATCCTGCGCCTCTTCATAGGTAAACCGCCGGTTTGAATGAATCACCGTTTTTCCCAACCAGAATTGTTTAACTTCTGCTTTTGAAGTAATGTGAAAAATAGCAGAGAATGTAAGCTTGTCTTCATTTGGTCTTAAGGAACAGAGCACATTTGAAATATGTTCCGGCAACATAGGATTGACACGATCAGGTAAATAGACAGAAGTAGCCTTTTGATATGCTGCCTTGTCCAAAGGATTTTCCGGTTCTACATAATGACTAACGTCTGCTATATGAACGCCGATCTCATACAGATCGTCTTTTAAAATTTTTACCGAGATGGCATCATCAAAATCTTTTGCATCAACAGGATCGATAGTGAACGTAAGCTGTTCACGAACATCATGTCGTTTTTTGATATCCTCCTGGCTGATTGTATCGGGAATTCGTGCAGCCACTTCCAGTGCATCATCAGGAAACTCAAGTGGAAAACCATTTTCCAACAGGATCTCCTTCATTGCCGCGTCATTGGTGTTTTCAGCATCCAATATGGATACTACTTCACCTATAGGACGCTTATCTCCCTTTTCCCATCTCACCAGTCTTACTATAACCCTGTCCTTATCTTTTGCGCTATTAATAGAACCATATGGAATAAACAGATCAGGCATGGGCTTATCTGTATCCATTACAAAAAAAGCAAAGTCAGTATTCATTTGCAGGTGTCCGATAAATTCGGTCCGCTTTCTTTCCAGCACATCAATCACCTCTCCCTGCATGCGGCGCCCGTAGCCATTTTTAATACGAACCCTTACTGTATCGCCATGCATGGCCGTGTTAAAATCAGTAGGCCGGATCAGGATATCTGTTTCCTGTTCAGGAACAATGACAAAACCCATACCCGAACGGGTAATATCTAATTTACCTTTTACAGTTTTACCGGCTGCATCTGAATTACGCTTTTGCTTTTTCTTTCCTATATTTCCTTTACCCATAAATTAATTTTTCTTTTGCTGTCCTTGTTTCCGTTATAAAATCTATAACGAGTCTGCTGAACCTGTTTTCTTCATTAAACAAAAAATGATGCCGAACCGGGATCACGTACACCGGCCAGTCTTCTATTTCACTTCTGAATTTTTCTAAACGTACTGCATCTTTTTCAGTTGTAAGAATAATTTTATCAGCCGAACTGATACCAAAAAACTTTTTCCTGATCTCCTTCAAATCTTCTCTTGTAAATATCCGGTGATCCTGAAACTGTAAAAGATGATATGCTTTGCAATTTTCATTAAGCATATTTTCAAGAGGACGTGGGTTCGCTATGCCAGAAACAAGGAGGATCTCCAGGTTCACTGATAGGGAAAAATCCACTTTGGTAAAAATGTGGTACGGTTGCCCATATTTAATAGAAGTAAAAAACAAAAATTGACCAGGTTGAGGATTGATTTCATTTATTATTTTTTTCTTTTCCCTTTCAGAAAGGTCCGGCTGGCATTTTGTAACCACTATTATTTGCGCTCTTTTATATTCTGATTTCAGATCACGGAGATCTCCCGTAGGCAAGTAAAAATCCCGGGTAAATAAATTATTATAATCCGTAAGTAAAATGTTCATACCCGCCCTGATGGAGCGGTGTTGAAAGGCATCATCAAGAATTATGACCTCCGTTTCCGGCCTGTCATGCAATAACATGGGGATGGCATACAATCTTTCCTCACCTACTGCTACCGGCACATCAGGGAATTTGTTGTGAAAAAGCATAGGCTCGTCCCCAATATCCAATGCATCCGAATTTTTATCGGCAAGAGTATATCCTTTTGTTCTCCGCTTATATCCCCGGCTAAGTGTTGCTACTTTAAATTGCTCTTTAAGTAGCCCGACAAGGTATTCAACCATGGGTGACTTTCCTGTACCACCCACAGAAAGATTCCCGACACATACCAGGGGAAAAGCAAAAGTTGTGCTACGAAGAATTTTCTTATTGTACATACCGTTGCGAATAGTGATCAACAACCAATAGAGCAACGCAAATGGTAACAATAAGATGCGAAAAGATTTGAGAAAAAAATTAAAAAACATACGTGTTTTGCGGAGTGATACAAAGATCTAAAGGTAGGTCAAATTCGTGGAGACCCTCAATAGCTTCCATTGGCTCAAAATAACTAAAGCCAACTTTTATGCAATTAGGGCGGCATTTGACAAGCCATTTATCATAAAACCCTTTACCATATCCTATCCGAAAACCTTTCTTGTCAAAAGACAGCAGGGGCACAAAAACCATATCTATTTCCACAGCCGGCAAAAAATGATGACTCTGGGGTTGGAAGATATTTAATTCTGTTTTGATAAAAGGAGTATCAATGTCCGAAACGGCAGCAACCATAGTGTTATTGGCAAAGTCAGAAACGGGATAGCACACTTTCATTTCAGGATTTCTGAATTTTAGAAATTCAGTGAATAAATGAGTATCAGGCTCGTTATTTTCTTCAATTGGCCAGTAGGTGAGCAAATTGTCAATAAAGGGCAGTGCTGCAGATTGAAATTGAATAAGCAAAAGATCATCCAACTTTATCTTTTCATTCTCCGTAAGTGCCAGTCGTTTTTCCCTGTAAAGTTTTCTTGCCTGGTGTTTTTGCATAAGTCCTTTATTGTCATTTGACCTTTGAATACCTGAAAAGCATTTCAAATTTTCTTCCTATGAGAAATCAAATATCCTTATTAACAAAAATTGAAAAAATAGTTGTGCCGTAATTTTTTTCCATTTTATAATGGGAGTGGCTCTTATAATCATTTCTGGGGGTATGCTCCAGGACAAACCATCCTCCCGGATTAAGTAATTGTTTTTCAAAAATGAGGGGCGGCAAGTCGTCAATAGTTGATAAAGCATATGGAGGACCCGCAAAAATAAAATCAAACTTTTCAGCACATTGCAAAATAAACTTAAAGACATCCATTTTCACCACTTTTAAATCTTCAATCCTTAATTGTGCACTGGTTTTTTTGATAAATTCATGCATCACATTGTCTTTTTCCACAATGGTCAAATCAATTGCTCCCCTGGACGCCAGTTCATAACTGATGCTGCCTGTACCACCGAACAGATCCAGTGTTTTTAAATCTTCAATAGTAAGAGAATGTTGTAAAACATTAAAAAGACCTTCTTTCGCAATATCAGTGGTGGGTCTTGTATAAGGCATCCTGGAAGGCGGATTAAATTTGCGTCCGCCATGTTCTCCGCCTACAATACGCATTTGGCCAGATCATTAAGAGAAGTAAAAAAATGTGCAGGATATCGCTGCTCTTCTTCTGCTGAAATTTTCCATTCGGACATCCGGAAATGGACATGCAAAAAATATTGCCGTAGTTCCTCGTAAAGGGAAGAATCTTTATCAATGAGCCCTGACAAATAGATGCGGACCGTTTCCTGGGAAAGTGAGAATTGCCTGCAGGTATCCAGTAAATAATAAATAAAATCTGCTGGCGTAGAATAAGGAAAGGTTTGAGTCAGTAACAATTTATTACCCCGCGTAACAACGAATGAAAAATCATCTGAACGAAAGTCTGCTTCGATGGATCCCTCAAAATCCGTCAATACTATATTTTTTATTCCAATGGTATAGGTATGCCAGTAATTGCTGGTAGGAAATTGCTGGTAAGTCCAGTCGTACACTTCTTTGGGGACAGCGTAAACATTATGTATTTGCCATCCTGGTACCGGTTCGTTAACTACGGCATCCTTTCCGCTAATTCCAAACATGGTTTGCAGCATAAGCTTTGCTTCATCCTGTTTATATTGGCTCAGCGGAATCATTACACTCTGCGGGTAATCATAACAAATAAAAATGTTGTGGTACGACAAACGGAGTTCCGGGTGTTTCCCATATATTTCTTTTAAAGCCTCCTCCTCTATTACCGTATTTGTGTACCAGGATAACTTATACAATTCTGAGGCATTTTCAGAAGTAATAGCAAAACCAAAATGTCTTTCTCCAATTCTGATCGACAAAACCTGGTTTGTAGAATCAATATTTTTATTTGATATGATATGATATACCTGTTTCACCTGCTGATTTTATTACCTGCAATAATATGCAAAAATAGTTATTGTATGATTGACTGTATCTATTATAACGGGGCCCATTCATCAAAAATTTTATTGTAACAAAATTTTTAATAAAAAGTATTATCATTTCTGTCTTTCGTTTCTTAAGCTAAGTTTTAGGCACTGTTCTGTAGCGGCTTGGGTCAGTAATTGAAGATGTTTACTCTTGCCGATCGAATACATTCATTTATTAGTGGAATAGCATGTGACTTTGCTCAAACCTATTGTTTATCCTGGCGTACAAACTAAAACTCAGCCTTATACATTACTGTTGCACTTCCCGAAAATTTATCTATCGGAGGATTTAATTTTTCAACTGAAACAATTATTTC
>JBPPMM010000485.1:0-2256 GCA_051306075.1 Chitinophagaceae bacterium
GAAATAATTGAACAGGGTTTTGATAAAATCTTATCCGATGTATATAAAACAGGTATCCCTTTTCATGCTTATGAAGCACCCGTTAGCCTCGTTCGTAATGGAAAATTGGAAGTACTGTATTACACTTATGTCTACCAGGCACAACGCAATATAAATGGAGAAATAGAAGGTGTGGCCGTGATTGCCAGCGAGGTAACCCCACAGGCAACATTGAATTTGAAAATCAGGGAAAGCGAAGGACGTTTCAGACAATTAGTTCAACAGGCACCAGTCGCTATATGTGTAATACGTGGAGAAAAATATGTGGTCGAGACTGTCAACGCGGGAATGCTGGAATTTTGGGGTAGAACAGAGGCTCAGGTACTACACAAGCCTATTTTTGAAGTACTCACAGAGCTTGAGGGTCAAGGCTTTGAAGCACTCGTAAATGGCGTGTATACAACAGGACAGAAATTTGTAGGAACCGAGCTTCCTGTTACATTATTGCGTAGGGGACAATTGGAAAATGCGTACGTAACATTTGTATACGAGCCACTACGCGAAGTGGATGGTACCATCTCAGGCATTATGGTTTTAGCGCATGAAATCACCGACTTGGTGGTTGCCCGAAAAAGAATTGAAGCGCAGGTTATTATGCATGAAGAGATGCTCATGAATGCCCCATATGTGGCATGTACGCTCGAAGGCCCAAACCATGTGTATACATTAGTAAATAAGAAATACCAGCAACTATTTGGGAACCGTATATTAAAAGGTAAGCCTTTCTTAGAAGCAATACCCGAAATGGAAGGCCAAGGTTTTGACACGCTTTTGGATACGATTTATAACACGGGAGAAACCTATATTGGTTACGATATTCCATCCACATTTGCTCGTGAAGAAGGCCAAACACCTGAGTTGCGCTACTTCAATTTTAGCTACCAACCGATGTTTGATGAAAATCGAAAAATCTATTCCATTTTGGGTTTTGGCTATGAGGTTACAGAAGTTGTAAAGGCAAAATTGATAATAGAAGAAAGTGAACTTAAATTTAGAGTGCTGACAAATTCTATGCCTCAAAAAATAACAAACGCTGATAAAGATGGCAATGTTATCTTCTTCAACCAACAATGGCTCGATGATACAGGGCTAACGTTTGAAGAATTAAGGGACTGGGGTTGGGAAAAAGCCATGCACCCCGATGATTTAGAACCCACGGTAAATAATTGGAAACATTCTGTTGCCACAGGCGATGTTTTCGACATGGAGTGTCGCATTCAAAATAAGGAAGGCGACTACAGATGGCATTTGAGCAGGGCTGTACCCGTCCGAGATAAAAATGGAAAAATAGTAATGTGGGTGGGCAGCAATACAGATATTCATGAGCAGAAAGAACAAAAAGAAGGACTGCAGCATGCGGTGGCAGTAAGAACACTGGAGTTATCGGAAGCCAACGAAGAGCTTAAAAAAATGAACAAAGAATTAGAGGCATTCACGTATGTTTCCAGTCACGATTTACAAGAACCATTGCGAAAAATCCGTATCATGGCAGAGAGAATATTGGAAAAAGAAAATCAAAACTTATCCGATAACGGAAAAAATTATTTCCGCCTGATGCAGAATGCAGCAGAACGGATGCAAACACTCATTCAGGATTTACTCACCTTCTCCCGTTTAAGCACAGCAGACAGAAAATTTGTAACCACCGACCTGAACAAAATTATTGAAGAGGTAAAAAAAGAATTTAAAGAAGCCATTGCAGAAAAGCATGCAACCATAGAAGTAAAAGAAATTTGCGAAGTAAAAATTATTCCCTTCCAGTTTCGACAGCTCATGCACAACCTCATTGACAACGCACTCAAGTTTTCAAATCCCAACATACCGCCGCATATAATAATAGAAAGCAAAAACATTCGATTCAGTAGCCTAAATATTGCAAACCTTCCACCGAAAAAAGAATATTGCCACATCACTATTTCTGACAACGGCATCGGATTTGAAAAAGAATTTGCTGAAAAAATATTTGAAGTATTCCAAAAATTACACGATAAAGATGAATACGCAGGCACAGGCATTGGACTTGCCATCGTAAAAAAAATAATTGAAAACCACCATGGATTTATTACGGCAACAAGCGAGCTAAAGAAAGGAACTACATTCAACATTTACATTCCTGCATGAAAAAGTAACAACAACAAACGAAAACAGAAGACGATAATGCAAACCTTGGCAACTATGGCAGCTTAAATAATTACCAAAAGAAAATGGAAAACAATC
>JBPPMM010000528.1:0-2803 GCA_051306075.1 Chitinophagaceae bacterium
GATTCTGTACTTATTTATAAAGATTCCATGCTGTATGCAGGCGAGGATATTCTTGGGTCCTTTAAAGATGGAGAAAAAATATATTTGAAGAAACTTATCTTGCTTATGCTGACAATGAGCGACAATACCGCAAGTCTCTGGCTTCAACAATTGGCTGGTACCGGCTCCAGTATCAATTCCATTATGGATAATTTAGGACTAGCACAAACCCGGGTTAATTCAAGAACTCCGGGCAGGGGGGATAATTGGGCAGTTTATGGTTGGGGCCAAACCACTCCAAGAGAAATGGCAACTTTATTTGAAATGATTTACCGCCACAAAATATTTTCTGCTGAAGCATGTGACCATATGCTTCGATTTCTTGGTAGAAACTACTGGGATGATCGGGCCCTATCCCAGGTTCCGCCTTATATACAAGTTTTCAGTAAAAATGGTGCAGTAGATGCAGTTCGCAGTGAAGTGCTTCTTGTTAATGCCCCTCATCATCCTTATATCTTTTGTCTTTTTACCAAAAATAATAAGGATCAAAGCTGGCTTCCTGGTAATGAAGCCTGGCAACTTTCAAAAAAAGTATCAAAACTTTTATGGAATTATTTTGAACCTGATGATAAATGGAAACAGAATAAATAAATCGCTATTTTAATAGTTGATATGCAATCAAACTTATTATATATGCAAGCCCCGTCATATATATCAATTGAATGATCGGCCACTTCCATGTCCTGGTTTCTCTTTTTACAATTGCAAGGGTGCTCATACATTGCATGGCAAAAACATAAAACAACATTAAAGAGACCCCGGTTGCCAGTGAATATACCGGACTGCCGTCTTGTCGCACTGCTGCTTTCATTTTTTGCCTGAGCGGGCCCTTGTTTTTATCGTCACCTACACTATATAAAGTAGCCATAGTGCCAACAAAAACTTCTCTTGCTGCAAAGGAGGTAACAAGGGCAATTCCAATTTTCCAATCGTATCCCAGCGGTTGAATGATAGGTTTTATCGCTTTGCCCAGCAAGCCCACATAAGAATTTTCTAATTTAGCATTGCCATATTCATTTTCTATATTGACAGTATCAGCTCCCGGTCTGGCAAGCGCTTGTTCATAATGCAAAGCAGCAGCATGTATTTTCTCTTTGGGCCCATAAGAACTAAGAGCCCATAATATAAGGCTAATTACCATTATTATTTTTCCGGCATCCACTACAAAAATTTTAGCCTTGCTCCACATTGTATGCCATACAGTTTTCCAGCGTGGCGAACGATAAACCGGTAATTCAAGAATAAAAAAACTTTTCTCATTTATTTTGATAAACCATTTTGCAACATAGGATACGACTAATGCCATTGCGAATCCGATAAAATATAATCCCAACATAACCAGCCCTTGTAAACCAATAAATCCAAACAGATATTTATTAGGGATAACCAAACCTATAAGAATGGCATAAACCGGGAGTCTGGCTGAGCAACTCATTAATGGAGTGATCAGAATGGTCAGCAATCTTTCTTTCCGGTTTTCAATATTTCTTGCACTCATTACTGCAGGAATAGCGCAGGCAAAACCGCTTATCATCGGCATTACACTCTTACCATTCAGTCCCACACTTCTCATGAGCCTGTCGGTAAGAAAACTGATACGGGCCATATATCCCGAGTCTTCCAGGATCGTAATTAATCCAAAAAGAATGGCAATTTGGGGAACAAACATCACTATGCCGCTAAGGCCGGCTACTATACCATTGATGAACAAGTCCGTCCAACTACTATCAGGCAATACTGAAAAAAGCCACCCACTTACTATAGCAAAGCCGTTATCAATCCAATCCATTGGAAAACTGGCCAGGAAAAATACACTTTGAAATAATATAAAAAGCACAGAAAGTAAGATCAGGTACCCCCAGCGACGGTGCAACAAAATATTATCTAATTTTTCCGTGAATAAGGATTTTTGTAAGGGGTCCGGCTCTGATACGGCCAGCTGCATGATATGTTTAATTCGACTATACCTCTGTAATATTTCTTCCGCTTGTGTTTTGGTTGGATTGAATTTGTTTTTTTGCTCTATACTTTCAATCGTCGTTTGCATAGATTCACTAATACCGAACGACTCATGATGAATGAGGTAATGTATGGCGGTATAATCGCTTAAATGTGGTAATTGTAGTTGAAGCTCTTCTATCGCCACGGAAGCGAAAGCTTTATTATCAATAAAATCATTAATAGGGGGCTTATATAAACCCTGTGCGGTTTGTTCTATTGCTTTTTTTAATTGTGCAATACCTTTCTGTTTCCTGGTATTTACGGCTACAATCGGAACGCCTAATTCACGTTCGAGTTCGGGAATATCAATTTTTATTCCTTTTCTGCCAGCTATGTCCATCATTGTTAATACAATGACGACCGGTATTTTGAGGTCAATGAGTTGGGTGCAAAAAAGTAAATTTCGTTTTAAATTGCTGGCATCCGCCACCGCAATTACTACATCCGCCTTAATTTTATCCTGGTTAAGCAGCACCTTATAGCCAACCCACTCATCCAGGCGGCGGGGGTAAAGACTATAAGAACCAGGTAGATCAATTATTTCCGCCTGCCCGGTTGATAAATTCGTAATCCCCGTTTTTTTATCAATGGTTACGCCGGGAAAATTGCCCACTTTCTGTTTCAAACCCGTTAAATAATTGAATAAAGAGGTTTTTCCACTGTTAGGATTGCCGACCAATGCTATATGTATTCTTTTCTTTTCCAATTTTAAGGGGTAGCAAAAATAAACACACAGTACTACAAAATTTTACGAATTCCGATT
>JBPPMM010000559.1:0-2522 GCA_051306075.1 Chitinophagaceae bacterium
GAAAGTTTAATAATGAGAACCGTAGGTTCGTCGCATATAGAGATTGTGGTTTCATCCTTATATGTACCGTGCCGATGGCACTCTTTGAAAAGTGCGGGATATCTGCAACGGGTTAAAACCTCCCGCCAAAGGCGGGATTAAAAAATGTTTCGGGCCTTCGGCTCTATTTAATAAACTCTTAGTTAATAAAAAGAGAGAAATTTTTTTTAAAAAATTTATTGATATTCACACGTCTCAAACCTCCACCTCGCCGCCATTATGTTTACCCATATTGTCGGGTACACAGCTAAAAGAGACTGGATAGAACATGATCCTGATTATGATTCACTGAGAAATGAACCACGATTCAAGGTATTAATGGATCAACTAAGTTGATTCATATTTATCACCGGAATATATTTTTGCAGATAAAAAGCAGGCATCATGCCTGATGTGAAGTTCACATATAATATACAACCGTTGACCCTGTGCCTACCTGCTTTATCCCCAGCGGTTTCATACCTTTAAGAAATGGCTTTTTCCAAAATCAAGGGATGCCGGTGCTTCAGAAAATTATAAATATTACCTGTATTTTTTTTATTCTTTACATGCCTTCGGCCGGTCTTTCCGGCTGTGCAAAGGAATATAGTTACGAGGGCGGACCAGCTAATGACACATTGGTTAGTATTGACACCGTGCCCGGCACGGATACCTCTGCCGTCCCTGTTTTTGGATTCCCTTTTTGTGAAGGTTGCCGGAACAAAGATGGTTTTATTGTTTATACATGGAATTTCAAAACGGATACTTCCCTTTTATGCGGCACAGTTACCAATCCCGTCATTACGCCTGAACGAAGCGGATTTACTTTTTTTGGACCGTCCACCTGTTCTGCAGATACGGGACTGGTGATGACCGTTTTTCTAAATGGAAAAAGGTTAAACCGGGATCAGTCAAATATAACCACCAACCTGGTTACGTTTCAATATTATGATAACACAACCTTTACAGATATTTTTAATTCAGGCTTACGTACAGTTTCCTTCACCATTGATTCTTATGTTCATTCAACCGGCATTGCAAAAGGTCGGTTCACCGGAACTGTAAGAGCAAAAAATAATAATGTGGTTGAAGTAAAGAATGGAAAATTTGTGATAAAATTTTAAGAGTAAAATTCAATTTAAATCATTATTTATTAATGACCGCAGGTAGCCATATTGAATAACAGATACAATCGGGAACTCGTTATTTTTGCCGGAACAAATTACCGGCCATCCATACTGGTAATTTTAAAAAGTATTCATTTCCATTTTCAATTGTATGGCAGATCCTTATCACCAACTCGCTGCTATTTTATTTGCTGATATCGTTGATTATTCAGCAATGATCCAGGAAGATGAGCAATCGGCTGTCGAAAAAGTCAATCATTTCCGGGAAGTACTGGAGATTATTTCAGGCGAACTAAATGGCAAGATCATTCAATTTTATGGTGATGGCTGTTTGGTTCTTTTCAATAGTTCAACCGATTCGGCTGAATTTGCCAAACTGCTGCAGGCGGATTTGAATGAGGAACCAAAAGTGCCGGTCCGCATTGGTATTCATATGGGCGATGTACTGTTTCACCAGGAAAATGTGTTTGGTGATGTAGTGAATATTGCCTTTCGTATCCAGGCGCTTGCGCCTGTTGGCGGCATTTATATATCCGAGATGGTATACAGGAATATTGTAAATAAACAGGGACTCGATTGCTTATATATCCGCGATGAAAAACTGAAGAATATCCTTGAGCCCATGCGTATCTACGAAGTACTGACGGCAAACAGCAAGCCGGCGCCCCGGCAGCCTGTTGAAGAAGTGGCTCCCCAAAAAAGCTTATCAAAAACCAGCATAGCCGTACTGCCTTTTTTCAATATGAGCAGCGTGCAGGACCAGGAGTATTTTAGTGACGGACTTACAGAAGATATCATTTCCCAGCTTTCCAAAATAAAGGCGTTTAAAGTGGTTTCCCGCACGTCGGTGATGCAGTATAAGAAAAATCCTAAACCGGTAAAGGATATTGCCCGGGAGTTAGATGTTTCTGTAATCCTTGAGGGCAGTGTGCAGCGGTCGCAGGATAAAGTGCGCATCACGGCCCAGCTCATCAATGCAATTACGGACGAGCACTTGTGGGCTGACTCCTATGACCGCGATGTAAAAGATATTTTTTCTATTCAGCGTGAAGTAGCCATATCAATAGCCGAAGTTTTAAATGCTACACTTACACCTCAGGAAACCCGGCAACTGGATCAAACACCTACATCAAACCTGCAGGCATACGATCTGTACCTGCGGGGAAAATTTTTAGTAGAAAAAAGAAATAAGGCTGACCTGGTAATAGCAAGAGAATTATTTGGTGATTCGATAGTAAAGGACAGCAACTTTGCGAATGCTTTTTCTGGCCTGGCAGTTACTTATCTCCTGGCCTCCTTCCGCGGCTATGAAGATCCGGACAGAATGCTCTGGCTAGCCAGGCAATATATTAATACGGCTCTTTCCCTTGATCCCTC
>JBPPMM010000561.1:0-6036 GCA_051306075.1 Chitinophagaceae bacterium
CCGATCACCAGCAAAAGCATGGCCCATTCCGCAAAAGGGATAAGGGCAGCCAGGAAATCGTTGATTTGCTCCATATTTGGCGAAAGCCCGAAGATACCAATTAATGTTTTTCAGGAATGAAAAGTCCGGAATTAATGTAAATGATCTTTACCCTATTATTGCAACGCCGGAGTCCGGGGTAGCAAAAAAGTGTGAAGCATGATAAGGTGATTGCCCTGCCAAATACAAGGTCAGCCGCTTCTCTTGCCCAAATGCAGGTATTATTTTTTCTGGGCTGCAAGCCATGCCATCAGGGTAGCCGGACGGCCATCAACAGTGACGGGGCTGCCATCAAAATCGAGCCTGCTATGGTTGGCATGGGAGTAGATCCAGGACCAATGGCCGTTATAGTGATAATCATCGCCGCCAAAAAACCCTGTGATATCCCTGACATGATCGTAGTATGAAAGGTGGACGTTTTCGGCACCCGCGTCAATAAGCCTTTTATAAACAGGCAGCACTGTTTCTTCCGGTACGGTGGTCTGGTCATCCGCCGAATGAACAAACCAGATAGGTACATGTTTAATAGTACTTATTTGTTGCTCGGTAAGGAATTCTGCATGATATGCCAGGGCACTGATAAATCCCGCGGCAAAATAATCCGGATGCTCCAAAATCAATTTTAAACTCATATAGCCGCCGTTGGAACAGCCCCCAACATAAATCCTGCTTTGGTCTATATCCGGATGCTCCGAAACATAATCCCTTATAAGCGCCATCAGGGCCTCATTATAGATATCATTTTCATTCCCCCTTGTGTATTCCCCGCTGGCACTCTGCATCCAAAAAGTAGGGCTTTGCGGCACCAGAACATGGGCGCCCCCGAAGAGGGCCTGGATATCTTCTGAAGCATAATTCCACGCCTTGTTGGCAATCAGGGGAATACTGGGATCTGTACCGCCTTCACCCCCGCCATGCAACCAGATAATCAAGGGAGACTTATCTTTCTTTTCCTCCGGGCTGTAACCCCCATAAGACAGGCTGACATCTTTATTCCGGAAGCTACCTGATAAATCAAAGTTATCAATCCCGGGCCTTAGCCGGTTTAATTCCGTGTTCCAGACTTTATTAGTGGTTTTGTCCGTTATGGTTATTTGGTAATTGATCCAAATATTGCTGCCCCGGTTGTTCTGGCGAACATATTTAATGGGGGAGCCGAGAACATGATCAGGGCCGACAAAAAGTGTCAGCGTGATATGGCTTCCGGAGTCCGCTTTGTTTCCCTTTTCATCGGAGACATAGGCATAAATAACCTTCCTGTCGCCGGACGCTTCCCCGGGCTGCATGTCTGCTCCTTCTACCGAGCGTTGTACACTAACGGCATAGTTTTCCGCAGTGGCCGATGTTACGGGTTCCTCCACAGACAAGACCACTTTATTCACCGCAGGGCCCCAGTCATATCCCTCCACAATACTCGTATAAGACCCGGCCTGTTGCGAATAAGAACCCGTGGTGGAAAAAATACTGAAACAAATTATCAGGAGGAGTGGAAAATTTTTCATAAGCGGGATATTAGTGCTTTTTAGTTAATGATAATCGCATATTAATATGACTCCGGTGATACTGCCAGCTAGCTTAGGTGTTTCTTAAAAAAATCGACAGTACGCTGCCAGGCGAGTTCCGCCGCCGCCTTATCATAGCGCGGGGTGGTGTCGTTATGAAATCCATGATTCACCGCCGGGTAGATATGGGCTGTATAGTCCTTGCCTGCTGCCTTCAGGGCGGCTTCATATTCGGGCCAGCCTTCATTTACCCTGGTATCGAGGCCGGCGAAATGAATAAGCAGGGGAGCTTGTATGTTACCTACTGTTTCAACGGGTGGCTGTCCGCCGTAAAAAGGAACGGCTGCATCCAGGCCAGGAATTTTCACGGCCATCATATTGGATATCCAACCGCCGAAGCAAAAGCCAACCACCCCTACCTTGCCTGTGCAGGCTTCGTGCCCATTCAGGTGTTCATATGCCGCTATAAAGTCCAGCAGCATTTCATCGCGGTCTCTCTGGCGTTGTAATTCCCGTCCGTCGTCATCATTGCCAGGGTAGCCGCCAAGCGGGGTGAGGGCATCCGGGGCGATTGCCAGGAAGCCCGCGACTGCTGCCCTCCTGCAAACATCTTCTATATACGGGTTCAATCCCCTGTTTTCATGAACCACCACTACCCCGGGTAACTTGCCTTTGGCATCGGCTGGCCTGGCCAGGAGGGCACGGATCTCACCCCCGCCCTCGGGGGAGTTATAGGTAACATAATTGGTGGTTATCCGCGGGTCGTCCTGGCTTATCTGAAGCTTATTCTTATAGTCGGGCATTATAAAACTAAGCAGTGAGAATACCGTTATCCCACCTACCGCATAAACAGATAATTTATCCAGAAACTGGCGGCGGCCGATACGGTTATGCGCATAGTCATCGTAGAGGTCGAATACTTCTTGGCTGATGTCTTCTTTTCTAAGTTCTTTCATGGCTTCAAGATTTTTCTGTTAAGTGTCTTAAATTAAGGTTTTGAATTCGATCTATTACTTTTTTTTCCAAATAAGTATCCGGGGCTAATCTGTTTAAAAATTTACTCCTTCTCTTTTAAAAACGGTCAGGTTTAAAGGCATCAGTGGTTTTTATAAGCCGGCTTTTCGGTTTATAACTTTAGCCATTGCCCGTACCGGAAATGTTCCGATACCTTTGAATTTAGGCGGAATTGCACTGAATGTAAAACCTTCTTTGGGCAGTAAGTTCAGGTTACAAAGATGCTCAACTATCAAAATTTCTGCTCCCAAAAGTATTGTGTGGACCGGTCTTGTTTTCCCCGATGTGTTGTCAATATTATGTGAGTCAATTCCAACAAGTTTTACACTGCAATCCCTTAAATATAGGGCTGCTCCTTCCGTCAGATAGGGATGGTTGTCATAATATTTTTCAGAATTCCAGTTTCTGTCCTAATTTTGGGGGAATGCTCACGGAAAAGTGAAATAAATAAGCCCATCCTTCTCGCGGGCTTGTTCAGCCCAGAATTTCTCACGTCCGTTTGCAGAGGTAAAAAAGCTAAAAACCAACTCAGGACTTGATTTGAGATGTATTTTCCATTTTACTGTCTTCATGGCTTCTTTTTAAATTCACCACAACGCCTCGTAAAAAAGCGGAATTCGAAAAACTCTCCGTTCCGTTTGGAACATATAGTAAATATAAAAAAGCGACTTTGGTGTAGCACCAAAGCCGCTATTATTTTTATACAACATTAGCCTCCCGTTTGTTTTCGATTTTTAACTTTTTTGTTTCTGTATTTTCAGAACATTTTCAAAATGTATAGGATTATTTTCGAGGTTCCGGGCTATATCGCCATCTTTGAAAAGATCAAAAGTGTGATACTCTTCTATAATTTCATAACCACAAAAACGATAATTGTCAGGAATGTTTAAAAAAAATCAGCAGTTGTTTTTCCTTTCTTCACTTCCTGTTGGTTATCCATTATTTTGACATGCCCTCTAAATACAATTTAACTTCTTTATAACCGTCTTTTTCAGCAATGCTTATAGCTGTATCCCCATTGTCCATTTTAAGATTGATTTCTGCTCCGTTCGCTACCAATAGCTTTACCAATTTCAGGTTTCCTTTATGGGCAGCAGCATGCAAAGCCGTAACATTTTGCATTTGAGGGGCATTCACTTTTACTCCATATTCAATGAAGTACTTACACAACTCATAGTTTTCTTTTGCCACTGCAGCGTGAAGAGCATTCACTTTAGAAGGACCGGTTGCGTGTAAGTTAGGGTCAGCTCCATTTTCAAGAAGTAATTTTGCAATTTCCGTTTGATTAAAAAATGCCGCCAGGGATAAAGGTGTAAAACCATCATTCGAATACTGGTTCGCATAACTTTTATTGGATGCAAGAGAATCTTTAACATATTCGATTTTCCCACATACTATTGCCTCATCAAATGTAAATGACCTTTTGAGTTCTCTTGCTTTATTAAAGGCGGTTTCCATTCCACTATATGCAATCAGCAATAAACCCGAACTTCCATTTTCATCCTTTTCATCCAGGACTTCAGGATGAGTTAAAATCAGACTTATTATTTTATCAGCTTCATTATTTTTGATATGTGTTTTAAGAGAATCTATCATGTCATTTGCTTTTAACACTGTTGATGTTATAATTGTGATTAACAGGATTCCTACCTCTTTCATGTCTTTTAAGTTTGCACAAAGGAAGCATGACTTTACGTCAACTATTTCCTATATCTCACCTTTTTTCGAAGCGAAACGGGAGACATGCCTACAATACTCTTAAAGTAATAGCTGAAGTTGCTCAGGCTCGTATACCCGAGAGTCAATGCGATCTCTGCTACACTTCTGTCTGTCAGGATAATTTGCCGCTTTGCTTCTGTTATCTTTAGTTGTGTTATGTACTGAAAAGGGCTGATTTTGAAAACCAGATTAAAATTTCTCAACAGGTGGTTTTCCGAAAGCATCGCTACCTGGGATATTTTCTTCAGGGTCAAATTTTCGGAATAATTACAATCAATAAAGTCTTTGGCGAAGCATACTCTACGATATATTTCTTCTCTTGTATTTTTCTTTTTTGATTTTAACCTGTTTGCCTCCTTCAAGGAGTTGCCATTCCGAAAAAGAATGGCGTTCAATAATCTAAGATAAAATTCTTCCATTTCTATTTCTGATGTGGTTAGCATTGACAATTCTCTGCCCTGCTGCAAGACTTGAGAAACCTGTCCTTCGTGCAGGTAATTTCTTTCAATCAATTTAACACCCCCCGATTTTTTAATGGAAAAATTAAGAAGATGTTCCTCCAATGAATTCGACTCAGAAACGACCTGGCTTACAAATTCTGGTATAAAGAAAACACAAAATGATTCTATGGGAGATTTATTATCAATGATTAAATTGTATTTAGTACAGTCATTCAGGATCAGATAGTTGTTGTCGTTAACAGTGTATTCACGCTGTTGTACACTGTATTTAGCCGAACCGTTATAAAAGGATTTAATAGAAAGATAGCACTCACCTGACCATTGGTATTGTCGGGCTTGCTGGTGAATTATAAAATTATTTGCCATCATTCCATTTTTATTCTTCGCTCGATAGATCTCTTTTTACCATAATCGCCAACTTTTTGTGTATGAAACATAACTTGTAACAAGACGGTAACCTTTCGAATTATCACAGAGCCAAATTTTTAAATTTGGAGGTTTTTGCAAATAACCATAACCTCCCGGAAAGCCTATATTAGCAATGATTTCTACACGTTGTTTTAGCATGTATTTATTCCTTTTTTGTTCCTAACAAATATTGCACAACGCTCGGTCCGGATTTTACTTTGTTAATTTCCCAGTCGTAGTTTTCCGTTCCATTTAAATTTTCAACAAGTCCGTTCATCTCATTAATGGAATAAGTACGAAACGAAGAAACAACTCCGTCCCATAACACAAACAATGGCACAATAGGAATTAAATAGGTGCAGATAATACGTCCAAGTTTAAAAGGTCTTATGAATGGTGTCGTCAATAAAACGCTTATCGGTGAAAATAGCATAGTTAAAATACTCGGTATACTTCTTTCTTGAGCTTCAAAAATTGCGATCGAACTGTTTATATCAATGGCATTCTGCAGGATTAGTTTTGCGTCTTTTGGCTTAAAATGATGAAATGACAAAAATTGTGTTCTCAATCCTTTTAATTCCGTTGGTACATTTCTCGCATCAACTGGCATTTCGACATACTCAAAATTATCCGCTTCCTTTTTTGTGTATTTAAAAGCGGGAATATTAGGGTAGAAGTCCGTCAGAATTATTTTGAGGTCCGGGATCTTTTTTTTCAATTCAAAGTTCAACATAATAAGTCCGCCACCTCCACCTGAACCAAGGTCAACTATTTGGTTTGTTTTGCTCTTTTCCAATCCTTTTTCAATTATTGGAATAATCGGTCTATACAATTTTGTTTTGTTAGATAGAAACTGCAAGAAGTCAGTTCCATAATTCCTTAAAAAAGTCGGA
>JBPPMM010000604.1:0-2383 GCA_051306075.1 Chitinophagaceae bacterium
TAGAAAGGATTCCACCAAATTCATATTCGGATGTTTCATACACTTCATAATCAACTATTTTTTTCCCATCCGGGGAAAAGGAAGGTTGCACATGCCCGGCAGCACCAAAAGATATTTGAGTTGTTTTTTTATTCTCCTTGTCATACATAAATAATTGCCCGGTATTGGCAGGCCCTGAACGATTGGAAGCAAAAACAATTTGTTTTCCATCAGGCGACCAGCGGGGCCATCCATCAAAGGAAGCATTGTTTGAAATATTGGTTAGGTTTCCGGCATCAATATCCATTAAGAAAATTTCTGAGTTGCGTTTGCTTGTGCTTAAGTCCCAATTGAAACCCGCCTCACCGGTAACTCTTCTGAATACTATTTGTTTTCCATCGGGAGATAAATCAGGAAAAGTAGAGACGCCTTTAAAGCTCGTGATCTGCCTCTGCTTACTACCATCGCTGTTCATGATAAATATTTCATGCCATTGTTTCGACCAGTCCGCATTCAGATCAGGAGAACTGCGGGCTGAATTAAAAATGATGAAATTTCCATCGGCAGAAAAATGGGGGTGGCTGTCATCACCAAATGTCGTGGTCAGTTGTTTTCGCTCCGTGCCATCTCCATTCATAATAAATATATCAGACGTGTTATCCATACCAGATGCAAAAACTATTTTTGTCCCATCTGGCGACCAGCAGGGAATAAGGTCTTCCACGTCGTTATGGGTCAGTTGTTTTATGTTCGATCCGTCTTCATTGGATGTAAAAATTTCCCAGCTTCCTGTTCGGTTTGATTGAAAAACCAAACGACCTTCTTTTGATAACATGGGATAGGAATCAATCACCTGTGTTAATCTTTTAACAACAGGATTCGTATTGATTTGTGCATCAATCCCTATGTATACACAGAGCAAAAATAGCAAGCCAATTAATTTCATTTCAGTGATTTAATATAAAGTACTCATTCCTGCAGCTTATAAATAAATCGTATAGAAGAATGGTATATTGAATACACGAAAGGCAAAGAGCATGGATTTCGCTTTATGAAAAGAGAACAAAAAAAGCCGCCCGTTAAAGGCAGCTTCTTTTCTATTTCGATTTCTATTTATGTTATAGCGTAGCCATATCAATAACAAACCGGTAACGTACATCGCCTTTCAGCATTCTCTCATACGCTTCATTAATATCTTTTATATCGATCACTTCTACATCGCTAACAATATCATGTTTGGCGCAGAAGTCAAGCATTTCCTGCGTTTCGGGAATACCACCGATCAATGAACCGGCAATACTTTTTCTTCCGAAGATCAGGTTCACGGCCGGTATTTGCGCCGGGGTAGGGGGCACACCCACACAAACCATCACGCCATTGGTGCGCAACATGCCCAGGTAAAAATTATAATCATGTTCTGCCGAAACCGTATCCAGTATAAAATCAATATGGCCCATCACTTTTTTCACCTGTTCTTTATCTGATGTCAGTACAAAATGATGTGCGCCGAGGCGCTTCGCATCTTTTTCTTTTGATGGCGAATGGCTGAGCATTGTTACTTCGGCGCCCATAGCGGCTGCAATTTTTACTCCCATATGGCCCAGGCCGCCCAGTCCGAGTATACCTACTTTATGTCCCTTACCCACTTTCCAATGGCTTAGCGGGGAATAGGTGGTGATACCGGCGCAAAGCAATGGCGCCACGGCTTCCAGTGGAAGCTTTTCAGAAATGTGCAGTACAAAATCTTCATGGGCCAGGATGGCCTTGCTGTAACCGCCATAGGTATTACCGCTGCCATCTTTCTCCTTACCATTATAAGTACCTACCATGCCATTGCTGCAATATTGTTCCAGGCCTTCTTTACAATTATCACATTCGCGGCAGCTATCCACCATACAACCGATACCGGCCAGGTCTCCTGCTTTGAATTTTTTTACTTTGTCACCAACAGCTGTTACACGGCCTACAATTTCATGACCGGGTACACAGGGAAATATGGTGCCACCCCATTCGTTGCGGGCTGTATGCAGGTCGCTGTGGCAAACGCCGCAGTATAAAATATCAATGGCCACATCATAAGGCTTGGGTTTTCTTCTTTCTATGGTGAAAGGGGCTAACGATTCAGTAGCTGCTTGTGCAGCATACGCTTTTGTTGCAGATGCTGTTAATGGTTTAGTAGCCGCTTGCACAGGGTATTCTTTTGTTTCAGGCATCAGGTGTTTTTTTTATATGTATTAATATAGAGTTGGAAAGGAACCGCCTTTATATATTAAACAAAAGGCGGACAGCACAACAACAAATTATAATCGGTATTGTTTTGATATGGTGATTATTATTTTTACATCATGGCTGATGTGCATGATATAAAAACCCGCAGTTATAATATGTCGCGGATACGATCGGG
>JBPPMM010000691.1:0-8615 GCA_051306075.1 Chitinophagaceae bacterium
GGAAGAGTGATTCTGAATTTAATTACCAATGCATTTTATGAAGTGAATGAAAAGTGGAAATCAGGAATAGAAAATTACAAACCAACTGTTACGGTGTCAACAAAAAAGATAAATGGGGTAGTGGAACTGAAAGTTGGAGACAATGGAAACGGCATTCCTCAAAAAGTATTGGATAAAATGTTTCAACCCTTCTTTACTACCAAACCCACGGGCCAGGGAACTGGTTTAGGATTAAGTTTAGCATATGATATAGTGAAATCACATGGCGGTGAATTGAAAGTGGAAACCACTGAAAGTAAAGGATCATCATTTATTATCATTATTCCAACCAATCAGTAATTATGACTTTGAATAAACATGATAAAAAAGAACTATTACAGGTTTATGAAACCTGGTGGCACAGTTATCTGAATGGTGATGTAAAAACCTATGATTCTTATCTCGCCGACCATTACCGGTTTATCGGTTCCACCATCAATGAAGATTATCTTAACAAAACAGATACCACGAAATTTTTTGAGGATACAGCGGAGCAACTCGCAGGAAAAGCCGAATTAAGAAATCTGGAACGAACCATGGAGGTCATTGAAAAAGACCTTGTGCTTTTTACTGATTTGGCGAATGCCTATGTATTAAGCAATACAGGTTGGGTGTTTTATTCAAGGTTTAGGTTTACTTCTCTTATGAAAAAAACCAAAGACGGTTGGCGGTTTACCTATCAGCATTTTTCCGCTCCGGACAATAAGGCCCAGGAAGGCGAAACATTGGGCACCCGACAAATAACTAAAGAAAATGAAGAACTCCGGGATGCTATAAAAAGAAGAACTATAGAATTGGAATACAAAACCCGGGAGCTGGAAATAGAAGCTTCCTTGGAAAGAATCCGAAATCGTACCTTATTGATGAAAGACAGTACTGAACTAAATGAAGCAGCAGCCGTTTTTTTTCAGCAATTACAAACACTCAACTTACTCCCTTCCGGGGCAAGAACCTATTTCTGCCACATAAATCCTGAAACAGCAGTTGCGGAAGTATGGATGACGAATGCAAACGGATCTGTTATGCAGAGCAGTCATCAAACACCTTTAACTAATTCGCCTTCTCTGGTAACTTACTTCGAAGCCTGGAAGCGCAAAGAACCGGTTAATGTACGGATTTATACAGATGAATCATTAAACGTGTATCTGCAGTTTATATCTTCTTTGCCACATGTAAAAGTTGATAAAGATTATCAACAATTATTGAGCTCACCTCCAGGAAAGATCGTGATGACAGATGCCAATTTCCTACAGGGAACTATTGGTGTGATGACTTTTGAACCACTTTCCCGGGAGGCGCTGGATATAATGATTCGTTTTGCCAAAGTTTTTGAGTTTACCTATACCCGTTTCCTCGATCTGCAAAAAACCGAAGCACAAGCAAGAGAAGCAAGAATTGAAGTGGCGCTGGAAAAAATTCGCAGCCGTTCATTAGGTATGCATCATTCTGTTGAAATTAAAGATGTGGTTTGCATTTTGTTTGAAAAATTAAAAGAATTGGATTTAGTGTTTGACGGAGGAGCTGCCATTCATTTGTTTACGGAGAATTCAAGAAACGCAGTGATATGGGTGGCCTCACCTCTTACTGAACCAATTTGTGTAAATCTTCCGTATGATGAAAATGCATTTGACGACAATCCAATCATAATGGATGTCTGGCATGCTAAAGAAACCGGTGAGCATATTTATAATAAATTTTACTCCTTCGAAGAAAAAAACAGATACTTCAACTATGTATTTAAGCATAATGATTTTATAACACTACCTAAACCTGCAAGGGAATTTCTACTTCAGGCAGATAGTTATACAGCTTCTTTCATTGCGGAAAAAAATTCTTTGCTTGGTGCTAACAGTTGGACCAGACAGTTATTTTCTGACAATGACTTTGAAGTATTAAAACGGGTAGCCAGGGTATTTGAGCAAGCCTACATCCGCTTTCTTGATCTGCAAAAAGCTGAAGCCCAGGCAAGAGAAGCACAGATAGAAGCAGCATTAGAGAGAGTCAGAAGCAGAACAATGGCAATGCAAAAAAGCGAAGAACTAAAAGAAGTGATTCAGGTTGTATACAATCAGTTCGTTCACTTAAATATCCTTGTGGAGCATGCAGGATTTATCATGGATTATAAAGCAAGGGAGGATATGAATATTTGGCTGGCTGACCAGCATATTGTTCCGTTTCAGGTAACAATTCCTTATTTCGATTCTGCCCATTGGAACAGTTTTAATGAAGCAAAAGAAAAAGGAATAGATTTCTTTGCAAACCACCTGACTTTTGATGAAAAAAACAAGTTTTATCAGGACCTTTTTTCCTTAATACCTGGGGTGCCGGAGGAAACAAGGGAATATTATTTTAGTTGCCCCGGCCTTGCCATATCAACGGTATTGTTAGAGAATCTTGGTCTGTACATCGAGAATTTTTCGGGTACTCCTTATACAGATGAAGAGAATGCCACGCTGATGCGTTTTGGAAAAGTATTTCAGCAAACCTTTACCCGTTTTCTTGATCTTCAAAAGGCCGAAGCACAGGCAAGAGAATCACAGATAGAATTATCGCTGGAAAGAGTGAGAGCAAGAACAATGGCGATGCAGCATAGTGAGGAATTGAGCAAAACTGCTTCGGAAATGTTTATGCAAATACAGTCTTTAGGTATGCATCCATGGGCCTGCGGGTTTAATATATTTGATAAAGACGAGAAAGCCGTTACCCAATGGATGAGTTTAGCAGATGGAGGCATCTCTCCAGCTTTCAGAACACCGCTTACAGAAGACCCCTTCTTCATTAATATATATAAAGCCAGACAACAAAAAGATGAGCTATTGGTGATGGAATCAAGCGGCAAAGAGCTGGAGGAAACCTACCGCTATATGTTTAGTCTTCCCGGATCGAAGGAAATATTTGGTGACCTGGAAGACTCAGGGTTTGAAATGCCTAAATTTCAAATTACACACTGTGCTTATTTTTCACAAGGCTACTTAGTGTTCATCACATATGAACAAGTATCCGAATCGTGGGATATTTTCAAACGCTTCGCAAAAGTTTTTGAACAAACTTATACCCGCTTCCTCGATTTACAAAAAGCCGAAGCACAAGCAAGGGAAGCAAAGATAGAAGCGGCATTAGAACGGGTGCGCAGCAGAACAATGGCCATGCAAAAAAGTGATGAGTTAGACGAAACTAACATGCTAATTCTTCGGCAGCTGGAATCTTTAGACATCCCTTTATCAGGAACGGGAATTCATATTTGTAATGCTGATAAACCTGAATCAGAAGCCTGGATGTGGGATCCGTTTACAGGGGAGATGCCGAAGGTAACCTACAACCATACTCACGATCGGCTCTCAGCGAAGATATATGAGGGGTGGAAGAAAGGAGAAACCCTCTATGTTGAAGAAGTCCGGGGAGAAAAATTAAAAGAACATTTGGAGTATATTTCGACTCTTCTCCCCGATCCTGCTACATATGAGGATCCCATGCCGGAATATGTATTCCATATTGTATACTTTAAATACGGATTTATTGTTTTAGCCACCCCGGACCACCGTCCAACTGAACATTCCGTATTTATCCGATTCGCAAAGGTTTTTGAACAAACCTTTACTCGTTTTCTTGATGTGCAAAAAGCCGAAGCACAAGCAAGAGAAGCTCAGATCGAAATCGCATTGGAAAGAGTGCGAAGCAGAACAATGGCGATGCATAAAAGTGATGAACTGCGGGAAGTAGTGGCAGTAGTTTTTGACCAAATGCAAAAACTTGGATTTAACCTGAATCTTTGCAATATAATCTTGTTCGATAAAAATACATTGGAAGCAGACTACTGGGTATCTTTCAATGAACAAGCCATCCTGCCACAGCATTATCATATTCCTTATACAGAGCATCCGTTTTATCAGTATCAGTTAAATGAATGGAAAAAAGCAGAATCATTTTCTGTATTTGAGTTAGGAGGAGAATTGAAACAAAGTTGGGATGAAATACTTTTCACACAAACTGATATAAAAAAGCTTCCTGTATCAATAGGTGAGGAGATGAAGGAACTTGAAAAAATTATTTTATCCAGCGTTGCAACAAAACATGGTCTTTTGCAAGCAATCGGTCTTGAATCACTTTCAAGCGATGATGCATCCATACTTAATCGTTTTGCAAGTGTATTCGAACAAACCTATACCCGCTTCCTTGATCTCCAAAAAGCAGAAGCACAGGCAAGGGAAGCACAGATAGAAGCTGCATTGGAAAGAGTAAGAGCCCGGGCTTTGGCCATGCAGAAATCAAATGACCTGTTTGCCGTTGCGGAAGTACTGTGGGAACAACTGCAGAAACTCGGGCAGGCGGAATTAGAATCTTCTATCATTCATATATACAATGATGATCAACATACATTTGATGCCTGGTATACTTACTGCCCACCCGGTCATTCCCGCAATGAAATGATTATGGGCTTTGCAAAGGTTTCCGGCAACTCAACTGCATGGGCAAAAGAAGTTATTTCAAAGTATCAATCACCTGAAACGGAATATACTATTTCAGCAAGTGGAGAAAAGCTTACGGAGTGGTACCGGGAGCTGGATAAGTTAGCACCTGCTACTATTGATTATGATGGGAACGGAAATATTATCGTTCCTGATATTCTTTTTTATCATTTTTCCAAATTTTCAGGAGGGGCACTGTTAATGATCTCCATTAAAGAGCCATCACCTGAAGCAACCGATCTGCATAAAAGAGCAGCTACAGTATTTGACCTGGCTTATAAGCGGTTTGAAGATTTGCAAAAAGCAGAAGCACAGGCAAGAGAAGCACAGATAGAAGCAGCATTGGAGAAAGTTCGGGGCAAAGCGATGGCTATGAGCGATAGTAAAGGCCTTTCGTCTACCATCGTACTTGCATTTTCTGAGTTGAAAAAATTAGGAATTAGGCCCCTGCGTTTTGGAGTTGGGCTAATTAATAAAGAACTACATAAAGCACAACTATATTCTGCCACTTCTTCGGCAGATGGAGATGGCCTTGCATTGACCGGTTGGATAATATTTAAAGGACACCCTGTGTTTGAAAATATTTACGACTACTGGATTAGAAACGAAGATTATTTTCCTGTATTAGAAGATGAACAACTCAAATCATATTATGAATTGCTTTCAGCTGGTTTGTCTGTTCCTAAAATGCCTGATTGGCAACATGGCGAAAAGCAGTATGGCAATTTCTTTCCACTTCCGGTTAGCTGTCTTTATGCCTGGGCTAACCAACCGTTTAATGAAACTGATATAAGAATCCTGAAGCGGTTTTCTTCAATCGTTGAACTTACATTCAGGCGCTATCTTGAATTACAAAAATCAGAAGCCAATACTAAAGAGGCAATAAAACAATCAGCACTTGACCGGGTTCGTGCAGAGATTGCTTCTATGCGAACCGTTGCCGACCTTAACAGAATCACTCCGTTGATCTGGAAGGAGCTTACCATAATCGGTGTACCTTTTATCCGTTGTGGTGTTTTTATTATGGATGATCTGGCGCAGGTCATTCACACATTTCTTTCCACACCTGACGGAAAAGCAATAGCTGCATTTCACTTGCCATATAATTCACCAGGGAATATTTCAGATGTATTAAGCCATTGGCAGCGTAAAGAAATTTATATTAATCACTGGAATGAAAACGATTTCAGGCAATTTGCCGATACATTAGTACAACAAGGCAATATTGTTTCATCAGCACAGTACCTCACTACTATTCCGCAGGGCGGCTTTTATTTACATTTTCTTCCATTCTTGCAAGGTATGCTGTATGCAGGTAATACAACTCACCTTAGCGATGATGAGATCAGGCTGCTTCAGTCAGTAGCAGATGCATTCTCTACTGCTTATGCCCGCTATGAAGATTTCAATAAACTGGAAACGGCCAAGCAAACGGTGGAAAAAACATTATTTGACCTGAAACAGACCCAGGCACAACTGGTGCAATCAGAAAAGATGGCCTCACTTGGTGAACTTACTGCCGGTATCGCCCATGAAATACAAAACCCGTAAAACTTCGTCAATAATTTTTCGGAAGTAAGTAATGAATTGCTGGATGAAATTTTAGAAGCAGCAGGTAAAGGAAATTTTGAAGAAGTAAAAGAGATATTGAATGATGTAAAACAAAATTTAGAAAAAATAAATCATCATGGCAAAAGAGCCGATGGCATTGTAAAAGGGATGCTACAGCACAGTCGCAGCAGCAGCGGAACCAAGGAGCCAACGGATATCAATGCACTGGCAGATGAATATTTCAGACTGGCCTATCATGGTCTTCGTGCAAAGGATAAAACTTTTAATTCCATCATGAAAACAGATTTTGATGAGAGCCTTGAAAAAGTAAATGTCATTCCACAGGACATAGGAAGGGTCATATTGAATTTAATTACCAATGCTTTTTATGTAGTGAATGAAAAGAAGAAACAAAATGCTGATGGTTATGAGCCAACTGTTATGGTAACTACCAAAAGGAAAGAAGGAAAGGTAGAACTGATTGTCGGAGACAATGGTAATGGTATTCCACCTAAAGTTTTAGAAAAAATATTTCAACCATTCTTCACAACTAAACCAACCGGGCAGGGAACAGGATTGGGTTTGTCATTAGCCTATGATATTGTAAAAGCACATGGGGGTGAGTTGAAAGTGGGTACAAAGGAAGGTGAAGGGTCTGAATTTATTTTACAGTTAATAACTTAAGATCGATATGATAAAAAAATGTATACATATTATTTTCCTGATCGGGTTACCAACTATTGGATTATCGCAGGGCAATCAAACAAATGAGTTAACTGAAACAGAACGATTGGATAGTCTCAAGCATCAACTTGCATGGGTAAAAGATGATTCAAGCCGGATAAGAATACTAACGGATATTGGTTTTGTTTACGAAGTTTTAAATGCTGACTCATCAATTAAATACACCCAGGCGGGGCTTGTTTTGGCGAGGCAACATGGCGATGCCTCGGCTGAAGCAGTCCTGATGACCAATTTAGGGAGTGTTTTGCGTCAAAAAGGGAAACTTGCAGAGGCCCTGGATCTTCTTTTTAAGTCGCTGAAAATTTCTGAGACAAAAAACACAACCAAACAAATTGCCAGAACCTACCGTCGACTGGCAGATGTATACTTTGATTTGGAAAATTTTCCAAAAGCCGCAGAATACTTATCGCAAGCGTTAAAAATAGATGAAGCAAACCAATATAAAGGTAGTGTCGCAATAGATCATATGTCCCTGGGAACAGTGTACGAAAAAATTAACAACCTGGATTCTGCGATCTTTCACACAGATAAAGCGTTTCAACAAAAAGATCTTATTAAAAACTTTATACAGTACGCATACCAGGCGGTTGGCAACATTAACTTGAAAAAAGAAAATTACGAAGAGGCGGGTTCCCTTTTCAGGGAGGGTTTTTTGGTCTCTGTTAAAAACAACGACTTCACAATTGCGTCAGACATATGTGGCGATATCTCAGCACTTTTTATAATACTCAATAAAAAAGATTCTGCGATCTTCTATGCGTCAAAAGGATTTGAATTTGGTCAGAAAGCTTCCTCTAAAAAAGGGATTATGCGTTCCGCAAGTTTACTAGCCGAATTGTATGACTCCATACAACCTTTGGTAGCATTTAAATATTATAAAATTGCAGCCGCTGCCAAAGACAGTTTATTCGGGGTAAATAATATTCAGATTATACAAAATCTCGTAACAAGAGAAGAAGCAAAACGAAAAGAACTGGCAGATGCAAAAACAGCTTACCGCAACAAGCTAAGATTATTTGGCCTTTTAACCGGGCTGGCGGTGCTCTTAATAATTGCATTTATTCTCTATCGTAATAACCGGCACAAACAAAAAGTCAATTGGCAGTTAGAACAACAAAAAGAAGCACTGCAAAATACTTTATCAGAATTAAAAGCCACCCAATCCCAACTGATCCAGTCAGAAAAAATGGCATCGCTGGGCGAACTCACTGCCGGCATAGCTCATGAAATTCAAAACCCATTAAACTTTGTGAATAATTTTTCGGAAGTAAGCAATGAGTTAATTGACGAAATGAATGAAGAGTTAAGCAAAGGAGATATTGAAGGGGCAAAAGCCATTTCATCTGATATCAAACAAAATCTGGAAAAAATAAACCACCACGGCAAAAGAGCGGATGCTATAGTAAAAGGAATGCTGCAGCACAGTCAAAGCAGCAGCGGAAAAAAGGAGCCAACAGACATTAATGCTTTATGCGATGAATATTTACGATTAAGTTATCATGGACTGCGTGCAAAGGATAAATTGTTTAATGCAACCTTACAAACTGATTTTGATAAAGGCATTGACAAAATAAATATCATTTCCCAGGATATAGGCAGAGTGTTATTGAATTTATATAACAATGCTTTTTATGCTGTTAGTGAAAAGAATACTTCCCTTCATACTCCAGGGCAAGCTGGCTCAGCAGTACAGCAGTACGAACCAACAGTTTCAATAAAAACAAAAAAGCTTGATGGCAAAATTGAAGTCAGTGTAAAAGACAATGGCAATGGTATTCCACAAAAAGCAGTTGACAAAATCTTTCAGCCATTCTT
>JBPPMM010000693.1:0-2254 GCA_051306075.1 Chitinophagaceae bacterium
ATGCCAAGCCTGCATGTCGGTCAACGCAAAAGTATACCGACAGCCCCCGCAAGTTTCATTTGTTCAGGGGCTTTTTTTAGTGGGGCTATCGGATACTTTTATAAATGTTAGCAGTAATACTATTGACAGACTGTTTATGATAATAAAAAAATGTTTAAGTATGAATTTTGAAAAATTAGTTCCCAATATATTTTATGTTGACATTAACGATGGATTAAAATTCTTTGTAGACTGTTTAAATTTTACAGTTGGACACAACGAAATAAAATCTGCCAGCCCATTTTGTGTATTGGAAAAAGACGGGTTGCGTATAAATCTTTTTCAAAATACAGAACTTGCTAATGAACATTATCCTGAGTTTAGATTAGTAACAAAAAATATTGAAGAAGTTTACGAAAAGGTTTCTAAAACGCACCCTGAATTTCTTCATCCAAACCTAAACGTAATTACGCTTAGACCATGGACTGCGAAAGAATTTGCATTAAAGGATAAGCAAGTTGGCGTTATCATTCAAGAGTGGTAATTCAATATCATTGTACCCCAGCCCATCAATCATACGTTGATATAAATGATGACATCTCAGACCACACTTCATACCGATCTAAAAATGATCAACGAATCGGTCTATGTCAAATGTGGCTTCATCATGTCAAATCTAAAACGCCGTGCAGAAAGTCAAGCCTATGGTGCTTGTTCATTTGAACTGAATGGACTTCGTGTAGAACATAGAGCATCTAAAATAACCCCTGCAAAAACCGGACAATTCGTAACAATCTGGAAGAGAAGCAAGGATGGCATAACGACACCATTTGATGTTGCGGACGGTATCGATTTTGTGATCATCACTTCCAGAAAAGGTGAAAACCTTGGGCAGTTTATTTTTCCAAAAGCAGTATTTGCTGATCAAGGTATATTTGCGCAAAACGGAAAGGGAGGTAAGCGAGGGATCAGGGTGTATCCACCATGGGACAAGACTCATAGTAAACAAGCTGAAAGAACGCAGAGCTGGCAGGCCAAGTACTTTTTGAATATACAGAGCAACAGCCCTATGGACATTGATCGAGTCAGGTCATTGTTTGATTGGACAGGGACATGAAGAAACGTGGGCGTCAGGAGACGCCTATTGGCTTGAAAGCGCTACTGCTGTATTGACTAAAGGGCGCCTCTAATAACCACATTATGGCTAAATACCATGATTGACTCTCAAGACATTACAACGGTTAGAGTAACTCATTTGATAATTATTAGAAGTGCCCTAAAGATGGCTGGAAACTCCACATGCCCGGTTGAATGAGAATAGGTGCAATCTGTGTCTGCCGAATCATGACGGCAGATCGTGATTGTGGAAGCAAAATTGAAGTTCTTAGCCCTGTTAACTGACTCAACACGAATATATTAAATGCGTAAATTTGGCTACAGGCAATAAATATATTGAAAAGCGTGCTATCAATGCTTAGATTTTCAGCGGGAATGCCCTATTTTCAGGCTGGTATATAACCACGTTAGTGGCAAGCTTAAGAGGAATCCACCCTGATTAAATGTTTTAGGAAATAATATCAACGGAGCAAATGCCGTTTAAAATCTAGTTTACAACAATTCGGAAAGGACTTGTGGAATGCAAAAAACAAGTTCAGCATTTCACATTATTTAGCTTAGAACAGGAAAATTAAATACAATTTCAATACCAATAATTATGGCCAAATCACTCTTTATCCTTATGGCCTGCCTCTTCTTTTCCTGCACAAAAAATGAAATATATTTTGGTGAAGGAGCTCAAGAAATAATTGATGAAAGCACTTTGACATTTAAAGAAGGATTTAATTGTAGAATGCTCAACACAAATATATTGGCTGTTTTAGAAGCAGAGAATTGTATTTTAATGGTCAAAACTAAGAAAGAAGAAAATGAGTTGGTGAAGTACAGTATCTCAAACCAAAGTAATGTTTGGCAAGTAACGACTTGGTATAACGACCAGATTTGTCCACCTACATTTTATTACCATAATGAAGATGTTATCCTTTTTCGAAAGGGTAATCGTGATTTTGCCAATAATTTAGAAGATGGAAGCTTATTGTATGATGAAGTGGGAAAAGGCTCTCCTAAAGGTGAATTGGTAGGATATGGCTATAACTATTTTTCACGCTGGACAAGTTTTTATAAGGCTACCCAAAATAAATGTGAGCTTATTTTTTATGGGGATATCCGTGGTTCAAAAATGGGCGATTATTTAATCAGTCCATCCTATGATACTTTA
>JBPPMM010000228.1:0-2675 GCA_051306075.1 Chitinophagaceae bacterium
ATAGATAATGATGATAAGGCGAATAACCCGGTTATGACATTGTTGGTTGATTTGCTTTTTAGCAGTGAACATAAACTGGTTGATCTTCCTCAAAACATTGAAAAGCCAACAACATCAAAAGTGAAAAAACAAAGCCAGTACGATCTCAATAAGGAAATTGAAAACTTCATTGATAAAAAAGACAAAGAAGAAAGCCCTTTCAATGAAGAAGAAAAAAACTACATCCGACAATTTACAGGTTCCGGTGGCTTAATCAAAGAAGGCGCTGCCGGACGTGGTGTGTTGTACGAATACTATACTCCCGAAATAGTAGTACAGAAAATGTGGGACATGGCTAAACACTTCGGATATGATGGAGGCTCTATCCTGGAACCATCCGTAGGCACAGGTAATTTTTTAAAATACGCTCCAAAGGATGCAACCATTTTTGGATACGAAACCAATCATTATTCCGCACGGATAGCTCAGATACTTTACCCTCATGCACACATTTACGAAAAGGCCTTTGAGACTTTATTCTTTGCTGGTAATGTTCACCTGAAGGACAAATTTCAAAATCCCGGACACAGCCTTGCTATTGGCAACCCACCTTACGGAGAGTTCACAGGCCGGTATGCCGGTATGGGTGAAAAGCAATACACAGGCGCAACCGAATACGATCAGTATTTCATATTACGGGGGCTTGATCTATTGAAAAAAGGAGGACTGCTGATTTACCTGATCCCAAGCAGCTTTGTTACCAACCAGGCAAAGTTTAACAAGGCAAAAGAAAAGATTGCAGCTAAAGCTGACCTGGTTGATCTATACCGATTACCATCAAGAATTTTTGATACCACCGACATAGGTACAGATGTACTTGTACTAAGAAAAAACAAATGATAAAAACACGAAGCAGATATGATTTCAAATTACCTGATGGGGAACGGCATCCTTTACAACAAAAAAACTGAAATGAACCCAATTAAAATGCAAGCAATGGCAAATGACAACAAGCAGATTGATGAATTGAGAACCCTCATTAATGATGAGCTGAAGGAATGCAGCCGCATCCTGTGGCCAAAGGTATGCGAGATGCAAAGCACTGACAAGGGAAAAATCAAACTCGAAGAAATGATTATCCGCTACATAGCAGAAGACGGCATGGGCATCGGTTCTGCCATTGCACTTATTGAACAGGAATTATCGCACATCCTGTAACATGGCGCAAGGTTATAAAATGTTCCGCAAGATCGGCCAGGAAGCCAACAGAAGGTTGAAGGAGTGGAAACAAAACTTAAACAACATGAAAACAAGTACAGATCATCTTAAAAAATTCGCTTCGTTTCTTTCAAGGCACAGTCATATTGACGGCTATATGGGAGATAACGGAGATAGTGAAGTTGCAAATGGAGCCGCTAAACAAGATTTTAAAAAGCTTGGAAAAAAAGCGTTTAGAGAACTCGCAGAATATCTTGGTTTAACAGAATATGAAGTTGATTTTAATCCGGGTGGTCCGGCAGTAAGTGGTGATCTCCGCCTGATGGGAATGTTCACACCTGATGCCGGAATTTATATTTCTATGGACAAGGACGGAATGCAATCCGGTATTCTGTACCGCAGTATCAATCACATGAAAGATTACACAGGTGGAAACAATAATTATTTTTCTGAAAACGATCTGAATTACCCCGAAAAAATAAAGGACAAAGTATTCAGTCTTTTAAAGTTGAATCAATCCCTTTCAAAGAAATCATTATCGGAACTGAATCAACTTCCGAATGTATCGGTAGTGAAGATTGCCAGTAGTGGATCGGAAGATATGGAGGAGAAATCCTACATAGGTGATAATGATATTACCGATGCGAAATACGCATGGGAAATGACCCCGCTGGAATACCAGCAAATAAAAGCCATTCAGAAAACCGGAAGCCCAAACATACTGGATGCCAAAGACCGCAGAGAGCATGAAAAAATTATTGAGTGGGCCGTAAAGCAAGGGAAAATAGTACCAGAAGAAATATTGGAAAGCTATCCTGATTTGAAGGAACTGAAACCGGACACAACACCTGAAAAACAAGGTTTCGCTAAAAGCACATTTGACCTGCTCACCGGTGATGAGTGGTTTAAGCAACATCCCGAAAAAATATTAGGTGAGCAATACCAAACTACCGACCGTTTCAACAAGCCTGTTACAAAAGTAAAAGGCAGCGTAGATAATATTATTCAGGGGATTAATGTACCAATGATTAATGATGCTAAAGAACAGACTGAAGCACTCCAAACCGAAATCAAAGAACCATTACAACAGCTGATGAATTATCCCGAAAAGAAAAACAATATCGAGCGTGTTATCAACGAAACCAAAAAAGTTCGTGCTGAAAAGGCTTTGAAAAAGCTCAGCGGAGAAAGGGATAAGTATGAAGATGGCTGCCCGGAAGAATATCTCTGCTTTGATGAAGTGATGCAGCAATACAACAAAGGTATTTCAGAAGATGAAGTAAAAGCCTGGATATGGTATAAGCGTAAGACCAAAGGTTACAATGATGAAAAGATCATTCTCAATGCAAAGAATGGCTGGTCAAAATATGTTGTGCCATTGGGAGACAGCGAAAAACATTTGAATCATTGGCTCAAAGCAGGAATCGTTTGTTACTACAAAGGCAGTTTTATTCCAAGTGTATTGTATTTCGCAGAGA
>JBPPMM010000042.1:0-7263 GCA_051306075.1 Chitinophagaceae bacterium
ATTCAGTAGTTTGTTCCTCGGAATTATACACATTAGTCAGTTCTTGGTTTAACATTTTTTCCGTAATGTTCCCTAAATATTGTTGGAGTCTATAAATAATATAATGACTTTCCTTATTTGTCATGCCATGAATTGGAGTCGATAATGAATATCTGTTTAAGGAATCTTTTTGGAGTGTCGTTGAAGTATTTAAGATATTATATGCTTTCTGATAATCCGAACTATCAAGTGCTGAGAAGAAAGCAGCTACAAATTCCTTATTCCTTTTATTAGGCACTTCAGCATCCAATACTAATCCTTTAGAAAATAATAGATTCTCGTCGCATTGTCTCTTAATTTTCTTTGTATTGCATGATGTTCCAATAATAGAAACAAAAAGTATAAGAAATAATTTTATTGGCATAGTTTAATATGAATATACAATCGAATAGACGATGGTGCATCTATTTTTTCTATACGTTTATGGCTGCTTTTGTTCCTTCCTGGAGTTTCACAGCCCGGCATTGTGATTAGCGAATTCCTGCCCTTCTCACTTATTATTTCTTCCGCATTGGTTACTTTATACGCTGCATGTTTACCACTTTTTTAAAAATGTACAGAACTATGTTCATACTCACAGCGTAAAAGTATTGGATTTGGCTTTACGTTACTCAAAGCCCAATGTCTCATGGTCGGCACAAAAAATCCCGGATGGAGGCATGGGCGGAACGGGGTTAACGAGAGGAGACTACGGGCGGAAAAAAGTTGAACTATTTCGGACTCACGCCAAGAGAAGGACACACGTCTTGGTGAAGGAATAGTAGTTAAGTACCCCTCCGTCTAAGTACATCAATGCTGTACTAAAATAAAAGACTATACAAGAGGTTCCCAGTTCTGAGGTAAGAGTTCGGTGATCTTATTGATAGGATGATTGCTGATTCTTTTGAGGATATCTTTGAGCCATACAGCAGGATTGATATTATGAAGTTTGCAAGTACCCATAAGCGAGTAAAGCATAGCACTTCGCTGCGCAGCTTCATGACTACCGGCAAATAAATAATTTTTTCTTCCTATGGCTACCGGTCTTATACTGTTTTCTACAGGATTGTTATCTATGTTCAGCTTACCATCGGTGGTGTAAAGCATTAGTTCATTCCATCTTTGTATACTATAGCCCAGCGCTTTGCCGATAGGGCTTTTTGGCAGGGTTTGAACATATTGCTCTTTCATCCACTTTCCTAACCCTTCCAGTATGGGTATTGATTCGGCATTGCGCAGATGTAATACCTCTTCCACATCAAGATGGGTTTGTTTTGCTTTGTGTTCTATGCTATAAAGTTTTTGGATATGCTCCATAGCATAACTGGCACGGGAAAGATCATTGCTCTGCGCTTCAAAAAACATACGGCGTGCATGTGCCATACAGTGCAGCACTGTTATATCTTCTTTGTCTTTAAAAAAGTCATAGACTACATAGCCATCCGTTTGCAGATGACCCTTAAAATCTTTTAGTATTTCAAGTGGACCTTCCTGTCCCCGACCCGGCCGGTAGTCGAATAATACAAGTCGTTCAATACTGTTGTGATACACCCAAAAATAACCGCGATGCGTTTCACCTTTTTTATCTTTATCCAGTACTTTGATCGGACTTTCATCTGCGTGCAGGTAATCACTTTGCAGAACTGTTTTTGACAGCGCATCATACAAAGGTGTGATGAGTTTGCAGGTAGCACTTACCCAATCGGTAATAGTACTGTAAGGGATGTTGATGCCTTCTCTTTTAAAACGTTCCATCTGGCGATACAGTGGTAAATGATCAACATATTTGTCAAGCACTATCTGTGCAAGCAGTCCAGGGCCTGCTATCGCTTTGGGTAAAGGTCTTTCTGGCATGGGCGATATTATCACGGCTTCATTTCCCGGTGTTGCATATTTAGGGCGAACATAGCGGTTGACAAAAAGTTTTCCTGGTTCGTATTCCAGTTCTTCGGTTACTTCTTCGCCGATCTTTTTACAGCCTGCCATTTTACCAGCCGGTTCTATGATGCATTCACGGCGTTCCAGATGCTCCGGTAATTTCATTCGACCCGGGTGATCTTTCTTAATTTCTGTAATCTGTGTAGTCGTTCTGGTGTAGCTGATTTTTTTAGTATCGATGATACTGCACTGTGCCACTGCTGCTGCCTGTATATCTAAACTCAGTTGTGAAGGATTATTATTAGTGGGAATAAAACGTTCATGCTTACTGCCGAAGATCATTTTTTTGAGCTGAGTTAACTCATGTTGTAAGGATGCAATGCTAAGCTGTGATTGCTCATACAACATCTTATAATCTATATCCGTTCCGATTTTCGTCATCCAAAACAAAGATAGCGAAACACAGTGGCAGCAAGCATTACAGACTAATCGTTATCAACAGATTTCACCCCCGTGTTGATATCTTTTTCTGTTGCGGACACTGCTCAGTGAGATGCCTTGCAGTATTAATTGCAATTGCCGGGCATGGATGGATGCACTGGTGTTGGTATCGTCCATTGCAGGTAATTCATACGTTCCTCTCTCCAGCCGTTTATAATACATCGCAAACCCATCACCTTCCCATACTAACAACTTCACCTGGTTACGTTTTTTATTGAAGAAGATAAATACCGCCCCGCTGAGTGCATTCATCTGAAGTTGCAGAGTAACCAGTCCGCTTAAGCTGTCAAAACCTTTTCGCATATCCGTACCCTGCGCATAAAGATAATACTGGCACGAACCCGACAAGTGTAACATGATTAATTGACAAGGGATTTAAGAAAATCACTGCCCACCGGTTGGTGGAATACCAAACGCTTACCATCCGGCAAGATTAATTCCGCATGAGCAACCATAGCCGATGGTGTGACCTGCAGTTTTACAAATGAAGTTGATTTATCTTTTTTACCCTGATCATTTTCACGGTATCTTTTCAGCCAATAATGAAAAACGTAATACGGAATATTGTGCTCAAGGCAAAATGACTTTTGGGATTGATTGCTTTTTTCCCATTGCCCGATATGGGAGAACATTTGCTCTTTTACCTCGTGATTATTTCGCATGATGATATTTTATCAGCAAAACTATTCAACCTCTTTATTCACGACAATATGTACTTGGACGGAGGGATACGTAGTTAAAAAGATTCAACCCAATTTTCAACTTTATTAGGTGATTCCGCAGAAGAGAATACTAAATTTTCGGCTGGTTAAGTGTATATTTAAAAACAATAAATAAAAAAATAATGATTGCATATTGCAAACACTGTGGTAATATTTTTGATTCTAAAATACTTACAATTAAAGACTCCGAAAATATAACTTTTATAGATTGTGTTGTTAAATGCCCTTTTTGCCCAGAGCTTGCTAATCTGTTAAACGGAAGTTTTGACTTCGACGCTAATGGGAATGTGAAGATATTATCGGCCCCTCAACTGACCTATGATATTATACATGAACTCAAAGCGTTGGCAAAAAAAGCCAAAAAAGAAAATTACACTAAAAAACAATTTGTAAAAGAAGCTAACAGTATTAGTCCCAATTTGGGTTCTAGGTTATCAAAGTTTGCTCCAAAATCCTTTGAAGACATATTTGTGTTTCTAATGTTTGTATTGGGTTTGTTACAATACTTAGAAAACAAAAATTCAAAACCTCCGCCAAGCAATAACGTAAGAAGCGAAACCAACATATATACTTTTGAACAAAGCGAGTTAAAAAAAGAAAATTTTGTAAGAAAGAAAAAGGTGCCGAATCCTTATAAGAAGAAAAGAAAATGATTATTATTCATCATCAGTTTAGGTTTTCTGTGATGTGTTTCCGCCCGGAATCTCATACCCCTGTTTTGTGGCGAGCGGACTCCTAGCTTTCTCAATTAATATTTCTTCCACATCGGTTATTTTATGCCCTGCATGCTTACCAATTTTATAAAAACATGCACAGCTATGTTCATACTTACAGCGTAAATGTATTGGATTTGGCTTTACGGTATTACAGGATCTTCATCAATCAGATAATGGTAGTAGTAATACAACCTACCGAATAATCACAACTGTGCCCTTCCGCCTCGGCGACCCTTCCCTATCTTTGCCCCATTAAGAAAATCATCACATGAATATTCAATTTAACCGCCACGAAGACGCTATGAAACTTTCGCTGGGTGATATGCGCCGCAGGCTGGATACGATATATGAAGGCGGCGGTAAAAAAGCCATCGACAAACAACACAAACAAAATAAACTGGCGCCGCGGGAACGTATCGATTATTTAATTGATAACGAAAAACCCTTTATCGAAATTGGCGCCTTTGCCGGTTATGATATGTATGCGGAACAAGGCGGTTGTCCTGCCGGTGGCACCGTGGCGGGACTGGGTTATGTAAGCGGCCGGCAATGCATCATTCTCGCCAATGACCAAACGGTAAAGGCCGGCGCCTGGTTTCCCATTACCGGGAAGAAAAATCTTCGCCTGCAGGAAATAGCGATGGAAAATCATTTGCCCGTGATCTACCTGGTAGATAGTGCCGGTGTTTTTCTGCCGATGCAGGATGAGATATTTCCCGATAAAGAACATTTTGGCCGCATCTTTCGAAACAATGCAGTAATGAGTGGCATGGGCATTACGCAGATCGCCGCGGTAATGGGTCCTTGCGTGGCTGGCGGTGCCTACCTGCCTATCATGAGTGATGAAACGCTGATGGTAGAAGGCAACGGATCTATTTATCTCGCCGGGCCTTACCTGGTAAAAGCGGCTATTGGTGAAGACATCGATAATGAAACCCTGGGTGGTGCAGTAACGCATACAGAAATATCAGGCATTGCGGATTATAAATTTAAAACCGAGCAGGAATGCATGGATCATATTAAAAAAATGATGAGCATGCTGGGCGATAAACCAAAAGCCGGTTTTGACCGCATTACCGCCATAAAACCGAAAAAAAATCCGGAAGAATTATACGGCATCTTTCCATCGGATGGCAAACCTTATGATATGGTGGAACTGATCGAACGACTGATTGATGATTCTGAATTTGAACGGTTCAAAGAAGATTATGGCAAAACCATTGTCTGCGGTTATGGACGTATTGATGGTTGGGCAGTAGGTATAGTGGCTAACCAGCGCCTGATTGTAAAAACAAAAAAAGGTGAAATGCAAATGGGCGGTGTGATCTATAATGACAGTGCTGATAAAGCAGCCCGGTTTATTTTAAACTGCAATCAAAAGAAAATACCACTGGTGTTTTTGCAGGACGTAACGGGTTTTATGGTGGGCAGCCGCAGCGAACATGCGGGCATCATCAAAGACGGTGCGAAGATGGTGAATGCGGTGGCAAATTCCGTGGTGCCCAAGATCACCATTGTGATCGGCAACTCCTATGGCGCCGGAAACTATGCTATGTGCGGCAAAGCTTATGATCCCCGGTTTATTTATGCCTGGCCATCCGCAAAAATCGCCGTCATGGGTGGTGATGCAGCGGCAAAAGTTTTGCTGCAGATAGAAGTGGCCTCATTAAAAAAGAAAGGAAAAGAAATAACACCAGAAGCCGAGCAAAAATTGCTGGATGATATAAAAGGAAAGTATGAGGAACATACCTCGCCTTATTATGCGGCAGCCCGCTTGTGGGTGGATGCTATTATCGATCCTGCGGATACAAGAAAAATGATATCGGAAGGAATAGCAGCAGCTAATCATAATGCAGAGATAGGGAGTTTGAAAACGGGAGTGTTCCAGGTGTGAGGGAGGAGGAAGAGTTGAATGGTGGTTTAATGTGGTTGAAGGGTTGAATGTGGTTGAAAGTTGTTGAAGGGTTGAAGAGTTGTAGAAGGTTTATTATGTTTTCATTTTATTTAATTAAACTGATGTCTGATACAATTACAATATATACCGATGGATCGAGTCGTGGCAATCCGGGACCGGGTGGTTACGGAACCATACTGATGACCGGGCAGCATATAAAAGAATTATCACAGGGTTACCGGCTTACAACGAATAACCGGATGGAACTGATGGCGGTGATCGCCGGCCTGAAAGCCCTGAAAAAAGAAGACATGAATGTGATCATTTATTCCGACAGCCAGTATGTAGTAAAAGCCTGGGAAGAAGGCTGGCTGAAGAACTGGATCAGGACCGACTTTAAAGGAGGTAAAAAAAATCCGGACCTATGGCGTGAGTTTTATGCGCTGTCGCATAAGCATACCCTTAAATTTAAATGGGTAAGAGGCCATGCTGACAATCCTTACAATAACCGCTGCGATGAACTGGCGACAACCGCCGCAGATGGTAAAAACCTGGCTATTGATACAGGTTATGAAGCAGAGAAAAATTCTCTTTTCAGATAATAAACAATGAACAAAAATTCTCTTTGTTCCTGGAGCGGCGGAAAGGATAGTTGTTATGCATTGATGCAAACAATTCCATTGGGTTTTACTCCAAAGGTTTTATTAAATGTTTTAAATGAAGAAGGAAAGATTTCCCGTTCGCATGGCATTCCTGCTGCTATCCTGCAAAAGCAAGCGGATGCAGCGGGTCTTCCTATCCACATGATCAGCAGTTCATGGCAGGAATATGAAATGCATTTTACACAGGCACTCCGTTCTTTAAAAAATGAATATGAACTTACGCATGCTGTATTTGGTGATATTGATCTGCTGGCACACCGCGACTGGGAAGAAAAAGTTTGTTTGAATGCGGGTCTTGAAGCGGTTCTTCCTTTGTGGCAACAGGACAGGAAAACCCTGGTGATGCAAATGCTGGATGCCGGTATTGAAACCATGATCGTTAGTTGTAATAATACAATGGGCAAAGAATTTATTGGCCGGATCATTACTCCCTCACTGGTTGATGAACTGGAACAAATGGGAATTGATGCATGCGGAGAAAATGGAGAGTATCATACCCTGGTGCTGGACTGCCCTTTGTTTGCTTCACGCATCAATGCGGTGGTTACCGATAAAGTGCAGCATGATGGATATTGGTTTGTTATCATTTCCTGATCCAATTAATTATTCCATGCTATCCTTTCCATTATCTGTTCAACTCCCAATTTAACCTAACTCTTAAATAAAAAAGTTCATTCTGGTGAATGAACTTTTTTACTATTCAATTTAAAAACATCCGGCTCGATATAGCACTTGTCAGGCCACTATTAATTCTGCTTTCTTCCTCATCATATAATTATAGGTCAGTAAAATACCCGGAAGAAAAACCAATGTAGCCATCAATGCATTTTTATAAAAAGGAAGACCGGCAGCATAGCTGGTCATGATACCAG
>JBPPMM010000093.1:0-3495 GCA_051306075.1 Chitinophagaceae bacterium
ATACATTAATTATCAAAAATAATTTTATCAGGGCAAAAAGGTTTATGAAAATACGGTTTTAACCCCCTACAACTCCGTTATCAATATGACAGCCTGCAATAAAAAAATCTCCTTCCATCGAATAGAAAAATTTTAGTAATACAAATCAGGATAAATAATAGTGGTGCAACCGCCATCGTTGTTGTACGATGTTCAGATCTGTTCTAAGTAAATTCCTTTATTTGTCTTATTGGGTATTGTAAGTGGTTCCTTTCATATTTGAAGCACCCGCAGAGATTGGTACACACGGGAAAGTGGAATCTATTATGGGTAAAGCAGGTAATTTTTTCGCATCGCTTTATATTTAGTTAAGCCGGGTTCCCAGCTTTCACGAATTTCTTTTTCAGATTTACCATCAATAATCTGTTGTCTGAACAAAGCAGAGCCAGCGAGTCTTTCTATAACGCCCATTTCTCTGCTTAGCCTGGAGTCAAAGAATTTATTTTTGTTGGGTGAAGCCCTGTACAGTTCCATCATCCAGTGCAGGTTTATCTGTTTCTTTTTTCTTAACAGTTCAACATCATAATTGCGCAGGTCAAGGCCATAACAAACCTGGTTCATGAAAAGCGGCGTTTCTGCCATGCCTGCAATACCAGTTGGCGTGAAATTGAATTGGTATTTTCCTTTTAGCTCCGGGCTGCCTAATACGGTAAAGGGAAAATAAGTACCGCGACCATGATTGAGATAAGTGCCTTCAAATAAACAGGTAGAAGGGTACAATAAAACAGATTGTTGTGTATTTAAATTAGGCGATGGACTTACAGGCAAAATATAGGGCAGGTCGTGGTTATAGTCAGCCACTTTAATAATTCTAAGCTTACATTTTACTTTATAGGTAAGCCATCCTTCACCATTGGCCATTTGTGCAAACTCACCAACCGTTAACCCATGAGATATAGGTAGGGGAAACATACCGATACCCGATTTAAATTTCATATCCAGAATGGGGCCATCAATTAAATATGCATTAGGATTGGGCCTGTCAAGAATGAGTAGCTCCTTTCCGTTTTCATAACAAGCTTCCATTAAGCGGGATAAAGAATTAATGTTGGTATAAAAGCGACAACCTACATCCTGCAAGTCATAAATCACCAGGTCAACATCAGCGAGGTCTTCTTTGGTAGGTTTGTTTTTTTTGCCATACAAAGAAATAACAGGTATGCCGGTGGCGATATCAGTTTCATCAGTAACATGTGTGCCGGCACTTGCATTTCCACGAAAACCATGTTCAGGGCCAAACACTTTTACTATATTAATGCCAAGGCTTTTCAGGCTATCTACTAAATGAGTTTTATCTATGATTGATGTTTGGTTGGCAAGTATGGCTACTCTTTTCCCTTTTAGGTAAGGCAGATATTTATCTGTTTGCTCTGCACCTGTTTTTAATGGATCCTTCCTGGCAACAACAATTTGCTTTACAGGTAGATTATTGTGGTTAATAAAAATGCCAGATAAAAGAATAAGGGCGAAAAAGAACTTCATTGTTATAATTTTTTAATGTTCGTGTTTTAAGGGTCGTTTCTGCAATAACGTTCAAATCTTAAATATACACTACTCTTCCATCTTCTCTTTTCATAATTCAATATAATTATTTTTATTCTACCCTCTTTTGCAGATAGATAAAATGCCACATTGCAATATATTTAACGTGCCCGCCTGTTTCCTATTTTGTGCTTAGTAAAATAGCCCATTATAAAAAGGTAATTATAAAAAACAATACCGCAGCAATTCTTTGGATTGCAAAAACTGTCACTCAATAGCAGATGTATTTGCCTTCAGCCTGATTATAATAAAAAAGAAGACGAAAACAAATATCAAAGCAGCGGTAATAACAGAAACAGGAGAAATTTTGTACGCTTATCGTAAGGCTAATGCAGCCCCACATTTTTTTCTATCAATTGCTATGCTTTGTAAAAAAGAAAAAATATCCCCGGCACATAAACATCTAAATGCTTGTAACAGCAAACTACAACTATATTTTTTTTAAATTAAGGTTGCGCAACAGTGACCCCTTGTTATAGGCAGTGCTGCTGTTCGTACGAAGTGCCACATTTGTAGTTCATACATAGTTGTTCAAGGCTATTTACATTCAATGCTTCACTGTTGGAAGTCTTCACAAACCCTTGCAATTCCGTGGGCTTTTGAAGTTGTCAAGTTGCAGGAATATAAATTTCAAAAGTTGCTCCTTTGTTTAGTTTACCCTTTGCGGTGACAATGCCGTGGTGATTCTCTACAATTTTTTTTACTATTGAAAGTCCAATGCCTGTTCCGTTGTATTCATTTTTGCCATGCAACCGCTGGAATACTTCAAATATTCTTTCGTTGTATTGTTCTTCAAAACCAATTCCGTTGTCGGAAACTGTGATATGGCAATATTTATTTTGAGGTGAGAGTTTTTCATTATTGAGTTTCATGCCTTTTGCAATCTCGCATTTGATTTGTATTAGTGGGGGATGGTTCGGGTTAGAAAATTTTAGTGAGTTACCAATAAGGTTGTGCAGGAGTTGCCGAAACTGAAAAGGTATTATTTTTGCATCACATAATTGGTTTGCTTCAATGATTGCATGTTTCTCCTGCAGTTCTTCCTTTAAGTCTTCTTTAACTTCAGCAATAATTTCATTAAGGTCAGTAATTTCAAACTTGCGTTCGGTTGTGTTGGTGCGTGAGTAGGCCAGTAAATCCTGAATGAGTGTTTGCATTCTTTTGGCCGCATTCTGCATTCGGTTAAACATATCCTTACCAGAGTCCGATAAATTGTTTTCTTCTTTCTCTGTGATGCGTGATGCAAAGGTTTGAATTTTGCGCAAAGGTTCCTGTAAATCGTGACTTGAAACATAGGCGAATGATTCAAGTTCCTTATTCATTTTTTCAAGCTGATCGTTTTGGTTTTTAAGCAGTGTTTCAGATTTTTTTCTTTCAGTAATATCCTGGTAAGATGTTACTGTATAACTTTCAGTGCCTATTCTGATCAATTCAAATGAAACAATAGCTGGAAATGTTTCTCCATTTTTCCGGGTGTAACATATTTCAAAATCCTTCATTTTTTCCGATTGTTTTAACTTTAAAAGAAGGGCTTCCGTTTCTTCTTTTGACAATGACTGAACTTCAGCAAGAGAACGGTTTTCATGAAGGTACCCGAATATCAAATCAATTACTCTTTTGGATTCTTCAGGATCCATCAAATTCAATTCCTCCGAAGAATTGCCGATTACTTCCTCTTTGGTGTAACCAAATGCATTGTAAAAAAGGTTATTGGCATATTTTATTTTATTGGTTTTAATTTCGGAAAGCGTCATGGGGATTGGATTGCTGTCGAAAATTTTAAAAAAACGTTCTTCACTAATTTTCAATTCTTCCTCATATTTTTTCTGCTCTGTTACATCCTGTGCAGTTCCAGACATTCTGATAACATTCCCAACACCATCAGTAAATACTTTTCCGGTTGAACTTAAAATT
>JBPPMM010000158.1:0-5697 GCA_051306075.1 Chitinophagaceae bacterium
GTCCGGAAGTGGCGAGGGGGTTTATTAAAATTCTTTGCCAGCGATTACGGGCTCAGAATGAAAAATCTACTGGCTCCAAATAGTTTTCTTACCTCCTTTATTTTACTTTCATAATTAAAGAAAATTTGTTCTGTTTGGTTGCCCAAACAAGAACATGCAGCACTTCTGCAATGAATTAAACAGTCCTGGAAAATAGCCACCGCTGAGATTTCCATTGCATACTTATTACCTGTCTATACTTTTTTGTATAAATAGATTCGTATCTTTGCTGTCCTTTAAAAGAATTGACATATAAGCAAAATAGATGTTATGAATGAAGAGATGAATACTATTGAAAAAGCAGTACTAAGTGATTATAAGTATGGCTTTTACACGGATATTGAGGCGGATGCAGCACCTATGGGATTAAATGAAGAGACCATCCATTTCATCTCGGCAAAAAAAAAGGAGCCACTATGGATGCTTGAATGGCGCCTGAAAGCTTACCATCACTGGCTTAAGATGGAAGTACCTCAATGGGCCAATATTAGCTATCCGCCCATTAATTACCAGGATATTATTTATTACTCTGCTCCTAAACAGAAAATTAACCCTAAAAACCTTGATGAAATTGATCCTGAACTGAGGAGCACATTTGAGAAATTAGGTATTTCCCTTGACGAGCAAAAGCGGTTGACCGGAGTAGCGGTGGATGCTGTTATTGACAGCGTTTCTATAGGAACTTCATTTAAAGAGCAGCTTGCAGAGCTTGGAATTATATTTTGCTCCATGAGCGAGGCAGTTCAGGAACATCCTGACCTGATTAAGAAATATTTAGGTTCAATTGTTCCGATTACTGATAATTATTTTGCCGCACTTAATGCTGCTGTATTTAGTGACGGATCCTTTTGTTATATACCTGAGGGAGTTCGTTGCCCGATGGAATTGTCCACCTATTTCCGTATCAATGCAGAAAATACAGGTCAGTTTGAAAGAACCCTTATTATAGCAGAGGCAGGAAGTTATGTGAGTTACCTGGAAGGCTGTACAGCACCAATGCGTGATGAAAATCAACTGCATGCTGCTGTAGTTGAATTGATAACAATGGACAATGCAGAGATTAAATATTCAACGGTTCAGAACTGGTATCCCGGTGATAAAGATGGCAAAGGCGGTATATATAATTTTGTAACCAAGCGGGGAATCTGCCAGGGGATAAATTCAAAAATATCCTGGACGCAGGTGGAAACAGGTTCCGCAATTACCTGGAAATATCCCAGCGTTATTTTAAAAGGAGATAACTCCGTAGGTGAATTTTATTCCATTGCCGTCACTAATCATCATCAGCAGGCAGATACCGGAACCAAGATGATGCATATCGGGAAAAATACAAAGAGCCGTATCGTATCAAAAGGGATTTCTGCGGGTATCAGCAATAATAGCTATAGAGGACTTGTGAATGTTAACAAAAAAGCAAGCAATTCCCGCAACTTTTCGCAATGCGATTCCCTGTTATTAGGTGATAAATGCGGCGCACACACTTTTCCATACATTGAAGTAAAAAATAGTTCTTCTATAGTGGAACATGAAGCCACTACCTCCAAAATTGGTGAGGACCAGATATTTTATTGTAATCAAAGAGGAATTAATACCGAGACTGCCGTGGCGCTAATAGTAAATGGCTTTGCCAAAGAAGTGATGAATCAACTGCCGATGGAATTTGCAGTAGAAGCTCAAAAATTACTGGCCATTAGCCTGGAAGGCAGTGTAGGTTAATATGGATTATAGGAAATGATAGAAATTAAAATCAGGATAACAACTCTGACTTTTGTGAATTAAATAAAAATAAAATATGCTTTCGATCAAAAACTTACATGCAGGTATTGAAGGAAAAAAAATATTGAAAGGGATCAATCTTGAAATAAATCCCGGAGAAGTGCATGCGATAATGGGACCTAATGGTTCGGGAAAAAGTACACTGGCATCTGTGTTAGCTGGCCGTAAAGAATTTGAGGTTATTGAAGGCACGGTTAATTTTTTAGGTAAAGACCTGCTGGATCTTTCGCCGGAAGCCAGGGCAGGTGAAGGCTTGTTTCTCGCTTTTCAATACCCAATTGAAATACCAGGTTTAAGTACTACCAATTTTATAAAGACCGCGGTAAATGAAGTGCGCAAATACAGGGGACAAGAACCACTTGATGCCGTATCCTTTCTGAAAATGATGAAGGAAAAAATGGCTTTGATGCATATTGAACAATCATTGCTAAGCCGTTCTTTGAATGAAGGATTTTCAGGCGGGGAGAAAAAGCGGAATGAAATTTTCCAGATGGCCATGCTCAATCCAAAACTCGCTATACTCGATGAAACCGATTCCGGATTGGATATTGACGCTATTCGTGTGGTGGCAGATGGAGTTAACAAATTAAGTACAAAAGATAATTCCGTTTTGGTAGTCACCCATTACCAGCGTTTACTGGATTATATCACACCCGACTTTGTGCATGTTTTATACAATGGACGGATTGTAAAATCAGGCCCAAAAGAACTTGCACTGGAACTAGAGGAAAAAGGATATGATTTTATTAAAAATGAAGTAAACGCTATTGAAGAAGTATAAGCTGTAATAATCAATACTAAAGAATTACAAAACGAATGGACACATCAGAATATTTTAAAGAACGATTTGAAAAAGTTCAGGCTGCAAATGCCGGTAGCGGACTTGCAAGAGTGAGTCAGAAGGCATTTAATACTTTTAATAAACTCGGCATTCCGGCAACACGCAACGAAGAATGGAAATATACCCGTATCAATAGTTTGTTTAATAAAGGTCATGACTTTCCCCTGAATCTGAACTCTTCAATTACAAAAAAGGATTTAGAATCTGTTCGTTTACCGGGGAGTGATCAGGCAAACGAATTGTTCTTTATAAACGGTAAATATTCCTCTTCCCTGTCCAATATTCAATCTTTAAAGGAATTGGTTGTGATTCCACTTGAAGAGGCTTCAAAAAATGAATATAAAAATATAGTAAGCAAACACCTGGGGCGCAGCAGCAATTCCCTGAAGGATGGCATTAATGCCCTGAATACTGCCTTCCTGCATGGAGCTGCGTTTATCTACATAAAAGAAAACCAAATAACAGAACACCCGGTTTATATTTATAATATTACCGATGCAACCTCATCAAATACTTTCTCCCAGCCACGCAGCCTTGTTTTTGTTGGAGTTAATGCTCAGGTTCAAATGGTGCAGACATTTGCTGCCATCGGGCAAGCTGATAGTTTTACGAATGAGGTAATGGAAATAGTGGTAGAAAAGGATGCAAGACTTGAATATTATAAAATTCAAAATGAGGCCAGCCAGAACAGTAGTGTAAGCACAACAGATATTCACCAGGTAGGCAAAAGCTATACACATACGGTTACCATTTCATTAGATGGCGGTATCGTTCGTAATAACCTCAATATGATTTTGGATGCTGAATTTTGCGAGTCTCACCTTTATGGCTTGTATTTTCAACAGGGACAAAGTCATATTGATAACCATACTCTGGTGGATAATGTAAAACCCAATTGTTATAGCAACCAATTATACAAGGGTATCATGGATGGAAATGCAACAGGCGTTTTCAACGGCAAAATATTTGTACAACGTGACGCTCAAAAAACGAATGCTTACCAGTCAAACAAAAATATTCTTTTGTCTGACCTGGCTTCAGTTAATACAAAACCGCAATTGGAGATTTTGGCAGATGATGTGAAATGTTCTCATGGTTGTACGGTAGGACGTTTAGACGATGAAGGTTTATTTTATTTACAATCCCGTGGCATCACGGAGAAAAATGCCAAATCATTATTGCTTCATGCTTATGCTGATGACATATTGGATAAAATTAACCTTCCGGTCATTCGCAATTATATTGACAAACTGATTTCTGAACGTTTAGACTTTGACAGGTCATGATAGAAACTGCAACTATACAAAAAGGGATTGACGTAAATGCAATCCGCAAAAAATTTCCAATACTGAACCGGGAAGTTAAAGGAAAGCCTCTGGTTTATTTTGACAATGCAGCAACTTCACAAAAACCACAGATGGTCATTGATGCACTTGTTGATTATTATTCCGGCTATAATGCAAATATCCACCGGGGCATACATACGCTTGCCGAAGAGGCAACAGCCGCATTTGAAGCCACCCGCGATGCAGTGAAACAATTCATCAATGCGAAATACAGGGAAGAGATCATTTTCACCCGGGGGGCAACAGAAGGAATTAATCTTGTGGCCTCTACCTGGGGAAGGCAAAATCTTCAGAGTGGTGACGAAGTGATCATCTCTACAATGGAACACCATTCTAATATTGTTCCCTGGCAAATTGTATGTGAAGAAAAAGGCGCCATTTTAAAAATTATTCCTATTGACAGTGACGGAGCATTAATTTTTGATGAGTATAAAAAATTACTGAGCCTCAGAACAAAATTGGTGTCAGTGGTACATGCCTCCAATGCTCTTGGAATCATTAATCCGGTAGAAGAGATAATTATTGCGGCTCATGAAGCGGGAGCTAAAGTTTTGATTGACGGAGCCCAATCAACCGTGCATCTGGATATCAATGTGCAGGAGATGGATTGCGATTTTTTTGTATTCTCGGGACATAAATTATACGGTCCTACCGGTACAGGCATTTTATACGGGAAAAAGAGCCTGTTGGAATCCATGCCTGTTTTTCTTGGAGGTGGTGAAATGATAAAAGAAGTGGCATTTACAAAAACCACGTATAATGAATTGCCTTATAAATATGAAGCCGGCACGCCAAATATCGCCGACATTATTGCTCTGAAAGCCGCCCTTGATTTTATCAATCAAACGGGTAAAGAAAACATTCGCCGGCACGAAGAAGAATTACTACAATATGCAACGGCTGAATTAGAGCAGTTGCCAGGATTAAGAATTATTGGAAAAACTAAAGAGAAGGTTAGTGTTGTTTCGTTTGTTATTGAGAATATTCATTCACAGGATATAGGTATTTTGCTCGACAACCAGGGCATTGCTGTAAGAACAGGACATCATTGTACCCAGCCCCTGATGGATTGTTTTGGTATAGCTGGAACTTCCAGGGCTTCATTTGCTGTTTATAATACTAAAGAAGAAATAGACAAGCTGGTGGCAGGTTTAAAAAAAATAATTAAAATGTTAGCCTGATTTAATGAGTGATATAGAAAACATAAAAGAAAAAGAGAAGGAAATAGTGGATGAGTTTGCCCTTTTTGATTCATGGGAAGATAAATATGAATACATTATTGACCTGGGCAAAAAATTGCCTCCGCTGGAAGATGAGTATAAAAAAGATATAAATAAGGTGAAAGGTTGCCAGTCAACCGTATGGTTAGTGGCAGAATACAAAGACGGAAAGATTTATTATAAAGCCGAAAGCGATGCGGTGATAGTAAAAGGATTAATCAGCATGTTGATACGGGTATTATCAGGCCATAATCCCGAAGCTATTATTAATGCCCGTCTAGATTTTATAAATGAAATCGGGATGACATCACACCTGGCTCAGACAAGATCGAATGGATTACTGGCAATGGTAAAACAAATGAAAAATTTTGCGCTGGCTTTTAAACTTCGCAAAGCATCCGGCGAAAAAAACGCAGAAAAAGCTTAAGTTATGGATACAGAAACGCTGAAACAAAAAGCAATTGAATGCCTGCAT
>JBPPMM010000194.1:0-2591 GCA_051306075.1 Chitinophagaceae bacterium
ACTTATTGTATGACCACCTTTTTCAATATTGATCTCAAAAGCATTGTATAAGTGATTCACTATTGTAAAACGGTATTCACCAAATTGTAATTCCTTTAAGGAATGAGTAGTTGCCGGTTTCGGTTCGGGCCACCATTTTGCCCAATTAGAATCTTCAGACAAAAACCGGTACACTGCGTTTTGATTGGCTGAAGAAGTTACTGATTGTGTAACAAATATTTTCCCGGGAATAAAAAAATAAAGGCTGACCAATAGCAAAAGAAATACGGATAAGGCAACTATAAACCCTTTTTTCATATACTAATAAGAATTTAATCGGGGAAACAGAATTCAGGCAAATAAAAGTAAATTCACCTACAAATTATTTTGCAAAATAAACCTTTTTTATGCGTTGCTTGCTCCTTGTTTTTTTCGTCACTTTTTCGGGCTTGTACAGTAAAGCTCAGGATCCCTGGAAAATTAGGGCGGATATAATTGATCCTAATAATTATTATGGTATTACAGTAGCTAATGGCATGATCGGAATTGTATCTTCCCCCGAACCGTTCAAAGTAAATGAAGTTGTACTGGCCGGGGCTTATGATTTGTACGGTCGCGGCAGGGTCAGCAACTTTTTAAAAAGTTTTAACCTGCTCAACATGTACCTGGAAATTGACGGACGGCGAATGAGCAATAAGGAAGTGAGTAACATGAAACAGGAATTAGATATGCAAAAGGCAAGTTTCACAACCGGCTTTGATTACGCTGATAAAGCAGCCGCTTCTTATACTTATTATTCACTTCGCCATTTACCTTATACTGTATTAATGGATATAACCATAACGGCTAAAAAAGATATAACAATAACAGGAGCCAGCGTAATGGAAGCGCCGGATGCTTTACGTGATGTGCAGAATTATTATAATGAAATTGACCGTCCACACGTAGTGATCAGCCTGTTGACCTCATCAGCAAAAAGTCCGACGGGTAAATTGCTGATGTGCGCCAGCAATACTTTTTTGTTTGGCGAAAAGCACGGAGAGGAACCCAGGGTCATTCATGAAATGTGGGATAATAATATGCACCTGATGAAATTCAGTAAAAAAATAAAGGCAGGTGAAACTTATCGTTATACAATTGCCGGTTCATCTATTACTACAGCACATCATGATGATCCGCTGAATGAAGCAGAACGGGCCACCATTTTTGCCAGGCTCGAGGGCCGGGAAAGGCTGATCAATTTTCATAACAAAGCATGGGAAGATCTTTGGAAAAGCGATATACAGATAGAAGGAGATCCGCAAAGTCAGCAGGATATTCATAGTATGATGTATCACCTGTATTCTTTTACCAGGGAAGGCACAGCTCTTTCTCCTTCGCCTATGGGATTAAGCGGGTTGGGATACAACGGACATGTATTTTGGGATACAGATCTATGGATGTTTCCTGCCGTGTTGGTACTGCATCCGGAAATCGCAAAGAGTATGGTTGAATACCGTTATCAACGGTTGGAAGCCGCCCGGCGAAATGCATTCAGCAAAGGATATAAGGGAGCTATGTTTCCATGGGAAAGTGCGGAAACGGGTGTAGAAGAAACACCGGTATGGGCACTAAGTGGACCGTTTGAGCATCATATTACGGGATGTGTTGCCATCGCTGCCTGGAATTATTATAGTGTAACGCAGGATAAGAACTGGCTGCGGGAGAAAGGATGGCCTATTCTTTCCGCAACTGCTGACTTCTGGGCAAGCCGCGTTGAAAGAAATGGGGAAGGTAAATATGATATTAAAAATGTGGTTGCAGCAGATGAGTGGGCTGAGAATGTTGATAATAATGCCTTTACTAATGCGGCTGCTAAAGCTAATCTTCAATTTGCCACTGATGCTGCAAAAATTTTAGGGATAGCACCAGATCCTGATTGGATAAAAGTGGCAAATAATATCCCTATTTTAAAAATGGAGGATGGCGTCACTCGTGAACATGCTACCTATAATGGTGAAGGAATAAAACAGGCGGATGTAAACCTCCTTTCTTATCCCTTAAAGCAAGTTGCTGATCATGCCCAAATCAAAAAGGATCTGGAGTACTATGAATCAAGAGTGCCAAATGAAGGTACACCGGCCATGACGCAGGCAATATTTACTTTACTTTACGCAAGATTGGGAAACCGGGAGAAATCATGGCATTGGTTTCAGGATGCTTATTTACCCAATCTAAATCCTCCATTCCGGGTAATAGCTGAAACCAAGGGAGGAACTAATCCATATTTTGCAACCGGCGCGGGAGGAGTATTGCAAAGCGTACTGATGGGTTTTGGTGGGCTTGAAATAACATCAAAAGGAATTACACAAATAAAATCCGTATTACCTCCTGGTTGGAAATCCTTGACGCTTACCGGAATAGGTCCTGATAAGAAAACTTATACGGTGAAATAATTCTTTCAGGGGTTTTATGGCAAATGCTGGTATTAAAAAGATTTACCCCAAGGGCTGTTATTATAATACTGAATCAAGGCCAGGTGCAGCTTTTTGTATTAGAAATTTGCCTTAAATTGCGGAACCAGATACTGACTTGAAAAAAATCTCTTCCATATTATTGATTGCTATCCTTTT
>JBPPMM010000621.1:0-4823 GCA_051306075.1 Chitinophagaceae bacterium
CCACAAAACACCAATTCTGACCAAAACGGGCGAAAGTATATGGGTATATGTATGTTTAATTCCAAAGCGTAAGAGGCAGGCTGAAAATATTTTTTCAAAAAGAATCTCATCAAAGTCTATTCCAGCTGCAATAAGCTGTGCAATAAAATATTCATGTGTTTCATTTGCCGCAGATCGTATTTCATTTTGATTTCGGAGTAGTGAAAATAATTTTTCATCCGGCATGGAACATAATTCGGAGACTTTATATTTTCCATTCATCAGACTAACTATATTCAGGAGTCTTCTTAATTGAGTATTATCATAATACCGGGTATTACCCTCGGACCGTTGTGGCTTTAAAGCATTATACCGCTGTTCCCAAATCCGGATAGTATGAGCTTTAATTCCTGAAAACTGTTCTAATTGGGAAATAGAAAATAAATTCAATATTGTTTAAATTTATGGTGAATATACTTAAACAAACTGAGCCAGCCAAAAATTTGTCAACGGGGTATCCGATTTCGGTGATGCAGAATATTTAAGTCCAATATATAAGCGACTTAAAAAAGTTTTGTAATGAAGCAAAATAAAAATGCCGGTTCAGTAACCGGCATTTTTAAAACAAGCATTTGTTCTGTTTAGGAATCTGCTGGTTTCATGGCTTTCTTTTTTTCGATCATATCCTTGTATTTCGATTGTTGGTCTGGCGTAAAAATTTCAAACAATTTAGACTGCTTTTCCTTTTTTAAGTCCATTTTTCTTTCTTTCTGAACTTCTTTACTCAGGCTGGCATCTTTCATTACGGCATCCATTTTTGCACCATATTCTTTACCGACCTCATCATATTTTGTTAGTTGGTCACCGGTAAGATTTAATTCAGCCTTTACTTTGTTATCCCATTCTTTCGGATCATGTTTCATACCTTTTTGATCCTGTGCCAGGGCAGCACCTGCAATCAAGCCACTCATTAAGAGCAGAAGCATTAATTTTTTCATACAACTTAATTTAATTGTTTAAAAATGGTATTTCCAGGTAAGTGAAGAAGGGGCGACTTTTGACCGATAAAGGAACAATTTTTATGCCATGGAATCCGGATGATAGCAAAATGTGACAAGAGGTTTATCCAGGGGATTTGAGATGATCCCCGGTAATCCGGATAATAGGATGGTTTGTGATTTCAGGGTACCTTCAAATAATCGATCACCATTTGAAAACTCCAGGGGTTGTTTGCCAGGAAAGTATGCACCAAATAGGAATATGTATTTACCTTCATAATAAATCAATTTGTATCAGAACGGGTACGGGAAGAAAGCGGCCACAAAAATATAAGGCATGAAAGAGATTATCAATTGTGCAGCCTATGCCGGGGGGCAAAGGATTGGGGAGGTTGAATTAAATAAGGTGCACGAAGTACTTAAAGAAGAAGATAAGTTTGTTTGGATAGGCTTGTATGAGCCATCTGAAGAAATATTGGGAAAGGTGCAGCAAGAATTTCATCTGCATGACCTGGCAATAGAGGATGCTCTCCGGGCACACCAGCGGCCAAAAGTAGAAATTTATGGAGATTCCATATTTGTAGTTCTGCGCACCGCACAGATGAATGAGGAGCGGCATATTGAATTTGGTGAAACACATTTTTTTGTTGGAATGAATTTTATTGTCAGCATCAGGCATGGTTCATCTGTCTCTTATACAGAAGTAAGATCCCGTTGTGAATCAATGCCGGAACTTTTAAGTAAGGGACAAGGATTTGTACTTTATGCGATAATGGATTTTATAGTTGATCGGTATTTTCCTGTTGTGCATGACCTGGAAACAGAACTGGAAGGGGTGGAAGACAGAGTATTTAAAGAGAAACCAAGCAGGCAAACTACGGAACATATTTACCAGTTGAAAAGAGAATTACTGGAGGTAAAAAGGACGGTATCTCCTTTGGTGGATATATGCAACAGGTTAATGCGTTTTGATATTAAATGTATTTCAAATGAAACGCAGCCTTATTTCCGCGACATATACGATCATGCTGTGCGGATCAACGAAATGGTTGATAATACAAGAGAGCTGCTGAATACAGCACTGGAAGCAAATTTTTCTCTTATATCTATTTCGCAAAACGATACCTCGAAAAAATTTGCAGGATGGGCGGCTATTATTGCGGTGCCTACCATGGTTGCCGGTTTTTATGGTATGAATTTTAAATTCATGCCTGAACTGGAATGGCATTACGGCTATTATGCCGTCATTGTTGCCACAATAGTAGCCTGTTGTTTACTTTATTATTTTTTCAGGAGATCTGGATGGTTATGACTGGCAGATGATCTTATTACAGAGTTCTTTTTTCTACTCACCCAATAGTTAACTCCGTCTATTAAGAATATTACCGGGTTAATTCAATTACCTTTTGATCGACATATAGGTTTCCTTGTTCTATATGCAAGCCGGTATAATCATTTATTACAGATATTATTCTATCGCTTTTAATATTATAATTATTAACCGCTATTACATTCATTCCTGCAGCAAGAGCAGAAAGAATCCCGTTTTTTGAATCCTCAAATACTAAGCAATCATCAGGAGAAACCTGCATTTCCATGGCTGCTTTTAAATAAGGTTCCGGATCAGGCTTCCCTGATTTTACATCATTGCCGGTTACAGAATAAGGTAAATATTTTTCGATACCATGTAGTTCAAGCATTTTCCTGGCTCTTTTCGAGGTGGAACTGGTAACCAGTGCTATTTTATTTATACCAGCAAATAAGTTACTTAAAAAGGAACCAGCTCCGGGAATTAAAGATGGCTGCATATTCAAATCAAAATCTAAAGCAGATTCCAAAATATTTCTTTTTGTGTTTTCCGTTGAATTTAGAAATAATTCCTGGATCGTTTCATTGGTTGTTCTTCCATGGATATATTTTAATGCTGTTTCATCTGTGAATGAAAGGCTTTCTTTTATTGCCCATTGTTTCCAAAAGTTTTCAATTTCTGAATTGGAATCTATCAGTACACCATCCATGTCAAATGCAATGGCGCGGACCTTATAAATATTTTGCATGGTTACCAAAAATAAGGCAAGGAAAATTTATTTACAGGCCCTTCTTTTCATTCATCGGTTGAAGCAGCTATACCAGCGGATTGTACCACTGAGCGGTTGATATGTTTTAATTCCTTTTCAAGAAAATAATTTAATGCCGTACGTAAAATACCGATGGCCGCCAGTTTGCCAATATCATCCCAGCTGGGAGCTACTGCGGTGGCCAGTACATCAGCACCTAATAATAATTCCAGTGCCACGGCAACGGAGCTTCCAAATCCTACCCTGATCTGTTCCTTAGAAATTATTCTGGATGGATTTAGAATAGAAAGGATGTAGTTGTACAATACTTTTACCAGCGCCATCCCAATGATCACGGCTGCCAGTATTTCTACCGTGTGACTTATATAGACCGTAATTTGTTTCGCTATTTCTTCCATGTACTTTTTTTAAGAGAGGGCTCCTGAGATCAGGAGCCCGTTAACCATAAACTAACTGCTATTTGAGAAGGTGTAACGAAAGGACAATGTTAAATAACTTCCGAAGGTTGCAGAACAGTATTATTTTCCCTGTTCAGTACATTCATTATAATGTGATCACCTACACGAAGCGCATTGGCTGCTATCGTAAGAGCCGGATTGAAAGCGCCGCAACTTGGAAAAAAGCTTGCATCCACTACATACAAGTTATCCAGGTCATGTGCTTTGCAATTAAGATCCAGAACAGAGCTTGAAGGATCAGTTCCAAACCTGAGGGTCCCATTCTGATGACTCATACCACTCACATCCAGGTCGTAGCCTCCCCATTTCACATCCTTATAATCAGGATCTGTTTCACCAAACTTTTCAAAAATTTGTTTGAGTTTTTCTTTTAGTTTTTCAAATGAGGTATAATTGGTCCTGGTGTATTCAACTTTAATGGTTCCATCCTTCCTGATGCTAACACGATTGTCCGGGCTAGGGAGGTCTTCTGCCGTAACCCAGAAATCGATGCTCATCGCTTTTAATTCGGGGTAGGTTTTACCGGGAAAAAGAGTTTCTCCCATCCATGAAATAGTATCGGGATCATTCCTTCCCATTAATTGTATTTCGCCTAAAGGAAATTCACTGTCGTCGGCACCATGATAAAAGTCGGCGATGCCCAGGCTTTTTTGGAATACACAATCATTATTCTTTTTGGTAAATGCTACCAGGCAACCATTATGATGTAGCATTAAATTCCGGCCCACCTGGTCGGATGAATTGGCCAGGCCATTCGGATGTTTTTCATTGGCGCTGCGCAAAAGTAATGCAGCAGAATTGACAGCACCACCTGCTACAATAACAGTATCTGCACTATAAATGATCTTTTATCCTTTTATATCAGCGATCACTTTGCTGATCTTTTTTCCGGTCTCATCTGTTTCTAATCTTTCAACACAGGCATGTGTCAGCAAAGTGACGTTCTTATTTTTTAATGCCGGTCGCAAACACATTACCTGTCCATCGGCCTTGCTGTCTGTAGGATCAGGAAAGCCATCAAAGTTTTCCAGTACCACCGGGGATTCTGTTTCTGTATAATCCTGTGGCAACCTGACGCACATGGGTAATGGAAAAGGTTTCAATCCAAGCCCATGCAATTTTTTTTCAAGATCCCTTATCAGCGGTTCATATGGAAGGGGAGGAAGCGGGTATTCTTCCGCAGCCGGTGGTTCGCTGGGATCAACTCCGCGTTTACCGTGAACACTATATAATTGCTCAGCAACTGAATAATAATCTTCCAGCGTTTCATATCCAAAAGGCCATGACGGAGATACACCTCCATAGTGCTG
>JBPPMM010000622.1:0-4039 GCA_051306075.1 Chitinophagaceae bacterium
ATGGCAGTTTTTTTGAAATGGTATTGAATGTAGTCAAACTAAAGAATGTTTAAGGTTGCATTGCCCCAATATTGAAAAAGAATATTTTACCGGTTTATTTACGGCAAATGATACAGGAATCGCCATGCCTGGCCACTTCTTTGTATTTATCGGGCACAAGGCCTTCAAAATAATAAAGAATTTTACAGTCCTGGAAAAGATCACGTAGCCTGTTTTTTTCTATATAATACCTGATCTCGCAACAATTTTCTTTTTTCCTGAAACTGTTTGGCTCTATCATTTTTTCTGTGGCACTATACAATTCAAAATCAGGATCAAGATAATTGCGTAAAGACATAATGATGATACCCCCTGGTTTTGTCGTATTTTTTATTGCTTCCAGCAATTTTTCAAAATCACTTCGTATCATACAGCAGCCCACCAACAGGCAGTTTACCGCATCGTACTTGTTGGAAGAATAATGATGCGTAAGCACATCACCATAACGGATAATTATATTTGTAAGCGAATTATTGTCTTTCAGAAAAGCACGAAAGCGCTTTAAATAAGTTTTGTTTCTTTCAATTGCGGTTACCTGGCAGCCATTTTTAGCATAGAATACACTATCGGCACCTTCTCCACAGCCAATATCAAGTAACCGTTTATTCCCATTGATAAAACGCAGCGCTTTTTTTGAGAGGGTATCAGGCTTAAATGGATTTTCAAAACCGTATTTGTGTTTTAATATAGAAGAGTTATAAACCATTATATCGAAACATTAGTGTTGCCAGGGTTTCATGTATATAAAATTAGGAAACAGGAATCAATTTAATTTCCTGTTTTTAACATGGCCTGGTAACCCGTATTGAAATTAAATTGAATTTAATACAGGCACAAATTCATTTTGTAATGCCAGCTTAGAATTTGTTTTAAGCAATGAAGAAATGTATGATAATGTATCCCAAAATTGATCGACTTGAAACAGGGGACCGGCAAGTGCCTGAAACCAGCATGTAATAATATCATCTGCAAATAAATTATATTTGAAGTAATGAGTTATTGTTTTTTTTAGTTATCATTCATTCAATTTTTTATGGAATTTTTTCCAATCTCCCTGGACAAACGGTTAAATGGTGAATTTGAAACGCATCCTGACTGTAAAGAATACCTTCAGGTGAGTATTGATTTTTTTTCCAAAGTGGGATATGTGTTACCCTGGATCGGATACTATGTTAAACTAAATAATGAATTTGTAGGGAGTGCTGCTTTCAAAGGAAAACCAAAGAATAAGAAGGTTGAAATATCATATGGCACTTTTGCTAAATACCAGGGAAGGGGAATAGGTACAAGGATATGCAGACATCTCGTATTAATTGCTATAAAGACCGATCCTGGAGTTATTGTCACGGCCAGAACATTGCCTCAGGAAAGTGCTTCAACCAGCATATTAAAGAAGAATGGATTTGCGCTCGCAGGAACGGTATGGGATGAAGAGGATGGAAATGTTTGGGAATGGGTATACCAGCCAGTTGAAACCAAATAAACAATATTTTTCCACATTATTAACATCTGTCTGATAGAGAATCCAACATTCAAACCCCAACATAACTAAAAGAATAGGGAGGGATGATCTTTAAAAAATTGTTTGAAGTATTTAATTTATAGAAGTTAATTTAATTTTTTATAAGTAAATTGAACCCCTTGATGAAAAAAAGTAACCATATGAAAAAAAGATCATTTATTATTTTAAATCGCATCTCCCGGCAAATAGTAATGCCGGTTCTTTTATTAGTTCTTTCTGCATCCGGAATAAAGGCTAATGATCTTTGTTTTGAAAGACCTGACAGCGTTTCTATTGAAGGTCGTTGGGATATGATCATGTTTGCAGATGGAAAAGAATTTCCCTCCTGGCTCGAGGTCCGTCACTCAGGAACGCATATGCTGGTAGGACAATTTGTTTTTATTTCCGGAAGTGCACGTCCTGTGTCAAGGGTTAATTATGATGGTAAAAACATGAGCTTTACAATACCGCCGCAATGGGAGCCGGGTAATAATGATTTTTTGGTTGAAGGCTCCATACAAGGTGATGGATTAGCAGGAACTTTAGTTACAAGCGATGGTAAAAATTATAAATGGACCGCTACCAGGGCTCCCATTCTAAGAAGAAAAACGCCGCCTGTTTGGGGAAGCCCTATAAAGCTTTTCAATGGTAAAGATCTTACAGGTTGGCATGCTATGGGAGAAAATCAATGGATAGCTGAATCAGGGATTTTGAAAAATCCAAAATCGGGTTCCAACCTCGTCACCGATAAATCGTTTACAGATTTCAAACTGCATATTGAATTCCGGGTTCCTAAGGGCAGTAATAGTGGTATATATCTTAGGGGACGTTATGAAGTGCAGGTGATGGATAGTAAAGGAATGGAACCTACTTCTGAATTATTCGGCGGTGTTTATGGATTTCTGACTCCGAATGAAATGGTTGCAAAAGCTCCCGGCGAATGGCAGTCTTTTGATATTACGCTTATCGGAAGAATGGTAACGATAGTTGCAAATGGAAAAACGATCATTTCTAACCAGGTAATACCAGGTATAACGGGTGGTGCACTGGATAGCAAGGAAGGCGAACCGGGACCATTACTAATTCAGGGCGACCACGGAGCAGTAGAATATCGCAATATCATTATTACGCCGGCTAAATAACTATTGTATTATTATTTGTTGTTTTATTTCTCCTAATCCTTTCCGGGTAATTGAAGCTGCAGGCAAGTAGTGTAATTCCTTCAAGTAGCGGCCATAACAATTAGCTTTACAGGATGTCCGGATTAATAGCTGAGATTTACACAGACGGAAGTTGTCATACGCAACTTCAAACAGGTACCTGGGTTGCTATAATTTTTGTTGAAAATAAAAAAGAAATTTTGTCTGCATCCGTGCCCGCAACCACACATCAGCGAATGGAATTAACTGCCGTTATTAAAAGTCTTCAATTTTTACGTATTAATTACCCTGAAATAAAAACAACCCACTTGTTTACTGATAGCCAGTATGTGGCTGGGCTCAGGGGGAGGAAAGAAAAATTGATAGCAACCAATTTCATCAGTCATAAAGGAAGCCTGGTACAAAATGCTGACCTGGTAAAAATTTTTTTTGATCAGCTTTCATTGTTTTCAATTAAAATCACAAAAGTAAAAGCGCATGAAAAAAAAGAGGGGGATCTCAATTATAACAGGGAGGCAGACATGCTGGCCCGAAAATTATTGAGAGAGGCAGTTAAAGGAAATAGGATGTAGGTTGTTTTAACCATTTTTGTTTTGAAGCTCCTGGAAAAGTTCAAAAGCGCTACGGTTCACCCAGCATTCCGCAAATTTTCCATCCCTGATTTTCCAGATGGCTATTCCTGTAAAAGAAACCGACCGCCCATCGGGAGCCAACCCAAAAATGCCATTATTTTTTCCCGTGCAGATCCATCTGGAAACAACTTTGTCTCTATTGGTATTTGAAAAGGCATCCTGGCTTATGGTAACAGCGTCTACAAGTAATTCCTGGAAATTTTTCACCCAACTTTTAAATGCATTTCTACCCGATATAGTTTTGCCTCCTGAAATAATGATATAATCTTCCGTCATCAACTCATCAATAGCATCCAGGTCATGCGACGGGCCCCACACACGTAAGAAGAATTCATTAACAAGTTTCTCGGGTGTTTTTGAATCATGTGAAATGGTTTCCTTTTTCATGGCTAAAAAATTTAAATGAAAAATTATTTCCCGAATTTATTATTCCGAAAGTATAGGTCCATGCAATTAAAAAAAACTGCAAGGGGATACGGAACCATAGATACGCGGGGCCATACCCGTCATTAGTTGCCGTTTTTAAATTTACGTGCTGCATGGCGGCATAAATATTTGCAGGAAGTATCATTATAAAAAACAGGATGAGTAACCATGCCGTCCATCTTTGAAAAGCAGGAATAAGTAGTCCTGCAGCACCTGCCAGTTCAATAATTCCTTTAGCATATATCAACTCTGTTTTGAGAGGAAGAAAGGCAGGTAACATC
>JBPPMM010000299.1:0-2857 GCA_051306075.1 Chitinophagaceae bacterium
AACGCCGTAATGATTATAGAAGATTTCTTGCAGCAAAATTATTTTATCTGCTCAAATAAACTAATTTATTTTTAAAGCTTACTTTATTAATGGCGAACCAGTAAGCAGTTGCTCCGGGTCATCCTATTAACACTTGAAGAAAAATCGTTTACGTTTTTATCTGGAGGGAGTACCCGACTTCTTTTAAAAAATCCCTCCGTTGAAGGAATATGCAAACGAAAGGTATGTACCCAACGGAAGGTCCAGGAAAAATAAGGTTCAACTGATAATGGTATTAAAGGACCCGGAAAAATCTTAGTACTCAGCATGATGGACAATGATAGTATATTTATCAGCATGATTAAAGAAGGAGCGAGAGAGTATCTACTTAAAGCCAGTAATCCATATGCCTTTAAACAGTCATTGGACAGCATCCGCGATACGGGATTTTATATATAGGAAACTACTGAGTTATATTACCAACCACTAAGAAGCCGGGAAGATGTTGCCACTCATCAATAAACTATCGGATAAAGAAATTCAGTTTTTGAAAATGGCGTACAGAAATGACCTATAACGAAACAACTACCGCAATGCAAGCCAGCCCCCGGACTATTGATGACTACCTGATGATCTTTTATGTAACTGAATGTTGGTTCAAGAGTGGGCCTGGTATTATTTGCAATTAAGCAAGGTCTGTTTAAATTATAACTTTGTCTTAAACACTTCCGCCATTTCTGTTTTCCAGGCGGCAAAGTCACCAATTTCAATATGGCTCCTGGCTTCTTTCATCAACCATAGATAGAAGGCGAGATTATGGATACTTGCTATCGTCAATCCCAAAAATTCTTTCGATTTCATGAGATGCCTCAGGTAGGATTTGCTGTAATAATTGCTTACTTCACAATTTAATCCCTGGTCAATTGGCGAAAAATCAAATTCCCATTTCTTGTTGTCAATATTTAAAACCCCACGGGTAGTAAATAACATGGCGTTGCGCCCATTTCGGGTAGGCATTACACAGTCAAACATGTCAACACCCATACTGATACATTCCAGCATATTCCAGGGCGTACCTACTCCCATCAGGTACCTGGGTCTTTCTTTTGGCAGGTGATCGCAACACCAATGGCATATCTCATACATCACTTGCTCAGGTTCTCCCACGCTTAAACCACCTATGGCGTTGCCAGTAGCGTTTTTTGAAGATGCGAATTCGCAGGAAGCTTTCCGAAGGTCCTTAAACGTGCCTCCCTGAACTATTGGAAACAAGTTTTGGCTGTATCCGTATTTATCTTCTGTAGAATTAAAACGGCTCCAGCATCTGTCTAACCAGCGATGAGTGAGCTCCATAGAAGTACGGGCATAACTAAGATCGCTACCGCCCGGGGGACATTCGTCAAAGGCCATAATGATATCTCCTCCAATTATCCTTTGAATATCCATTACATACTCCGGGGTGAAAAGATGGCCTGATCCATCAATATGCGATTGAAAAGTGACCCCCTCTTCTTTTATTTTCCTGGTTCCCGCTAATGAAAAAACCTGGTAACCTCCGCTATCCGTTAATATAGGTTTATGCCATCCGTTGAAATTGTGCAGGCCACCAGCTTGTTCCAGTACATCCAAACCGGGTCTTAAATAAAGATGATAAGTATTACCAAGAATGACCTGTGCCTTTACATCATTTAGTAGTTGTTGTTGTGTTACAGCTTTTACACTTCCCACGGTTCCCACCGGCATGAAAATCGGGGTCAATATTTCTCCATGATCAGTTGTTATCTTTCCAGTCCTTGCCTTTGAAATTGTGTCTGTCTGCTCTAAATGAAATTGCAATGCCGCCATAAATATGTAAATAATAAGCCGTGCAAGTTAACTACAAACCTTAATGTAAAAACCATAAACTATATATCTTCGCCGCTATGCCAACCATTAACTGGGGAGAGATCGTATTCTATTCTTTTGCCACTGCTACCGCAATCCAGGTATTTTATTATGCATGGTTTTTTGGTCGTATCGCATTTTATAAACCAACGGAAAGAAAGCAGTCTCAGCAACACCCTGTATCTGTAATCGTCTGCAGCCGCGATGAGGATGAAAACCTGGCCCGTAACCTGCCGGGATTATTAGTTCAACAGTATCCCAGTACCTATGAAGTTGTTGTTGTAAACGATAATTCTGTGGATGACTCCAAATATATTCTGCAGGAATTAAAAAAAACATTTAAATCATTAAATGTGGTGGAGCTTACCCATGAAGCCAAGCTTATTTCAGGTAAAAAATATCCTCTGTCAATTGGAATAAGGGAAGCCAAACATGAAGTATTGTTACTGACGGATGCAGATTGTGTTCCTTCCAGTGAGAGTTGGATACGAAAAATGCAGGAAGGATACTCTGGTAATACAGAAATTGTATTAGGATACGGTGCCTATCATAAAACCCCGGGTGTTCTTAATAAACTTATTCGTTTCGAAACATTCCACACCGCTTTGCAATATCTCTCCTATGCGCTTGCGGGTATCCCTTATATGGGGGTTGGAAGAAATCTTTCCTACAAAAAGGATCTTTTTCTTCGTAACAAAGGTTTCTCCTTCATCAATCATATACCGAGCGGTGATGATGACCTTTTCATCAACAAAGTGGCAACAAAAAAAAACACAGCCGTGGTTATTGACGCTGATGCGGTTACCAGGTCGGTACCCAGAACCACATGGAGCAGCTGGCTTAAGCAAAAGTCCCGACATTACACTACGGCAAAATATTATAAACCAAAACATAAATTTCTCCTGGGTTTATATTTTGTAACCCAGTTTATTTTTTATCCCCTGTTGATTGCCAGTATTATTCTTTTTAGCTGGAAGCTTGCCCTTGGGTTGTT
>JBPPMM010000320.1:0-2083 GCA_051306075.1 Chitinophagaceae bacterium
AAGGACGGCCAAACATCATCAACACGGGTACGGGTCCTTTTACATTGGTGGGTACTACCAGCATCATATTAATATCTACATTGATCAATGGATATTCGCTGTTATCAACATGCCCTACCAATTGTTTGGCAATAGCAGGTGTGCGGCCAACAAATTCCCTGTCGGTGATCTTTACAGTCCAGGTTACCCTCGGAATTTTTTTTGGAAGACGTCCATACACTTCTCTTTCAAAATCCTCCACAATTTCAGGACGGCGTTGTTTCCACCACATGTCTGCCGTGGTTACTTTTTTTCCGGCTTTCGTCGTCAACACATCTGGTAATTGCGGACAAGGATTGGCCAATGCTTCGTCATAGTTGGCATGGTTGGGAGCGGATTCATTACCACTGGGGCCCGGTCTTAATTTTTTTATACCCAATTGCTGCATCATGTTTTCCTGATCTTGCTGTGCAGTAAACGTAACGGGCCTGGGGTATTTGCTGCTGTCAATGCTTATGCTTTGTGCCGTTACCTTTTGGGTGAGCATTATCAATATTAAAGAAGTCAGATACTTATTCATTTGAGAAGTTATTTGTTTAGAAACTGTATAAAATTATTTTTGAACCATACAAGGCATACAAGCCATATAAGAATTTAATCAGGCAGCCTGGCAAAATACTCATTTACCATTTGTTTTGCTCCTTCTTTTACAATGCTGGCACAATTAAAATTGATTAATATTCCTTTTCCTTTTTGCAACAGCTTCATGTATGTCAGCAGTTGAGCTTCATGCACAGGTAATATGCCTTCCATTGCCTTTAGTTCTACCACTATTTCATTTTCCACCAAAAAATCCAACCGGTAATCCGCCTCAAGTATTTTTCCTTTATAATTAATTGGGATAAACAACTGGCTTACAAAATTTATACTTTTTAAAAAAAATTCCTGTCTCAGGCATTCATGATAGACGCTCTCAAGTAACCCGGGACCAATATGCTTGTGAACTTCAATGGCACAGCCAACTATCTTGTAGCTCAAATCATTCAAATATGATTTAGTTACCATTTTATTTATTTCAATTCCATTTTTTAAATCAAGCTTAAATAATAAACTTTTAGATGAACTTTTTCCTTTATGACTTAAATGTCTTGTATGGTTAATCAAAATCTGTTCTGAATGGCGATGCCGGTAAACCTTCTTTATTATATAAGTTGGGGTTATCAGGATTATCCGCCCATGCATAACGAACAAACAAAGGGTCCTTCACATCATCATTCCAAACAACCACTTTATCGCCTTCAATTTTTGCGCTGGCCCAAACAAATTTTTTATCGGCTCCTGCAATAGCAAACTGGCTTAGTGCTTCGCCATCATTGCTGATTAAACCACTGCCTGCATTACTGAATGAAAGAATTATTTTGTTACCCTCAATTTTTGATGAATGATATATCGGACCCGAATGAACGACATCTTCCCAGTATGCAATTTTTAATGCGGCCTGCGCCATTCTTTCTCCCACATCCTTTTTATTATCAGGATGAATATCGTTCCATTCACCGAGATCGATATTCACTGTCATCGCTGTATTAGGAACAGCCAGGGCTTTCATCTGCGATTCTCTCATTTTAGCCCAATTACTTTCTGATGGCAGATAATCCACATCCATAAAACCCGGAAGTTGTGCATAGATAAATGGTGCATTGGGATTATTCCATTGCTTTCGCCAGTCGGCAATCTGTGCCGGCTGCAGCCTGGCATATTCTTCAGGCCGGCCCGCATTACTTTCACCCTGGTACCACAATATTCCCTTAATAGTATAACCGGTAACGGGCGCCAGCATAGCATTAAATAAAGCAGTGGGTTGGTTTTGCGCATTGATACCGGAAGGCCCTGGAGGACGGGGAATAAAAACATCACCCACTTTATATTGCCAGTAACCTTTCAGATCAATGGTATCTTGTCCTGAAAAAAGATAATATGGTTTATCCGGAACAAAGCCACCCTTACCGTTATTATTTATCACCCGAACAACAAATACATTTTTACCGGCCTTTAATAAATTGGCCGGCACACTATATCTTCTCTGCGGGTATTGATAAGTTGT
>JBPPMM010000348.1:0-2381 GCA_051306075.1 Chitinophagaceae bacterium
AGGTTCCTGAATGCAGGAAATGTGCGTAATCAGGGAATTGAACTATCTGTTTTTGGTACACCAATACAAACTAAAGATTTTACCTGGACTATTAACCTTAACTGGACACGCAACCGCAATAAAGTTGAAGAATTATTCCCCGGAATCGATGTTATTACTTTGGGAACCTTCCAGGGAGGTGTTTCTGTGAATGCTGCATTGGGTGAACCATTCGGTATCATACGTGGAAATGATTATAAATACGCAAATAATGATAAGGGATCAGGTAAAAGAATCGTAAAGACAAATGGCAGGTACGAAACAACTGTTGAATCAAATATAAATATTGGTGATGTAAATCCTGATTGGATCGGTGGCGTAAGTAATACTTTAAAATATAAAGATTTTTCTCTGAGCTGGTTAATAGATGTACGCCAGGGAGGAGATCTTTTCTCATTAGATCTTTATTATGGACTGGCAACTGGATTATATCCTGAGACCGCAGCTTTAAATGATTTGGGTAACCCTTCAAGAAATACGATTGCTGATGGTGGTGGTATCATCATGCCTGGAGTTAAACCGGATGGTGTAACACCAAATGATGTACGGGTGAGCAATACCAATTATGGCTCATACGGATATGCAAGAAATCCGGCTGCCGGATTTATCTATGATGCCAGCTTTGTTAAATTGAGAGAAGCTATTTTCACTTATTCTCTGCCTAAAACCTTAATCGGTAAATTAAATCCGTTTAAAGGAATTGATGTGTCGTTGATAGGAAGGAACCTTTGGATTATTCACAAAAATTTACCTTATGCTGATCCTGAAGAAAATGTGAGTTCAGGTAATTTGCAAGGTTATCAAAGTGGAGCTTATCCCTCTGTTAGGACGGCAGGTGTTAATGTTAAATTCAGATTCTAAAAAAAAAAGAGACTTATTATGAAAAAACTATTGTTATTGGGCTTTTTACCGGTGATTATGCTGGTAGCCTGTCATAAAGACCTGACCAGTATAAATGTGGATCCAAAGAGTCCGCTATCATATCCTTCAAGGGCATTTTTTACGAGTGCACAAAAAGAAATGGCGGATTTGTTGACATCATCAAACGTAAATGATAATATCTTTCGTTTGATTGTTCAGTATTGGAACGAAACGACTTATCAGGACGAAGCCAATTTTGACCTGGGAACACGCCAGATTCCAAGACAAATATGGAATGGAATTTACCGGGATGTACTTCGGGATTTTAAAGAAGCTAAAAAGTTGTATCCCAATGATGCCAACAATCCAAAGGATTTAAAGAATCAAATTGCCATTACTGAAATAATGGAAATATATGCCTGGTATTACCTGGTGACCACTTTTGGGAATGTTCCTTATACGGAGTCTCTTGATGCTCTTAATACTCAGCCGAAATACGATGATCAAAAAACTGTTTTCCTTGATTTGCTAACAAGGCTCGATGCCGCTATAGCAAATCTGGATGTATCAGGTGAAAGCTTTGGTAGTGCAGATATTCTATATGAAGGAGATGTTGCTAGCTGGAAAAAATTCGCCAATTCATTTAAATTAAAAATGGGAATGACAATTGCTGATGAGGATAACACTAAAGCAAAAGCAACTGTGGAATCAGCTGTGGCTGCAGGAGTGTTTACCTCTAGTGCTGACAATGCCAGTTTTAAATACTTGCCAATTCCTCCAAATACAAACCCTGTTTGGGTAGATTTAGTTCAAAGTGGAAGGAAGGATTTTGTGGGTGCAAATACTGCTGTTAATAAATTGAAAGCCTTAGGAGATCCCAGGTTGCCTTATTATTTCACCCTGGATGGAACCGGAACAGATTATTCTGGTGCTACACCTGGCGCAAGCAGTAACTACGCAACTTTTTCAAAACCTTCCGGTCCATTATTAGTTCCAGGATCTATTGGTAAAATTACAAATCCTGATAATCCTGCTTTATTAATGAGCTATGATGAAGTAGAATTCTATCTGGCAGAAGCTGTAGAAAGAAATTATAGTGTTGGAGGAACCGCGATGGAACATTACAATAAGGCCATTACAGCTTCCATTCTGTATTGGGGTGGCTCAGCTGCTGATGCTGCAGCTTATTTACTGAAGCCAGCAGTCAATTATCTTACAGCAACTGGTACATACAAACAAAAGATTGGTGAGCAAAAATGGCTGGCTCTTTATAATCGCGGTTGGGAGTCCTGGATTGAATGGAGAAGATTGGATTTCCCCGCTTTGGTAAAACCACCAACAGCACAATCAGTTATACCGTTACGTTTTACATATACGGTTCCGGAACAAAACTTAAATAAAGCGAATTATGATGCCGCATCTGCTGCCATAGGTGGAGATGTTGTTGCAACAAAACTTTTCTGGGATAAAAACTAGTTTTA
>JBPPMM010000362.1:0-10334 GCA_051306075.1 Chitinophagaceae bacterium
ATATAATTGTCAAGATTGAAGAATACAACAACAAGCATTATAGTAATGTAAAAAAGGAATGTTAACCCAAGTATTGAACTTAAATAAGCTACATTCCGTCTTGCTCCCTTAGAATAAAAAGAGTAAAATAAATATGTGATGTATCTTAAACTTTTCATTTTTACCATTTAAACAACAAATCAGTTGCTCCCCCTGTTGTTTTTAGTTTGTTCCTTCAAATCCTGAATAAATATAAAAAAGTTCTATCGTTGTCATGAGTTTGCAACTCATGGCTGAATTGCCAACCTTAAATATTTTTTTGTCAGATCAATATCATCCATTTTAAGGTAACTCATTATTGAATATATACCATTCCTTTTTACATGCATTCATCAAATTACATACTATTTACTTTGAGGAACAAGGAATCAATACCTAAATAAATTCACCCCGCAACCAGCCATCTCCTGTAAAAGAGTGAAAACACCCGGAAAGAAAGAAGTCGACACAGGATAATCCCTATTCTTAGCCTTGGTTCGTGTCTCACGAACCAACTTCAATATTTCCGGTTCGTGAGACACGAACCTGGGCTTTCGGGAATTTTTATTTTGTCCTATTTCTTACACATTGAATCTAAGAAATATTGTTGTTCTTTATTAGCTCGCTTATCTACTTCATAAAGTTCAATTGAATACCCCTGTTGTTATTAGTATGTTCCTTCAAATCCTGAATAAATATAAAAAAGTTCAATCGTTGCCATGAGTTTGCAACTCATGGCTGAATTGTCAATCGCAATTATTTTCGTGAGTTCAATATCACCCATTTTAAGTTAACTCATTATTTAATATATACACTTCCTTCCTGCTTGCATCCATCAAATTACATACTATTTTACTTTGCAGAACAAGGAATCGATAGTTATACAAATTCACCCGCAGCCAGGCATCTCCTGTAAAAGAATGAAAACACCCTGCAAGAAAGAAGACACAGCATAATCTTTATTCTACTTATCTATGTACTATCACTCCTGGCTATATTTGCACTATATGATCTACAAAATATTGCTTTGCTCCGCTTTCCTATTATCTTCCGTTAACTTTTTTGGCCAATCACAAAAGCCGGTATCCATCATTTTCGACAGCGATATGGGACCCGACTATGATGATGTGGGCGCCATCGCATTATTACATGCATATGCCGACAGCGGTTATATAAATATTTTAGCCACGGTAGCCAGCACAAAATACGAAGGGGTGGCAGCTGTGTTTCATGTGTTGAATACTTATTTTAACCGGCCTGAATTGCCAATTGGTGTTCCAAAAAGAAATGGCCTGGACCTGCGTGACTGGCAGCATTGGACCGACACCCTGCTGGCCAATTACCCGCATGCCATTAAAAGCAACGATGAAGTACCGGAAGCGGTGGAGGTTTACCGGAAAATCCTGGCCAGTCAGCCCGATAAGAGTGTAACCATCGTTACCGTTGGTTTCTTAACCAATCTCGCCGGTTTATTAAAGTCACCGCCTGATGCTTATTCCCGGTTAACGGGGAAAGAACTAGTGCTGAAAAAAGTAAAGACGCTGATTAGCATGGCGGGCAAGTTTCCATCCGGAAAAGAATTTAACGTGGAGAAAGATGCGGCCGCATCACAAATGGTATTTACGCAGTGGCCAACGCCGGTAATACTAAGTGGTTTTGAAATTGGTCAAAAAATAAAAACAGGCCTTCCATTAATTCATAACGACCAGATCAGCAACAGCCCGGTTAAAGATGTTTTTCGCATTTCAATTCCAATGGACAAGCAGGACAAGGATGGCCGGATGAGCTGGGATGAGACTGCCGTTTTAATTGCTGCAAAAGGACATGCTCCTTATTATACCCTTCACAAAGGCACCATGGAGGTAGCTCCTGATGGAAGCAATACCTGGAAGGATGGCGGAACACGACATGCTTATCTTGTAGAAAAAATTCCGGCAGAACAGGTGCAGCATATCATTAATACAACCATGATGCACCAACCGGTGAAGCATTAAGAATATCGAATTCCATACTTGCTGCAACAAATTAATTCACTTCCAGTTTATCAATGGCAGGCAACACCGGAAAAGAAGCATGAGGCTCCCGCTGGTACCAGTAGGCAACAGTAATAATATCTGATTGCTGCGGCAGGTAGCGGCCACCATGGCGCCAGCCGAGGTCCTGTATCGTAATCTTCAAATCATTTTCAAATCGTACCGGATCCTGGATATGCCAGCGGTACATGCCAAACCGCTCCTGCGATTTATAGACACCGTCGGGTCGGATCACCTGGTGCAATCCGGCATAAGCGGTAGAGAATTCCTGGTATTGCTTCGTCGTTCTGTTTTCAAAATTATAAGAGCCACAGAAATAATCCTCCGTTCCCGTGCCCACTATTGTTGCATGATCTTTATCTCCATCCATGAAAAATTTTATTTCTCCTTCGCCCCACCAGCCATTGTTGCGAACACCCAATGCCATATAGGTACCCACATACTGGCCTTTTCCTTTTACTCCATCCAGTATAGTGTGCAAGGATGCGGCAGAGGCGCTGGACCGCCGATACTGCGCATGAAAATAGCCCTCATCGTTTCCTATATCTGTCAATGTATAATTAACCTGGTAATACAATCGCATCGACTCCGAAGGATTGATATTCTCCATTGTGATCTTACATTTTTTTCGGAACGGCATTTTCCAGTAACAATTAAATGCACTGCCTGGATTTACAGTTACCGCTAATGAATTCAAATGCGCATATTCATTCCAGCCCATGCCAAAGAAGGCGCCCACCGGGGCTTCCACTGATGGCGTTTTTTCATCGTCCCAATAAAAACGGATAATGGAGAATTGCCAGTTTCCTGTGGGGGTCATCCATATTTGCTGTATGGCTCCGGGTCCTTCCATCTCAGCAATGGTGATCGTTTCACCGGCGTTAATAATAATAAATGGATTTACTTTCCATCCCTTTCCCAAATCCCTTGCTTCATTGGCTGCATTTGCTACATTCCGTTTGCCCTTGTCATTGACGGGGTCTGCCATTCCGCCCATTCCTTTTGCTCCTGTAAAATTTTCAGGGCTGATGGATCTTGTTTTTGCATCGGACAGGCGTGATAAATTACTCATGTTCATGTCCAGCCCATTAAATTTTTCAGACTGGCCAAAAAGTGAAGAGCTTAGGAAAAGAAATAAAAGTTTTAATACATTTTTCATAAAAAAATAATTAAAGTGTAAGCCGAATAGGAATTTAAACGAAAGGCCCCAGGTATTTTTTCAACAATTCCTTTGCAGGCAGGTATCGCTCCTGCGAAAATATTTTCAATATATGAATGCGCAGAAATTATTATTACTCTTAATCTCTTCCGAAGTTAATTGAAACAGCCTGTCAACTGGTTGACAGCGTAAAAAAAGCCACTGAATTAGATTTCCACAATAATTACCTTTATAAAAGTAAGAAGGACCATCCATGGGTAAGGCATCTTCATATCATCCTGAAAAAAATCTGCTGCACATTATTTCCGAAGCCACTTCGGGTCTTACTGGTCAGGATCTGTTAACTGAAATCGCAAAACAAATAACCACCGGCCTGGGTATGCGGTATTGCTTTATTGCCGAATGCGCCGATGAAAACAAAACCCGGTTGCGTACCCTAATCTTTGTGGATGGAAAAAATGTGCTCGATAATTTTGAATATAATACGGAAGAATCAGGTTGCCGGATGATGATGAAAGGAGATACTTTTTTTCTGCCGGCCGGGGCACAAAAACTTTTTAAAGCCGCAAAGGGAATTGAAGCCTATGTAGGTGCCCCGATCATCAGTCCTGCCAATGGAGAGATCCTGGGACATATTGCCGCCACCGATCCTCACCCCGTATCAGACGACAAGGATCAGACAGCTGTTTTAAAAAATTTTGCAGCCCGCATCGCTGCGGAGCTGGAAAGAATGCGAACGGAAAATGACCTGGAGAAAAAGAATATTGAACTGCACCAGCGGTTGAATGAAATTGAGCTTTATGAAACAACAGTAAAGAATCTTCGTGAGCAAGTGTACTGGTTAGACAAAAATGGAAAATTCATCCGCGTTAATGCAGCTGTTGCCAGGCAAACCGGATACAGCGAAGAAGAATTAACTCAAATGACCGTATTCGATATTAACCCTTCGCTGTCAGAAGAAGAATGGGATATACATTGGGAAGAAACCAGGCAGCTGGGTCACCAGGTACTGGAAACGGAACATAAAGCAAAAGACGGATATATTTACCCGGTTGAAGTAACTAATAATTTTCTTGAGCATGATGGCCGCGAATATTTCTGCAGTACCGTCCGGGATATCAGGCAAAGAAAAATGGAGGAAGAGTTATTGCGTACGGTTTCAGAAGCTACCTCCGGGTTAACAGGAGAAGATTTCCTTGTAGAACTGGCAAAACATATTACCGTGACATTGAAAATGAGGTATGCTTTGATCACCGAATGTGCCAATGAGGAAAAGACCAGGCTGCGGACTCTTTGTTATATAGACGGTGAAAAAATTCTTGATAATATAGAATATGATACGGCCGGCATTCCCTGTGAGATCATTATGCGGGGTGAAGAATTTTTCCAGGCAAAAGGAGTTCAGTACCGGTATCCGAAAGAAGAAGGTATTGAATCCGCCGTTGGTGTACCTATCTACAGCAGCAAAAGCGGAGCAATTATAGGCCACATACTGACCGTTGATCCCAACCCGCTTACAGAAGAAAAAAATCAAACAGCTATACTAAAAATTTTTGCTGCCCGCATCGGAGCTGAAATGGAGAGAATGAAAGCCGAGGAAAATTTAAAGATTGCCAATGCCCAGTTAGAACTGTTATTAAATGAAAGCGAGCAGCGGTACCGCGATCTTTTTGAGGAAGCGCCGATAGCATACGTACATGAAGGAGTCGATTCAAAATTTATAAGAGCAAACCGTGCCGCCTTAAAAATTCTTGGCGTAAGGCCCGAACAGGTGTCAACTACCTATGGCAAATCTTTGGTTCCTGATACTCCGGATGCACAACGAAGATTAAAAGAGGCATTTGATTCCATGGGAAGAGGAACTGATACCAGCGGTGTTGTTTTGGAACTCAGGCGTAAAGACAATGGTAAACCTATCTGGATACAATGGTGGTCTAACCCGGATCCCGGGGGCCAGTTTACACGGACCATGTTTGTAGATATTACAGACAAAATATTGATGGAACAGGAGCAAGCGAAATTGCAGGCGCAAAATAAATACCTGCAGGAAGAATTAAAACTGAGTTACAACTTTGAAGAGATCATCAGTAAAAGCAAAGATTTTCAAAAAGTATTACAACAAATAGAACAGGTAGCGTCCACCAATGCCACTGTATTAATATTGGGCGAATCAGGTACGGGAAAAGAACTGATAGCAAGGGCGGTTCATAATGTAAGCAACCGGAGCAAACGGCCGCTGGTTAAAGTAAACTGTGCTACATTGCCTGCCAACCTGATCGAAAGCGAATTATTCGGACATGAAAAGGGAGCATTTACAGGAGCCATGGAAAGAAAGATCGGCCGCTTTGAACTGGCCGATGGAGGATCTGTTTTTTTGGATGAGATCGGTGAATTGCCGGTAGAATTACAAGCCAAATTACTCCGGGTTTTGCAGGAAGGAGAGTTTGAACGATTAGGTAATCCAAAAACAATGAAAGTAAATGTCAGGGTCATTGCAGCTACCAACAGAAACCTGCAACAGGCTATTGAGAAAAAAGAATTCAGAGAAGATCTTTATTACCGGCTCAACGTGTTCCCTATAACCTGCCTCCCGTTGCGAAAAAGAAAAGAAGACATTCCTTTGCTGATAAAACATTTTTGTCAAAAACATGAAGGGAAGATTGGTAAAAAAATTTCTAATGTTCCCGATAACGTAATGAATGCGTTAATAAATTATGACTGGCCGGGTAATATCCGGGAATTAGAAAATATAATGGAAAGGGCGATGATATTAAGCCGTAACGGAGTTTTGGAATATGGCGAATGGATACCTACGGAAAAAATGCCGGAACCCGGAACTGAAAATAATACGCCTGCTTCTAAACTGGAGGATGTGGAAAAAGAACATATTATTGAAACCTTAAAAAAAACCAGTTGGAAAGTTAGCGGTGAAAAAGGAGCAGCAAAAATATTGGGGCTAAACCCTACCACGCTGGAAGCAAGAATGAAAAAGCTGGGAATAAAAAGAGAAGTGGGATAAACGCTCCTGCATTATTTTATCGTTGCTTCAGCTGCTGCAATAATTTTCATATCACTGACCTCCTGTACAAATGCAATGCACTTCATATTTGAAATAGCCAGGCCTTCGGGTATCTTAAACCGTGATTCACCTTCGGGCTTTTGATTTAAGGAAACACTTTGCATTTCCCTCACCACGTTGATGTGTTTTAAAGTGCGGCCCTTATTCTCCCCTCTTTTCACAGGCGTTTCCGCATTTAGTTGAACCATGATAATTCGTAGTATATAGTTACCTGTGGCTGACGTTTTGTATGAAACTTTTATTCCCTGATCAACCGGCGTTGCAGCAAGTTTAATTTCAAATTCCGGACTCCTATTGAGTTCTTCCATGATGGTTTTGCTTAAGCGGATTTGATCAGAACCAACAAATTCCTTTTTCCCGTTTACGATTACTTGTGGAGTGTAGATACTTTTTAAATTAAACCGGGCTGCATATTTTTTCTGGCGTTCAGTAAAATCGCTCTTACTGAATTTATCCTTCCAGCCCAGGTAATCCCAGTAATCAACATGGTAACCCAGAAAATAAACATTTTCCGGGTATTCCTTAGAAAATTTTATTGCCAGCTCATCTGCAGAAGGGCAACTGGAGCACCCTTCCGAAGTAAATAACTCAACTACAGCGAAACCGGGCAAAACTTTTACATTATTATTTTCGGGTTTACTGCCATTGATGCTAAATGAAAGTCCGGCCAGTATTACTAAACCTACAAATGGTATGGTGCATATCGGTCTCATTATAATTTTTCTTTTGTATCACAAACACTGACAAGGTGCTAGGCTCTTTGCTGCAGATCACCGCTTATTAATTTCACATACCGGCTATTCGCCTTCAGCATGCGCAGCCCGGCGCTTATGTTCATGTAGGGCTTATTAAGCAGCCGGTGATTGATGCGGCTGATGCGAACCAATATATTTAAGTGCCGTATAATTTCTTTCCAGGCAAAAAAGACGGAATGCTTTGGATCATAAATATGCGTGGGCTCGCTGCCGGCACCATTCAATTCAATAATTGAAAAGTTTTTTCCCTGTTTTAATTCTTCCCAATTATTGTAGCGTATATCAAGCCTTCCAAAATAAAAACCCTCCACCTGCTGGCAAATCTGGTCGATCATACTTGTTAATTCTGCGTCGATCAGGTGGCTGGCATCAATGAATTTAGCTCCCCGCACATGATTGCCATAAGGCACAAGCAAAAACGTTTCTCCCTGTTTCAAAATCCTTTTTAATTCATTACCGTATGTTTTTCTCAGTACAGGTAACTGGAGAATATATCTTTTATCTTTTTGAAGCAATTCTTCCATGCCGGATAAACCATCACCTGTAATGGCCAGGAATTCTTTTTCTACTATCCCGGATAAATGACCCTTTGCCTCATCTGGATAACGATAATAAAAAATGCCCACTTCATTTTCATAAGGCACGAATTCCTGCACCAGGAAATCAACTTTTGAATTCAATGCATATTCCAGCAATTCATTTTTATCATCCAGTTTTTTTACCCATTTTCCCTGCATACCTATATCCGGTTTCCCGATCAGCGGGAAAAACATTTGATTATCCAGTATAGAAGCCATTATTTTTTCAATACCTGTTCCCGCTTTAAAAAACAAAGTAGACGGATAGTATGTATCAGGAATCAGGTCATAGATATCCTTTTTGGATTCCATCAGGAAACCGCCGTTATTGATAGTTGGATTGGCGGTATTAAAAAAGAAAAAAGATCCTGAGCGGGCATAAAGCCAGAGCCAGTATATATAAATGGGGGTGTAAACAATATGAAAGGGCCAGTATTCCCAATGAAACAACCTGATAAAAAATGGATGGTATAAAATTTTTTGAATCATATTACCTGGAAGGATGATGCCAGTTCAATTTTCCTTTCGGTCAGCTTTTTATCTTTCATATCCAGGTATTTCATACTTCCTCTTTCTGCGGTCAATAATATACTGGTAATGCTTACTGTAGAAAAAACACCATTACGATCCATCATAAAATCATTATGCTTATCGCCATCGCCGGTAAACTGGTGAAAATCCAGGATATCTTTTTGTGTTGGTTGCCGATTCCGGCTAAGAAATGCAGCAAACCATTTCTCTCTTTTTTTAATAACACTTTTGTCATACAAGGTGGCTGAAGACCAAATATAAGGACGATGTTTTTTTAATAGCTTATAATGTTTGGATTCCCCATCCCAGCGGCTTTCATAAAGATTGTTTTTTTCCAGTAAAATAATAGTGAAAGGTTCAATTTGCTGAAGATCCATCTGATCAAAAAGTTTCACCGGTTGGTCATCTGCAATAATTTTTAAAAAAATCTGTCCGCGACTCATAAGATAAGGAGGTGTTGGCAAATGTTTTTCAAAAGCGCCATTCAACAAAACAGCCGCATTTCCATTTTCATGCAAGGCAATCCAGCTACCGCCAGCATCTGCATCTTTTGGAAAGATCAGTTTCCGCTTGTTTATCCAATATACCACCGGGGTAATTGCACGACTGCGGGTATTTTTTTCATCGCGGTTTGATGAAATAAAATATTTATCATGAACAGGAATAAACGTTACTGTGCACATTGCTGCCTGAATTTTATAGTTGAATAAGCTACACCGAATTCATCGGGCAATTGAATAGATGAAACTTCATTTATCCCGACACGGATCAAGGCCATATGGTGAATGGTATGCTCCAGGTTGTAAGCAATCTCCCGATAATAGTTACTGTTTATCATAACTACATCGGACGGGTCTTCGTAATTCTCCGTCTCCATAACCAGCTCCGCATCGGGTCTGTCGATACGCTGATAAATGTCTTTTAATAATTGAACAGCGAAATCTTTGTTCGTCTCTATTTCATAATCCCGTTTCCTTTTTTCATAATTCACAACGCCGCTTTTGTATCCCTGCTCCAGGCAAAGAAAAAGCTCGATGATATGCCGCACATGCTGACCGATGCTTGCATTAAATAATATCCTGCTTTGTTGCGTATACTCAGCATCCGACATTTGGTTCAGGGTTTCTGTTAGTTGAACAAATACATTCTGAATAGGTTTTTGAAGCAGCATACAAAAAAGTTTATGAGTTATTGCAATTTGGCACTGCCAAAAAGATGATTAAATTTTTTACAATGAACCAGGACATAGGGATACTGCGAAAGATCAGGGTTACCCGGAATATCATACAACTGATTGCCTTTGACGGATTGCAATGCACCCAGTTCAATGAAATTCACTGCTTGAACTTCCTTTGACAGGTACACATGTAATTGGGGTCCGTTTGAGATCATCATGTTTTCCAAAGCTAAGATTAAGCTTCCATTTTGTTTATATATAGTAGCTATACCCGAAACTGATCCAAAAGGTCCGTTCATAAAGGTCCCTTTGTTTTTCGGCATAGCTATCGTGGTATCTACTGTATCATCCAACGGAATAACCGGTGTATTCTCTTTAACACAGGAAATCAAAACAGTCACGGCTGTTATCATCACAAATAAACTTTTTTTCATTTTCTTTTTAAAATTTTTTTATGAATGGAATTTGATAAGTTTCTTTTTAGAGGGCATAACCTATGTCAGAAATATTTTATGCCTCACTTAAGAGCTAATTATTTTTACCTGCCAGAAATAGTAAAAAACTACCCAGGTCTTTTCTAAAAATAAGCAGTAACAGGATGCATGAAATAAAAACCAAAAGGGCATAAATAAAAAGTTGTCCCCCGTCGCCCCTTACAGAAATGCCCAGGCTGGTAAAATGAAAGAACAAGGCTCCACTCATCAGGCCGGCACCCAGCGCAGCTCCAAGGATGGTTGTGCGAGGATATAGAATAAGAACGGAAGCCATCAATTCCAATACGCCGCTTGCTATACGACCCCAGGGCTCCATACCGATTGTTGAAAATATATATACGGATTCTTCCGCCCCTGAAAATTTAAAAAACAATGTTTGTAAAAGGATAAGTGAAGCCAGGATGCGCAACACCCATATTCCAATAATTTCCCAATTTAAAGTCATAGCTATTTTTTAATTAATGAAAATACTTCTTCCAGCTTGCATCCGCTGCTGTTTTTAATTTTGCT
>JBPPMM010000384.1:0-2829 GCA_051306075.1 Chitinophagaceae bacterium
TATTTTATTGACGGAATGTGATCATTTCCAATCTGATTCTTCCAATTCAAATAGGTCATCCAGCTTGATCTTAAGTACAGAAGAAATTTTCAGAGCCAGGGCTGTCGATGGAACGAAACGCCCATTTTCAATTGCATGAACAGTTTGCCGGGTAACATTAACTTTTTCGGCTAATGCGGCTTGTGACAAATCATTTCTTGCCCGTTCAACCTTAATGAGGTTTTTCATTCCCTGTATTTTAGAATCCCGAAACTGATAAAAGCAATAAGCAGGCAAATCAATGCAAACCAATTGGATGAGATTGAACTTTGTTGCTGACCATCCGGGTAAGTGATAATGTAGTTTGTTATGTCCGTCGAAATACATGTGATGACAAACCCTATGGCAAGGCCCTTAAATTTCATATACCTAATTCGTTCATCTATCATAGGCTTTCCTGAGAAATAGAGAAACAATAAACCCATTCCCAAATGTCCAATCAAGCTTTCAACAAACCAGTTTCCATTCTTGATAATTTCAAAGACCATAGCGCCGGCCGCCAATAACGAAAAGGCAATCCCGAAATAAAAGCTCCCTCTGAACCAGGGGAGTAATGATTGATTATTTGCTTTCATATTATCTATTTTTGTAAATTATAATGTAACAAATACATATTATACTTTACATTTAGACAAGTAAGTAATAACAAAATAAATTTGACATCAGATCATATTCTTTGCTTAGATAATTATACTGTCTGTAAATTATTACGCCTTAACAGATTAGCAAATTAATCTGCTGCAACAGCAACTATGGCTCTCAAGGCAGCCTCTTCAAAAGAATAACCCGCTCCCGCCTATGGCGGGTTCTCGCAAGTTTTCCTACATTTAATTATGGTAACCGACCTATTCTCCTTTGCGCCTGCGGAGCCTCGGAGGATGGTGATCAAACCGGCGTGTATCGTGCTGAAAAAGTTAAGCGCCAAACGTATATTTCCTAACGAGCCAATATCGTTTACCTAATTAAAAACGAAATCAATCAATCGTGCATATAGACAAAAAAGTTATCGATATTGAAAAGAATTTCTTTTCGCAGGACGTTCCGGTTGAGGAACGAACCTCTGTTTTTAATAAGCTATTTTTTCACTACAAAAGGGACTGGCAAAGTTCATTTTCGTTAATGCTCTTTTTGAGTGTGGGTCTCGCTAGTCTTGGACTTTCTGAAGATTCATCAGCAACAATAATAGGCGCGATGATTATTGCGCCACTGGGGCAGCCGATTGTGGCTTTTGGCGGCGCTATAGCGTTAGGTTGGAGAATTCAATCATTTAGAATGATAGGCATAATTATTCTGGGAACAATTGGTTCTATTATAATGGCTTACATCATTGGGTTGACGCTACCCGATATAACTCCTAATCAACAAATATTAATTAGAACTTCTCCTGATTTGCGAGACCTTGGAATAGCTGTATTGGCCGGTGTTGCAGGCGCCTATGGTTATTACCGAAATGAATTTTCCACTATCTTGTCCGGTGTCGCAATTTCGGTGGCTTTAGTCCCTCCACTTTGCACATGCGGAATAATGCTTGAACAGGGGCATATCATTTTAGCAAGTGGCAGCTTCTTAATGTTCGTCACCAATCTTACCGGAATAACTTTTGCAGCCATTTTGATCTTTTTTCTATTAGGACTAAAAAATAATAGAACTCGTAAATGGTTTTACAAAGGTACAATTGCAATAATTATTCTTGGCGCAATCATTATCTTACCCCTGGCATTAAACTACCAAAAGTTTAATTCTGGAATTCTATTTCATAGTTCTATCTATGAAAAGGCGGGAAAAGTTTGTAAACTATCAGTGAATTCCCCTGTCATTAAAGATTTATCAATTCAGGGAACTGGAGTTATCATAACTATTCAACCGTTTCCCAGCGATAAAGACGAAGAACAAAGACTAAAAAACGAATTGGAGCGGGCAACCGGATTACAAGTTTTTCTTAAAAGTTCTACCGGACAATAACATTAAGACGCCAAAGACATTTACGATATCGGCAGAAAAAGATTAAGGAAAAAATTTAGAAAGCATTACTAAAACACCGGGAAGAAAATACAGATTAAGAGTTTACAAACATGCTGAAAAAGTAAGTTCATCATTCAGGAGCATTTGTATATTTAGAATGGAACAAAACTGATTAATTCCATGTCTGTTCTTAAAACTGTTTAAGCTTAATACGGGCTTAAAGCCAAAATTTTAACTAATTTGCAGCTAAGAAACTTTTCGATTTTCGGACAGTGGATCGATCCGAAACCCTGACTGCTCTTATACTTTGCGGCTGTAACGGATGGAATTTACAGCAGAAGGTCGTTATTTTAAATAAGCTGTGGAATTGATGGTTAAAGACACTCACTAAGCCAATTATCTATTATCACCACGGCGCCAGGAATAAATGAAAAAACTGTTTTTTAAATGGAGTGAATTAAAAGCGACCTTTTGGTTTATCCCGGTCATTTTAATCCTTACATCAATCCTGCTGGCAATAAGCCTGGTCTATTTAGACGGCCGTATCAATATTTCAAATGACGGTTTAGGTCGTTTCTTTTTTGTGAACAGTTCAGATTCCGCCCGTAGTATATTATCCACTATTTCCGGTGCAATGATGGGGGTGGCAGGAACTGTTTTTTCCATCACCCTGGTGGCCCTCACCCTCGCCTCTTCGCAATTCGGTTCGCGGCTCATCAAAAATTTCATGTACGTTCGGCTCAATCAGATAGTGCTGGGGGCGTATATATCTACCTACCTCTATTGCCTGCTTGTTTTAAATGCAGTAAAAGAAGGCAACGATTATAC
>JBPPMM010000450.1:0-2144 GCA_051306075.1 Chitinophagaceae bacterium
CTGATTTTGTCTTAAAATCAATAAGTTTAAAGTACTCCTTACTTATCTTATGTACGGTTGGAGCCTTAACACCATAAAACTTTATCTTTTCTTTGAAAAAATTCTGGTAAGTCGCCTGAGTTTTGCCATCAATATTCCTTCTTAGCTCTATTCGGATTTTGTCAATGATATTTTCCATAATGGACTAAATGTCTATCGCCAGCTACCCCGGTTTAGAACTGCTTTTTGGTTCAATTTAGTATTGTGAGTTCAGGGGAGGTCACTCGTGAAATTACCTTGTTTAAATTATCACATTATTCTAAAATCGTATTCTCCGCTTCGCGGGAAATTCTTTTTATTCTGATGCACCAAACGGTGAGTATACAATAGGGAGCATTATCGCATAAACAGTGTTAGGCGCTTTTTTTCTTTTCAATATTTTCACTATTCGATTATATGAAATTTCTGATAAACTCCAGTTGTATCCCTCAAAATCGGTTGTATTCGTAAATTGAATAACTACGGCGTCAATGTCCTGGTGGTATTTGGCAATGCTCTGATAACCAGGGATCAATCCTGAATGGTTAAATTCGTAAATTGAAGAATAGATTTCCCGTTCTCCCGCATCAAACAAAGAGCCATCATTTAATGCCCTTAAAAATACGCCCACATCTTCTGCTGTAGCTATCATTGAACCATAATCAGCCGTCTTTATATCCTCCTCTATACCAACGTAGTAACCACTCATCAAATTTTCCATATTGACCTCAGTAAGCGAACCATACGTATTATCCAGGTTGAGCGGGATTAATATTTCTTCTCTGATGTATTGGAATTTGCTGTATCCAACGACTTTTTCGATGAGTTCAGAAAGCAATAAATAATTGGTGTTTGAATATTCATAGTCTTCATCGGGTTCAAAGTTTGCGGGTAAATCAAGCACCAGCTCAAGCGCTTCTTTATTATTTTTTGGCGGGTTTGTCCAAAAATTGGGGGTGTCCGTTAAATTGGTAATGCCACTTCTGTGCTGCACCAACATTCTCAGGGTTATTTTTTCTGCATTTTCAATTCTTCCCACAAGTTCCGGATAGTATTCAGCAAGCGTTTTATCCAAAGACAAACGTTTGGAATTTACCAATTTGGTGATAGCAACAGCATCATATAACTTGCCAATACTGGCAATCTTGAATAAGGATTTCGGGTCGGCGGGGATTTTATTTTTTCGGTCATGCCAGCCGGCTGTATAAAATGCTGGCGGTTTTCCAGATTCGTCTACATAGACAATGATCCCATCAAATCCATAAACAATTGCTTTGTTTACTTGTTCCTCAACGGTATCAGGTAACGGTGTTAACCACACCTTTAACAAAATCCATGGCACAAAAAACATGGAAGTTATGGTTCCAAGAAGCAATACTATTCTGAGAATTCGTGTTGTTTGTTTCTTTGTCATACTATTTCAGGACGGTGCATATTTATTAAATAATGACTGAGAGGCATGTGCTTTATCGGTTGTTACTGTCTTCTAATCACCTCAATTTAAACAAGTTTTTTAAGTAACTCCGATATACATAGCCCCAGGGAATTATGAGTACGTCCAACACAATTCCAGCCACGCAAATCCATAAAAATGAATCCAGGTCCTCGTTCAATAAACCTGAATTTTTAGCCGGTAGATACGTGCTGATAATCCACGCAGCCTTATATAACAGTTGTAGAAGGAGTATAGGTAAAAGCTTTAATGGAAATCTTATGCCAAATAAGTTAAGTAAGGAAAAAGAGGCCCAAAAACTGTATGCTACACCTGTCAGGGTATCCATTTGCTCTTGAGGAGAAAAGATTATCGGCCAGGTATCGAAGGCCAATCCTATAAAATTTAAAAAAAATAGGCCTCGCATTATATGTAATTACCATATTGGAGGTTTTCTATCAAATTGGGAATCCTGTTTTGTAGGATGGTCAGTATATTCTTGGGCCTTCATATTTGTTGATTTTATTGTGGTCTGGAGAATTTTCAAGATTGCAGGTATCGATCTAAGCTATGAGTACTTGCGTGGGTTAGCACACCGAACCTGCCTGCCGGTAGGCAGGCTGAAAATCCTCGCGGATTTTCAGAGTAGGCAGGAACAAGCAACTACTTTCAGGCATTAGGTGCAGTTTTATAT
>JBPPMM010000518.1:0-3031 GCA_051306075.1 Chitinophagaceae bacterium
TGCAATTTGTCTGCGGAGCAAACCTTATGCACATCTAAAAATGTTATGGAACCAATTAAAGCATGGACCCCTACTATTGCTACCAGTGGTCTTGATTATTATAACCATGACCTGATACCCCAATGGAAAAATTCCTTACTGCTGGTTGCTCTAAAAAATGCAAGGCTATACCAGATGGAATTGGATAATTCATTTTCTTCTATTGTTACCACCAATGAATATTTTTCAGGTAAATATGGAAGAATGCGGGATATCTGCATTTCCCCGGCAGGCAAAGTTTATATCTGCACCAGCAACGGAAGTAATGATAAAATAATAGAGATATCGAAGAAATAATCAAACCGCTCTTTTGCGGAGTATCATTTTCGTTTCAATTTAAAAATTCCGGACACAGAACCTTCAAGCATTGCTGGTGTTCCGGCTTGCGATATAGATGTGATAAAGGCATTGCCAGCTTTTACAAAAAGTGTATCTCCCGACCAACTAATGTTTGCACCGCCTGATCCCGTTGTAGGGCTGGTACCCGTTGCCGGGGCATTAAATACGAAAAGCCCTTTTGTAAAAACAAGGGAATCATTATTTATTTTTTTGTACTCCTCGGTTTGATTCGTTAAAGGAACCGTCATTGCAAAAGGCAACTCCGTTTCATCAAATAAAAAACCATTCAAATAGGTACTAACATGCATTACAGTATCGATAGAATAGGTTAATCCTGAAAATATAAATTCAGTAGAAGTAATTTTTGCCGTGCCTTTATTATTCTTAGAAATATAACTGCTTGTTGTTATGGCTTTGAGTTCCATACCGGCTTGCGAGGTAGTCACGGTGCTTTTAGTTGATGCTTCAGCACCTACGAAATCATAATCACCGATTAGCTGTTTGTTTGATCCTGTTCCGGGGCTGGCAGGAGCACTATTGTTGTTCTGAAAATTTACCTCTTTCTGGCAGGAGACCAAAATAACCAAGGTAATGATAATACAAACCGATCTAAGATCTTTCGTTTTCATAATAGGTAAAAATTATATTGATAAATAAATGTACTGCCTAACAAGCTATTGTTGAACAGCAGCTATCCCCGGTAATGTTTTGCCTTCAAAATATTCCAGCATCGCACCACCACCAGTGGAAACGTAGCTCACCTTATCTGCAAACCCAAATTGATTAACAGCAGCAACCGAATCCCCGCCCCCTACCAACGAAAAAGCTCCTTTCTGTGTTGCTTTTGCTATTGCTTGTGCAATGGCTTTTGTTCCATGCTGGAAATTAGCCATTTCAAAAACACCCATGGGTCCGTTCCACAAAATCGTTTTGGAGCAAAGAATTACATTTACAAATTGGTCTATTGCATTAGGCCCTATATCTAATCCCATCCAACCTTCAGGTATTGCATTACTGGGTGCTGACGAGGTTTCAGCATCTGCGGCAAATTTACTGGCTATAACAGAATCGGAAGGCAGATGAATACAAACTCCTTTTTCTTCCGCCATTTTCAATAACTCCAACGCTGTATCTATCCGGTCGCCTTCACAAAGAGAGTTTCCGATTTTGCCCCCTTTAGCTTTCATGAAAGTATAGGCCATGCCTCCTCCTATAATAATATCGGTTGCTCTATCAAGTAAATTTTCAATAATCAGGATCTTATCTGAAACTTTTGCACCACCAATAATGGCTAAAAATGGTTTTTCGGAATGGTGCATAACCTTTTCTGCACTGGCTACTTCGCTTTCCAGCAGCAGACCAAACATCCTTTTCTCTTTAGGGAAAAATTGAGCTATCACCGCAGTAGATGCATGAGCACGGTGTGCGGTACCAAATGCATCGTTCACCCACACATCTCCCAACCCGGACAATTTTTCTGCGAATTTTTCATCTCCTTTTTCTTCTTCTTTATAAAACCGAAGATTTTCCAATAATAATACATCACCGGGCTTCATGCTGGCTGCTGCTTGTATAGCTTCTTCCCCGATACAATCTTCTGCAAACAACACATTGGCTTTGCCTAATAATTTACTTAAATGCTTCAGCAGGTGGCGAAGAGAAAATTTTTCTTCAGGTCCCCCTTTTGGCCTGCCGAAATGCGACATCAGTACAGGCATGCCTCCATCTCCGATAATTTTATTTATAGTAGGAATTGCAGCGCTCATTCTTGTATCGTCTGTTATTTCAAATTGATCGTCCAATGGCACATTAAAATCAACCCGTACAAGAACTTTTTGTCCTGCAAAATTGTAATCAGAAAACTTTGACATACATGCTTATTTTAAAAAGAATGATTTTTTTTCCTTGTACTGGCTTCCTCAAATAATAAATAGCCATTTATAACATCCATTACTTCGTTGGTAACATCTTTCCCTCCCTTCAGATTAGTTCGGATAGCCTGCAATGTAAACTTAGGCCCCCATGGCAAACCCCACCACCCTGTCAAAAAAGAAACAATAGTAAATAAAAAGCTTTTTCCGGCTGTTTTTTCACCCGGGCGTATCAGGTAAACGCCGGAAACATCTCTGAAAGTAACAAACAATAAAGATATAGTATATGCAAAATATACAAACCGACCGCCATCGGAGATTTCCCTTTCAAGATCCGCTGCACTTAGTCCATTAATATTTTTAATCCTCATAATGCGAAATGCAAAATAAGGCCGCAATGGCTACCACAGAAATTATTCTATTGTATTCATTGCGGCCAGTATAAATCGAATCTTTATTTATTTATCAGTTTTGCAAAGAAATGCACGGTTCTTACTAACTGGCTTACATAACTCATTTCATTGTCATACCAGCTGACCGTTCTTACCAGTTGAGTATCTCCAATAGTTTGCACCCTGGTTTGCGTGGCGTCAAAAAGCGAACCAAAGCGGATTCCACTTACATCGCTGCTTACAATGTCATCTTCTGTATATCCAAAGCTTTCGTTAGATGCTGCTTTCATTGCCGCATTTACTTCTTCAACAGATGTTTTTTTATTCAAAATGGAGGTTACCTCCGTAAGGGATCCGGTTAGTGTTGGAACCCTTTGGGCACTACCATCC
>JBPPMM010000558.1:0-3216 GCA_051306075.1 Chitinophagaceae bacterium
CTATAAAAAACCACCGCCCCGATTGTTATCGGGGCGGGGCCTGTATTTGATCGAATTCGTTATTTCAACTTATTCATGCAGCATACATACCCCACTAACCGCATAGTCTCCTTTTGGACTAAACCGATTCGCTGTTTCAATATGTGATAGTATGCGTTGCATGTTTTTATTTTGCGATGCAAAGATTGAATTATTTTTTTGTAGCTGCCAAATTTTTGTTGAATTATTTATTAAAATAATTTTTATAAAGCAATTTGTTCAAGCTGTTCAATGCCTGGCATCTCATCATAAGTTTTCCCATTAAGAACCCTACCTGCTTTCTTTTTATTAGTACCTCCCCACTGCTTGAAAAAAAATGCAATATTCGCTTTTGAACATTGTTGTTGTATATCCAGTACCCAATCAACATCCATGGGCCTTGGCTTTCTACCACTTTCACCACCAACAATTACCCAGTCAATTTTCTTAAGATTCATTTTTGGAATTGGACCAATTAATGGCTCACAAGAAAGGAACCTAGTTCTCGCATTTGTTTTTCTCAAATCATCAATACGTTGTTTTACCCTATTATCTTCTACTGAAACACCCATCCAGATATTATGTGACCAGTTTACCTCTTTGTGATATTTTAATAAAATATCTGATCGCTTAGTCAATACCTGAAAGGTGTGCTGAGGGTTTTCATTCATTGTTTTGAAAATCTTCTTAATAAACAAAAGAGGAACATCTTTATGAAACATATCACTCATAGAGTTCACAAATACAATTTTGGGTGATTTCCAGCTGTAAGGAATTAGTAAGGCTTCCTCATGAATTCTTAGTTTAAACCCCTCTTTATACTTTTCAATGCCCATTGCTTGCAAACGGTGGGACATTACTTCGGCATAGCAATACTTACATCCTGCTGAGATTTTATTGCATCCTGTTGTAGGATTCCATGTCATTTCTGTCCATTCAATAGATGATTGCGCCATGCTATTTGTTGTATTTTTTTACAATATCATTTGCAATTTTAATTGCTGTGTTATTATTCGAAGTCAAAAATAGATGATACATGACAGAATTAGCGGAGTTTTTCAATTCATAGGCATTTGATACAAACTCAAAAACACTTTTAAGTCTACTATGGTATAGTTTGGCAGACTTATCAATTGCATCTTGGACTTTAATCATCATAACTTCTCCAAATAAGTTTTGTTGTTTTTTATAAAAAAGCTTTTCAATTACTTCTCTATCCAAACCAAGGAATTTTTCTAATCGCTCTAACCAAGCATCAGAAATCTGCCCATTGTTTTTAAGTAATCGATTAACCTCTAAACCTGTTGGCACTAAAACCCACATATCCATTGGAATCCCTCGCAAACACTCAATTGAACGCCACTCCACTTGCATACCACAAGGGTCTACATAGGCAAGTGTTCTATAGTTCTTGTTTTTAGGGTTTCTTAGATAATTCGATAGATCGAGCATCTTCTTATTACAATCATTTTGGACTGCGAAAATTCTTTTCTTGGGAAACGCTTTCTTAGTATTAGCTTCTAACTCTTTGAAATTGTCCTCATCCTTTTCAACAAAATAGTATTCATCGAAAGGCCTTGGCTGGTCAATCTCAATTATTCTTCTAGGTGCGCCAATTGTTATGTTAACATCATAAATACCTTCCGCTGGATCATCATATACTTTCATAATCTCTCCCGATCCTGCAAAGCCGTCAAAATACAAGAGCTTCCAATTATACCGTTTAGCATAGATATTCATGATATCGAGATACGCTTTGGCATATTCAACCAAAATTTCAATTTTCTTTTCTGTCCAATTTCCTCCGAAATGATTCATATTATAAGGTTCGATACAAATTATGAAAGAAATCTGAGTTTCAAAACAACCTCCCCTGCTCTCCCGGTCTCCTGAATATACTAGTATTCAAATGCCACTCTTCTGCATTCATTCCATACAGCTGGCCATATTTTTTATATTGCTGCGCTACCATTTGCGCAATATTTCCTTCACCACGCATACGAACACCAAAGCGGGAATCATTTACTTTTCCATCATGGCTTTGTTCTATCAGGTGCCAAACTTTATCAGCACGGTCGGGAAAATTTTTATACAGCCAGTCATGAAACAAGAACTTGATAGCCCCATTCAACCTTATAAATGTATAGGCGGTAAATGTTGCGCCGTTATCTTTCGCAGCTTTCATAATGCGCTGCATTTCATGTTCATTCAATCCGGGGATCATCGGTCCCATCATGATGCCCATACGAACGCCAGCCGTACTCAATTCATTTATCACTTTTAATTTTTGTTTTGCTGTTGTTGTTCTTGGTTCCATAATGCGCCTCAGATCCTCATTAAAAGAAGTGATAGATACCATCGCTGATACCAATTTTTTCTTCGCCATTTCCTGCAACACATCTTTATCCTTCAATATCCAGGAGTTTTTGGTGAGTATGCCTACGGGTTGGTTAAACTCATTACAAACTTCCAGCAATCCCCTGGTGAGCCGATATTTTTGTTCAGCAGGCTGGTAACAATCCGTATTCCCACTCAGCATGATGGGCTTGCATTCCCATTTGGGATGCATTAAAAACTTTCTTAACAACTGCACCGCATTTTTTTTGACAATGATTTTTCTTTCAAAATCCAGACCGGCACTGTATCCCCAGTATTCGTGAACATTGCGGGCAAAGCAATAAATGCACCCATGCTCACAACCAGCATAGGGATTCATACTATATGACATACCTACATCAGGACTTTCTACTTTATTAACGATTGTTTTTGATTCTTGTTCCAGGTATTGGGTAGGACCATTTTCTTCACTCCAGTCATCAATACCTTCTATATGTTCCCGGCTGTTCTCATTTTTAAGGAAACGATTTTTTGTATTGAATTGGGCTCCACGACCTGCCAGGTACTGTTCGGATCCCTCTTCATCTTTCCCCATAGGATCTAAGTTAATGTGGCCGTGTTTTTTTGGGGTAACCTTAAAATGATCTTGTTGTAGTTTTTCAGACATCGCATTGTATTTATAAACTTACGTTCTTCCGGAAAGAAAGAAAAAGGTGAACAAAGAGCGCCACAGCAACAATATGATACACTAAGTTTTGCTCAATATTCTCCTTGGTTCCGCACACCATCAGCTTTCACCCGTATCTTTTCTATATTTTTTAGAAGATTAATCTAGCTGAATAAATCTCCTTGTTTAGTTGT
>JBPPMM010000623.1:0-3560 GCA_051306075.1 Chitinophagaceae bacterium
TCAAAAAAAATCTTTCGCTCCTCATGCTCCAGTTCATAATGATAAAGAAACCCACCGATAAATGCTTCATATTTTCTTTGTGCCTTTTTTCGAAAATCTTTATTTAACTTATGTTTCACCCATACGGAAAATCCTTTCCTCAGGAGTTCACCTTCAAGAAGATTATCACAATCATCATATTCAAGGTCAAGTTCTTCAAAATGTTGCCTTTCATCCCCTGGTATACTTGGGTCAATTTGCCCCTTTCTTTTTACCCATTTCATAATTTGTGGTTTTAATGGTGAATAAATAAATAACAAATTTTTCAGCCGGTCCTTTACAGTTACTATTTCTTAAAAGTCTTTTTGCACTGTTTGCTCCAACAAAATCCTTGCAGCTTATCTATCACCGGGCAAGTTTCGTTTTAAAAGGGTGAGGAATGAAAAAAAATTCTGGGAGTTGGGACTAAATTGAGGCATGGAACCTCAATATTTTAAAGTATTAATTTGTCGTATTGTCGAATCCACAGGGAAACAAAGATTTGAAAATTATTTTGTTAGATTGAAAAGCGAATTGAATAATGGTCTAGAAGTAATTTGTGGAAAATGCACATGAATCCACAACCGTTCCCATCTCTAATTTACTTAATATTATAATGTCTTTACAAAAGATTTCAGGTAATTTTTTAATTGTTACTGGCAAGTTTTTAAACACATTCTATTTTCTGACAGAAATTGAGCTATAGTCACGGTTTACCAATTCTGAAGCCAACTTTCAGCTTCCTTCTTACCCTCCAGATCCTGCTCAACCACCTGTTCCAGAAGTACCCTGGCCCTTTCCTTATCACCAGGACTGTTACGATTCAAAAGGGCAATGGCATGATAAAATTTTCCGGGGTTTGCATAAAGTTCGGTATGACTTTCTAATAAGGAAAAGTAATTGATCGCTTTTTCAAATTGTCCCAGCCGGAGGGAAATAATTCCAGCATACTTTTTTGTCTCAAATGAGCTGGTATCGTTCCGGGCCATCATTTCAAAGTGCTCCAGGGCTTCTTTTTGGCGGCCCTGGTTAAATAGTTGAAGGCCGGTCTGCATACTATCCTGAGCATTGCCCATTGTAACCGACAAGGTTTGAAAATGGGTCTGTACATATTTATCCGCTAAACTCCCGGGTGAAGCTTGTCCGAACCAAACTTTCCATCCAAAAATAACGCCCGCAAGAATGGCCGCTGCCGCTAACCAGGGCCACAGTTTTCCAATTATGACCGTTTTCCTGGTATTATCTTTCGGAATTTCCTCCTTATATTGTTCGTATATAGGTTTAAATCTTTCTCTTTCTTCTGTTATCACACTGGCGGCCGCTTTTTTAAGGGTTAGGTAAAAAGCGACTTCTTCTGCAAAACCCGGATCGGAGATAATCCTTTTTTCAAATTCAGATTTACTTTCAGAAGGAAGGTCCCCGTTAAAATATGCCTCCATGTATTCCAGATTGTCCATGCTTCTATTTTAAATTCATTTTATATAATCGTTTAAGTTTTTCCAGGCATCGCAGACGACTGGTCTTTACCACATCGCCAGACTTATAGTCCATTGCCAGGGCGATTTCTTTATCACTATAACCATCTGCCCATAACAGCAACAAACGACGGCAACTTTCGCCCGTCTCCTTCAATTTTTGCTTTACCAGTTCCAGGTCCGTCTTTTCCATCAGTTCCTGAATCACCAGTTTTGCCGAGTCCGCCATTTGAAAAAGAAAATCAGAAATGGATTGAACATGATTTACACTGTTCTTATTAGTCGAATTTTTTCGAACAAGGTCAACACATTTGTTATGAAATATCTGGTAAAGCCATGTTTTCAGGGAGGAACGCCTCTCAAATGAACCGTCCCTGATCCGGGTTATGGCGGCCATAATGCTGTCTGAATATATATTAAAGGCATCATCCTCCTGAAAAGAATACTTATGCATTGCCTGCTCTATAAAATAGGCATATTGACTAAAAAGCTGTTCCTCTGCTTTTGTCCGGTCAATTCCATCGTGCAATAAATTATTAATGATATCCTGGTCTGTGAGTTTCTTGGGAGATAGGTAATCAGGCATAACCTTCTATATTCAAATTAAGTTACAGCAAAAAAAAATGATATGAAAAAATCAATTTCTTTGTTTCCCTGGTTTCGTTTAGTCCGACTAATGCTATAATCGCCCATTTCCGGAAACGATAGCCTGCTGGTTCATTACCTCAATACCCAAGTTTTTGGAGAAGGATGAACCAACCCTCTTAAACTCCTTTTTCTTATGATCAAATACCATTAACCATTAAACAATCAAAAACCGTTAACCTTTAAACCTTAAAACATGAAAAAGCTATTTTTTCGCTATATAAGTGGTTTTATCCCTTTTATAGCCATGTGCACTTGCGCCTTTGCGCAAACAAGCAAGTTTAAAACAGATTTGAATAATCAAGCCTCAAAAGAAATTGCCTATGAAGACAACAGCAGGTTCAGGGAAAAGCATTCAAGTAAGGTCAGCACAACTTCCGGCATAAATACTAAGGCCATAAAGGATTTCACCAAAACTTTTAAAAATTCGGCTGATGCCCGCTGGTTTGTAATTAACGATGGCTTCCTGGCAGAATTTAATTTCGATGGTATCACAACTAAAGTTTTTTATGACCGCAAAGGAAAATGGATAGCCAGTATTCGCAATTACTACGAAAATAATTTACCCCGTGATATCCGGCACCAGGTTAAAAGCCATTACTATGATTACAACATTTATTATGTACAAGAAGTAACAGTTGGAGACAAGATAGCCTACCTGGTAAAAATAGAAGATAATGCAACTATGAAAACGATCCGTGTTCTGGACGGTGAAATGTCAGAAACTGAATCTTTTGATAAAAGTAAATAAGTTTGGCAGCCGCACGGATAGAAAATACAAGCAGCAGTTTCTCAAACTTGCCAGCCACCGGGAAATAATTGCTGTAAACTTTGATAGCCTTGTCAACATTTGACAGGGCTTTTTTTACATGAAAATAAAACCCTTTTGTAGTTGGATATATTGTACTTTATTTTCCTGAAATCTAGTGACCGAATCTCTATCAGTTTTCGAATAAATTGTAATGCAAATCCTATTATATTATTAATTCAAACCTTACTCTTCCTTTTAAATACGATACAGCCAAACTTGCCTTATTTTCAAATTGCCGGGAAATTTTGATAATTATAAATTCTTACTTCAATATATAATTTACAGTTAGCTGCAAAATTGGGTTAAGGTGGAAAAATGCCGATATTTAGCCTCTAAACAGGAAAAATGATCCAACGCCAGCAAAGCCTTTGGTTACTATTAGCAACCATATGTTCAATTTTAAGTTTTCGTTTTCCCTTTTACGGAGGGGCTAGCCAAAATGCAACAGCAACCAGTGGAATGATGTCGACTTTAAATGCCGGAAGTAATTTATATCTGATGTTGATCACCGGTTGTTCTATTCTGGTATCCCTGATTACCATTTTCCTGTTTAAGAACCGAAAATTACAATTACGGTTAACTATTGCCGGGCTTATTTTATCCCTGCTGGC
>JBPPMM010000238.1:0-5472 GCA_051306075.1 Chitinophagaceae bacterium
ACCGGTGATATTGTTTTATACCAAATGAATTTAGTGGAGGCTACGTAGTTCCTTATAGCGGAACTGATCAGCGATAAACCTGTGTGCAGGTTTTGTAATTAGTTAAATCCGTACAGGCAAATATAAACTCAAAACCAGGAAACGGAAAATGCCATCAGCTTTTGTAATTGGCTCCTCAACAGGGACGGAACCGGAGCTATAAAAGCAGTATGCCTGCAGATCAGGATTTGTGTGAATGTGCTTCTAAACTTTAAGATTCTGGCAAAAAAAATCCTCTTTTGCCAGAGGATAGATTTAACTGTTTGGTCATTCATAGGTCGGATTTCAAACGGGCTTTTCAACGGATAAGGATTGCGTTCAAAGGTTCATCGGTTTGGCAGGAAAAATGTTTTTCATAATCGATATTTGATCTGCTATTGGTTACTGGTTTTGGTTTTTCACCTGAGTGTTTGTTGCTGTTGTAAAGATGAGCTGCAAATAAAGGATATGCAAATATTTGGGCCATTGAATTTGCTATAAACCAAATGCATTTAGAAGGGGCTAAGTTGTTTTGCATACTAACTAGTGTAGTGTAGATTACATATTTAGAACAGTAAATCCAATTTCTTTGAACACATCGCTAACGCTTATTTTAAATTCCAGAGTACTATTCCAGAACTATCAAAGCTTATCCACTCCATCATTGCCACTTTATTTTCTATGTTGCCTCTTAAATACCTTCCGGCAGGTAAAGGAAAACAGCTACAAATGACCTGCAATTGGTTTCGTAAAAAAACACTATCGTCAATACTTGTCAATTAATAGAAAGATCGGTGGTATTGATAAAGTTAATAAGGGATGCTGTGTTCTTTAATTTCAGCTTTTTGAGAATATTATGCCGGTGTACTTCCACCGTACGTGTTGTAATGACTAACTGCGATGAAATTTCTTTGGATGAAAGACCGCTTTTTATAAGTTTGATGATTTCAATTTCCCGCAAAGACAAATCTTTTGCATCCGGCCCGGCAGGCTCATCGTTCAGCGCTTGGTCCGATAAAATATCTTTTATTTCTGTACATACATAAACCCTGCCTTTCATCACTTCTTCAATGGCTTTAAACATTTCGTCATGCGATGAATTTTTGGTTACATATCCTTTGGCGCCAAGCTTCAGCATTTTTTTGACATACGCTGGCTGGTTATGCATAGAAACGGCAATGATCCTGGTGCCGGGTGAAAATTTCCGTATCTGCGGCACTGCATCCAGCCCCGAAGCATTCGCCAGATTAATATCTAGTAAAACAATATCGGGCCTTTTGATTTTTATCATTTCAATGGCTTCATCTAATGTTCCGCTTTCTCCTGTTATTTCAATTTCTTTATCAGAGGCAAACATTTTTGCCCACATTTCTCTTATTAACTTATGATCATCTACTATTGCAACAGTTATTTTTTTCATATTGTATGTATTTTGATGTTAACAGGGTATATAAACTTCAAGTATGCATCCCTGGCCAGGAGCGGAAATAATATTCATGTTGCCGGAATAAAATTTAACCCGGCTGCTGATATTCTTTAAGCCGATGCCGGTGCTTTTTTGGGTGCTGTCAAATCCTACTCCATTGTCGGCCACAGATAAAAACAGGTTGCCTTTATCAGTTTTTAAAGTAATAAAAGCCTCTTTTGCCCCGGCATATTTAGTGATATTGGTCAACTGCTCCTGCACTATGCGGTAAAGCATCAGTTCTTTGCTTTTGTCTATGTTTTTTTCATTATCCTTTTCATCAACGAATAACCTCACCTGCAGACCGTTAAGTAAATTAGTATCTTCCGCCAGTTGCCGCAAGGCTTCTTTAAGGCCAAAATCACCCAGCGATGGTGCCATCAGCGAGTGAGACAGCTTCCTGATCTCCTGCATAGCAACACTCACATATTCATAGCTTTTTTCTACCAGGTCTTCAGTTACGGTTTGGTCGGCTTTGACCATGCCCAGGTACATTTTTACTGTCGCCAGTATCTGGTTTATATTATCGTGCAGTTCCCTGCCTAATTCGTTTCTTTCTTTTTCTTGTGCCCGTATAGTAACTTCTGTGATCAGTTTTTGCTGATTGAGTTGGTGCGCCATCAGGTCTACTTCCAGCCTTTTTCTTTCGGTAATATCTGTCATAGCGCTAATCATCCGGAAAGGTTTGCCTTTGGCATTAAATAATACGGAGCCGCGGTCAAAAACATATTTATATGAACCATCGGCAGACCGGAAGCGGTACTCATCATCCCAGTCAATATCTATCTGCTTTGCTATGGCATGCACAATATTTTCAGCGACTAATTTTTCTTTTTTAGTATCAATATTTTTTTGCTTCAGTATGCCCGCTGTCATATCGGAAATGGAAGTAATTGATTTTTCAATGCCCCCCTCATCCATAAAAACTGAGGAAGTGATTTCACAGGGAACCAGTTTGCCGCTTTTTTTTATGGCTGATACCAAAGCTCTTGAGTGACCCTTTGCCGTTCTTTGTTTCAGCATCTTTTTAAAGCTGCTTTCATTGATATCAAAAATAGCCGACCTGGTTTTGGTTAATAATTCCTTTTTAGAATAACCGAGGAGTTTACAGGCAGCAGGATTGGCTGATATAATTTTTCCATTGCTGACTATGGTTATAATGTTTGGTTGTAATGAATTATCAAAGGCCAGGTGATGAAGTACATCGTCACCTGCCGCGGTCCTGTATTTTTTCGAAATGCGGGGCTTTTTGGGGTTGTGGATTTTATGTATTGCAAGCATTAAGGATAAGATTCCTTTGAAAGGTAATGTTTATTCCGTATACATAAAAGGGATTTGGCGGCCATTGCCTGATTACCACCGGGATCAAAAAAAATATATTCTACTTTTCAGATATTTTCTCCATCAATTTTGATATTCAATATAGACTTTTCTTCCGGTCATCACGGTCAGTGAATCGAGGGTTCGGGTAGTGTCGGCAATGGAAGGCAGCATCATAAATAATTTATACCTTATGGAATCATTCGTTTCCATTTGTATCTTCCACCGGATCGTCTTTAACTGATTATAGCGCTTGAAAGCTCTTTTACCTGAGGCTACTTCCAGCACATATTTATAATTTTCTGCAGGTGGAGCAATGGTTTGGACAAGTGCAACACTATCATCAGGAGGCAGACTGTCTGTTACCAGTGTTTGAGGCATTACTGTTCTTGAATCCGTATTTACAATGTCGTTTTTATTTTTTCTTGAAATGATATATCCTCCCCAGATAGTTATTCCAACACCTGCTAAAAGCAACAGGCCGATAACAGGTTTTTTCCATTCAAATTTTGTACCCGGTCCGGTAAGGAAAGATTCATATCGGGAAGATGAAATTTCATTTGTTTCAGGCAAGGTTGATGTTTCCGGATCGTTTTGCCTGATTTTGTCAACAGGCACCGATATCGGTGTGAATTCAAGCTCTCCGGGTTTTATTGTTGACAGAATGCCTATACCTTCAAAAGTAAAAGGCTTTCCCATATTCAAAAATTGCCTGGCAAGGTGCAGATGCGAATCCAGGTCTGATGATGCAAGGGCCCTCATCTTTCCTGTTTTTTCAGATATGTAGGAAATTAGTTCAGGAGATTCTTTTAGTGAAGGATTATTTTCAAACGATACAGCATCTAAAACAACCGAACGCTGTTTACTGTTTTGTAATTCACGAAGAGAGGAACTTTCAACAATAAAGGAGCCTATACCGGGTAAGTCTAATCGTTTATGATTATAAAAATATTGGGCCAGCAAGGATGGTATTTTCACGGCTATTCAAATTGTACTCACAATATATATAATTTGAATGGCTGTTGCAAGAGATTGACGCCGTTATGTTTACTTTTACAGTATTATGCTCACCGCGGACGAAAAAAAATTTATTGAATTTTGGGAAGCCAACCGCCTGCGAAGAAAAAAAACATTCAGGAACCTGGCAATTGGCCTGCCCCTGGGTTCAATAATAACGATCGCTATACTTATAAATTTCTATTCAGGTTGGTACAAAAGAGCCGATATGGTCATTCGCTCGGGATCATCCCTTATACTGGTGTTGGTAATTGCCGCATTACTCATCGTAGTTTTTATATCTATATTTTCCGCGAGGCATCAGTGGGATATAAATGAACAACGCTACCGTGAATTTTTAGCAAAGAAAGATCAACCCTGATTTAAATAATCTTGCAGCTATTAAAGCCTGATTCTTGTCTGAGTACAGATTAATACCCTAAATATTACCATATTGAAAAATTTTGCTGGTTTTCTTTGTTTGTTGCTGTTGGTTTCATTAAACAGTGGTTGTAAGAAAAGTGATAAAAGTTGCAAACCAAGTCCTGTTTCCACCGAGGTTTCGCAAATACAGGCCTATGCTTCCGCTAATGGCATTTCGGCCACTGCTCATCCAAGCGGATTATATTATGAAATAATTGAAATGGGCACAGGTACCAAAGCCACGTCTGCTTCCCGGATATCCATTACCTATACAGGGAGGTATATGAACGGAAATGTTTTTGACGAGCAGCTCTCACCCAATGTGAAACTCTGGCCCCTGAATGGCCTTATTGAGGGCTGGATTATCGGAGTGCCATTAATAAATAAAGGTGGACATATTAAACTAATTGTTCCTTCTTCGCTTGCTTATGGCTGCGATCAGTATTATGATATACCGGGAAATTCCGTGCTTTTTTTTGATATTCACCTGGTAGACGTGCAATAGATCAAAACTACCTGCTTACAGCCCTGAACCCGATCCGGATCAGGGCTTTTTTAATTGTAATTTTGAATTTAAAATTAAATTCCTTGTCATACGAACCTCTGTCAGTATTTGATATATTTAAAATAGGAGTAGGACCCTCCAGTTCCCATACGCTGGGGCCCTGGCGTGCAGCACAACGATTTTTAAGCACCTTGAAAAACCAGGATATTTTACAGGAAGTATCAGCCGTTAAAATATTACTCTTTGGATCCCTGGCTAAAACAGGAACAGGTCATGGAACAGATATAGCTGTTCAATTGGGTTTGAGCGGTGATGACCCTGTTACATTTGAGGTTGATAATATAAAGGCGAAAATGAATGATATAGCCGCCATGAAAAAAATAATACTGGCCGGTTTGCATGAGGTGGATTTTGATCCGAGGGAAGATATCGAATTTCTTTTTGCAGAATCACTGTCTTATCATCCTAATGCACTTACATTCCTGGCTAATCTAAAAAATGGAAATTCAATTGCTGAAACATTCTATTCTATTGGCGGCGGATTTGTTGTAAAGGAGGGAGAGGTGTACAATTCATCTGCCCATGTTCAATTACCGTTCCCGGTAAGCAAAGCGGATGATCTTTTGCATTGGTGCAGGAAAACAGGTCTCAGTATTCATGAAATTGTTTTAGAAAATGAAAATGCCTGGCGGCCGGAGCAGGAAACAAGAGAAGGGGTATGGCAAATATGGCGCACGATGAAGGA
>JBPPMM010000635.1:0-2423 GCA_051306075.1 Chitinophagaceae bacterium
CAGGGCTCGACGTTGTTACAAACCTTATCCTTTACGCGGTAATCATTGCTGCCGGTTTATTCGGACACTAAACTGCCTGTAACAGTGCATTGCTGTAAGTGTGGCTGAAGTGTTACTATTTGGCTGACGAATAACACGGCATCTCTTTATCTTTATTGAACGGCGGTGCTGCCAAATCCACACCTGACAGCAATGCTTCAACGTCAGACTGTGAAAAAACGTTGCCTTCCCACCTAATCGATCTGCATAAATCAATTTAGAAGCTATCCTGGTTGTTTTAAAAGGCAAGGTTGAAAAATCAGCGGCACATAATTTGAAAAACAGAATGGCTTATTTTGCTTGTATATCGCTTTGAGGAAGGCGTTTTTTAAAGCACAGATTACTTTAGTGTAATCCGGTTGCCAGTTGGTGAGGTGTTGGAGCATTTTATCGAAGCCAAGTATGTTTTTGGTGCGCATAAAGTTGTAGCAAAACATGATCAGGTTCATTTCTCCATTTACCTTTTGCAATCACTTCACTAACGTATGCGTATAGCCCCAGTGTCTTTTGATACTTCCGAAGGGATGCTCACATATGCCTTGCCGTCGCTTATAATAATGCGGGTTTTGCTTTATGTTGTTATCATTTGTGTCTACTGCATCCTGGTATTCACTTCGCTGGATAATGCGCCTGGGAAGCTTAGTGCACTGGTGTTTCAAGACACAGGTTTTGCAGGCAGCAGTGCGGTAAGTTTTAAAACGGTAGCTGGTTTCGCCAGCTTCTCCTTTCTTATTATGCCATGTACCCAGGGATGATAACACTGCACCAGCAGGGCAGGTATAGCTGTCCGTTAGTTGATCGTATAAAAAACTTTCTGCCAGGAATTCATTAGCTATATGTTTTACGGAAGGCTGTTCTTTATAGGCTACATGCGTTATCATATTATCATCGTGGCATTGCTTTAATTCTGCTCCTGTATGATATCCTTTATCTGCAAGCACTATTAATGTCTCTTCCTTTTTCAGTTGTAAATTTTCTTTTGCTTGTGTGGCTGCTTGGTGCAAAGCCTTGCCATCATTGGTGTTGGTGGCCTGCGTATGTACTATCAAATTATGTTTATCGTCTACTGCGTTCTGTGTGTTGTAAGCAATTTCCACAATGCTTTTTACAATGATGATGCTGCGGCTATCCGGATCGGTGGTGCTTATTTGTTTATCTTCTGTAGCATCTAATTGCTGTTGCAGGGTATCATATTTTATTGTGCGCTCCTTTATTTTTTTGAGACCCGCTGCTATCTTTTCTTTCTTTAGTACAAGATCATCTGTGCCCGCAGCTTCCTGTTTATCAAGTTCATCAAGCTCTGCTAAATATTTCTGAGTCTTGTCTTCTATAAACTGCCGGTGCTTGTCTATCTTTCTTTGATTATAATTATTTTTTTTACTGTTCACTGCTTTGAACTTACTGCCATCTATACCGATGGTTGTTTTACCCAGCAGGCCTGCATCGGCAAGAAACTGCACATAGACTTTAAACATGGATTGCAAAGGCTTTGGCTGGAGTTTGCGAAAGTCGGCTATGGTGTGATAGTTGGGCTGCAGGCCTTGCAGCAGCCACTCAAGTTCCCTGTTGCGGCTGCATTCCCTTTCCAGCTTGCGGCTGCTGCGTATTTATTGAGATAGCCATAGAGATAAAGTTTTAAGAGCACTGCCGGGGCATACGGCGGACGGCCTTCGTTCTTCAGCACCGTGCCCGTGAAGCCTAACTTTTGCAGATCCAGCTTATCAATAAAAGCATCTATTAATCTTACCGGATTATCAGCGCTTACCTGGTCTTCCAGTGTGGCGAAGTAGGTTTGATTGCGGTTGTTTCCGGTGATAAATTGCATGAAGTAATTTACCTAAAATACATAGTGCCATTCCTGGTTGAATATCCACATAGTGTGTATATTTATGGGGATGCGGTTTTTTCACAAACTCCCGTTGGCTGTTATTTTAGAGAGACCTCAAACTTTGAAATTTAAATGGACTATTTACAAAAAATTATTACAGATTTTGAACTTCATTCTGTTGACGGAATAAAGGAATGTTTTAACAAAGGAGTTAATCCAAACGAGATTGTAAAAGGAAAACCATTGGTTTACGAACTCATAAATATGTACACTCGTGGACCATTGTTCAAAAGTTGTATTCAGGCTTTTGTTGACAATGATTTAGACTTTGAAGACAAGGTTTTACTTTCTGTGTTGTTAGACAACGCTGCTTTGCTTGACAAACAATTATCTGCCGACAAAAATGCAATTACGAAAAAGTATTCATTCAACTGTACATTTACGCCACTTTATGACATTTCATTACTTCACATTTGTGCTGAATATAATCATTTGGCTTGTGCAGAAGTTCTTGTAAAACACGGGGCAGACATTAATTTAAAAGCAGGGCTTGACG
>JBPPMM010000637.1:0-5142 GCA_051306075.1 Chitinophagaceae bacterium
GGCTGCATTGATTTCAGTAAAGCCCATTACGTTTTGAGCTCTGGCGAAGGATATTGAAAATATTACCACTAAAACAAGACTTAATCGTAGCATGTTTACTATTTTTTTTTAATCATCCAAAATAAACTTAATTACATTCAAACAGATCATGGAGGAAATACAAACCTGGTTTTATTTAATGATCAGCATAGTATCTCTGCGGCTACCTTTTCCACCCGCAGTAGCGGAAGTACATAATATCTTTTTTCGGAACAAGCTGAGAGAAAAAAAGAATTCGAAATTAGAATCAGGAATATCCTTTTCAATGATAAAAATTTAAACCTTGCCCGGGCAGATCATTATAAATTCTTGATCTCAGAGATCAAATCCTGTAATACTTTTTTTGCATCTCCAAAAAGCATAGATGTTTTGGGTTGAAAGAAAAGATCATTTTCTATACCGGCATAGCCCGGTTTCATACTTCGTTTATTGACTATGCAATATTTTGCAAGCTCTACATCCAGAATAGGCATTCCATAGATTGGCGATGATACATCATTTTTAGCGGCAGGGTTCACTACATCATTTGCGCCTAAAACCAACACTACATCTGTAGTTGAAAACTCTTCATTGGCTTGTTCCATATCCTGCAACTTTTCATAAGGAACATCAGCCTCGGCCAGCAAAACATTCATATGGCCCGGCATTCTTCCTGCCACCGGGTGAATAGCATATTTCACTATTACCCCTTTATCTTCCAATAATTTTTCAAGTTCGTGACAAGCATGCTGAGCCTGGGCCACGGCCAAACCATAGCCCGGAACAATCATAACTTTATTAGCATAACTCATGACCACCGCAGTGTCACTTAAACTAATTTCTTTATAATGACCCTGGTCCTTATCATCGGCAGAAACGGTTTTGGCTCCACCGCCAAAAGAACCAATCAGCACATTTAATAATGACCTGTTCATGGCCTTGCACATCAATATTGTTAATAAGGTACCGGCCGCACCTACCAGGATTCCACCTGTAAGCATTACTTTATTATCATAGAGAAAACCGCCACATGCAGCAGCTACACCCGTGAAAGAATTCAAGAGAGAAATAACTACGGGCATATCGGCGCCCCCAATGGGCAAAACAAAAAAGACGCCATATAACAAGGATAATAAGAAAACACTAAAAAATATAATCATGCTATTACCCGGCATCCACCCTATCAGATATGTTGCAAGAGCAAGTATGACCAACAACAATACAATATTAAAAATATGCTGACCCCGGAATGAAAAATCTTTTACTTTCCCGTTTAATTTTCCCCAGGCGATCATACTTCCTGCAAAAGAAACAGAACCAATTATTAATCCTAGTAAAATAATCAGCAGCATTCCTTGACCTGCCCCCTCCATATCCTGTTCTCCAAATGCTGCTGCTGCAGGATTAGCAATATGATTAAATTCAACAATCGAGATCAAAGCAGCACAGGCTCCACCCATTCCATTAAACATACTGACCATCTCGGGCATGGCCGTCATTTTAACTTTCTTTGCTGATAAGGTACCAATGATACCACCAATCAGGATACCGCCAAATATCCATGCGTAGTTATGTAATTTATTTCCGGCTTCATCAGTATATAAAAAAATAGTACCCAATATTGCAATCGTCATCCCGGCAGCGGCCACCAGGTTTCCCTTTCTTGCAGCTGCAGGGTTGGATAACATTTTTAATCCAAGAATAAATGTAACCGAGCCTACCAGGTAACAAAGAGTAAGAACATTTAATTCCATTTCACCGTTTTTATTTCAATCAAAGCGAAACCTGATATAAAATATGTCAGAATTATTGCCAGGAAATTACAACAATCCTGATCCAGGTTATTTCTTTTTTTTCTTAAACATTTCCAACATCCTGTCGGTAACTACAAAACCACCCACCACATTTAAGGTCCCAACTATTACCGCAAGAAATCCGAGTATCAAAGCCAGGTAGTTATCTGGTTCTGCCTTTCCCATAACGATGATAGCGCCAATGATGACCACACCATGAATAGCATTGGCACCGCTCATCAGGGGGGTATGCAATACACTCGGCACCCGCCCTATTACCTCAATGCCCACAAATATCATCAGGATGACGATGTAGATGATCTGCTGATTGACGGTGATCCAGTTAAAGAATGACTCCATATAAATAAAAGTTTAAAATCTGGTCCCGGTTCCTGATGAGTTATTGGCAACGGGAGGAATACTGAAAATTCATAAAAAAATATTCAAATGAAAGAGTGCGCACCTACCCGGCTTTCATTCATAACAAACTTTTTACCCGTTCATTTACCACTTCACCTTCATGGGTTATACAACTTCCTTTTACCAGGTCATCTTCCCAATTTAAATTGATCGTACCTTCTTTGGTGATGATCAGTTGCAAAAAATTCAGGATGTTCTTACCATAAAGTTTGCTGGCATCCGAAGGCAAAGTGGCCTGCAGATTTGAATTGCCTACTATACTTACTCCGTTATAAAGAACCGTTTCATTATTTTTTGTAACCGGTGTGTTACCGCCCGTAGCCGCCGCAATATCGATGATCACAGAACCATTTCGCATTCGCTGTATCATTTCTTCCGTAATCAATATGGGTGCTTTTTTCCCCGGTATTTGAGCTGTTGTAATAACGATATCAGCTTTAGCAATGCTTTCGGCAATTTTTGATTTTTGTCGTTGTAAAAAGTCTTCACTTTGCTCTACTGCATAGCCACCCGCTTTGCTGGCATCTGCCGCCCCTTCCACTTCTATAAACTTTGCTCCCAGGCTCATTACTTCTTCTTTTACCGCAGGCCTGGTGTCAAATACTTCTATTATGGCTCCTAGTCTTTTTGCAGTAGCAATTGCCTGTAATCCGGCTACACCGGCTCCCAATATTAAAATCTTTGCCGGCGCTATACTACCTGCTGCGGTCATGAACATGGGAAAATACCTGCCATATAAATTAGCAGCTAGCAATACGGCTTTATATCCTGCAATATTTGCCTGCGAACTCAATATATCCATGGATTGAGCACGGGTAGTTCGGGGAAGCATGTCCAGCGAAAAAGTGGTTATTTTCCTGTCTGCCCAAACTTTAACAGAGGAAGCATTAAAAAGGGGCTGATATACACCAATAAGAATGGCGGTTGTAATATGCTTAATATCCTCCGGTTCTAATGCATTAATAGATAAAACAATGTTCGCTGATTCAAGCACTTCAGTCCGGCTCTTGATAAGAGCTCCTGCTTTTTCATATTCCGCATTTATACAAAATGCATAATCACCAGCACCCATTTCTACTAAAACAGTGATTCCCTTTTTTGTGAGAGTAGCTACAGCTTCTGCCAACAGCGATACCCTGGTTTCATAGAGTGGTTCTTTAAGCAGGCCTATGGTCATGAAGAATATTCTATTTTCTGTATTATGAAGATTGGGGCCGAAGATATTAAAAAATCGGTAGCCTTCGCAGGAATTCCACATTACCTGCCATCAATGGTAAATAGTGTAGGCACCACTCTTTTTTAAATTCATTGGGTACTCCAGTTCCTGTTTCCATACCAACAATTCAAATACCCGGTATGACCGACAGATTAATAGTTTCAAACTAAAACCGGATACAAAAATGTTGCTTCTCCTTAAACTCCCTCCGAAAAAAAATAATGCCAATAAAAAAAAGATCAACACTGCACTTAACGTCGGGATGCGTTCTGATAAATTCCCACGCCTGTTCCATTTCCCTGCTCCAGTGAATATCATCAAAAATAAATATTGATTCATTGTTCCTCGCTGACAAAAGCTGATTAAAATATTTTACTGTGGGTTCATAACGATGATTGCCATCTACAAATACAAAATCAACAAAGGGTTTTTCTTTAATTTTATTTATTGCTTCAATCACCACCGGCAACGTTTCATCAAACTGACCTTTAATTATTTCAACATTACTGATATCTAAAGTATTTAAATTCAGCCGGGCTTTTTCAACTATAGCAGATGCGCCTTCCAGTGTCACCAATTTTGCAGAAGAATTGGCAAGGGATAAATAAGATGTAGTAATCCCTAATGAAGTTCCTAATTCTAAAATATTTTGTGGTTGATAATATTTAATGATCCGAAAGAGCAACTGTCCGTACTTCGCTGGCTTGGCTGCGTTTCTTGCTACAGATGCCACCGTTCTACTGTTTGATTTATTTGTTACCGAACCAGCTCCCCAATCTTCGATAGTTATTTCTGATTGGTCCTGTAATAAATGGTTACGAAGTTTTTCAACTTCGTAATATGCAGGGTAAATTGTATGGTCATTAAGAACGCGGGTGATAAATTCAAAAACAAAGGGAGAGTGCATCCCATGCCCTTTTCCGTTACTTGCAGAAAAGTAATAACCAAGATATTTTATACCAAGCTGAAATTTGGAATACATGAAGAATTATGTGAGATGGTCATTAGCACCTTGTTGCCCCGGCATGTAACAATCAGATTTTTTCCCAAACCTGGAATGAATAATTATAAGCATGTTTTGCATCGGATTCATAATTCTTTTGTCTTACCAGCTCCCATATACCGGGATCAATAGCGGGGAAAAAAGTGTCGGCTTCAAATTCCGAATCTACCCGGGTCATATGAATCCGGCTGGCCTTATCAAAAACAGATTGATAAATTTCACCTCCGCCAATTACCATCATTTCTTTTACATCCATCTCCTTCACCAGGAAAACCGCATCATCAAAATTATTAACCGGTATCACAGAATCTGCTTTCCACCCGGTCTTTTTTGTAAGAACAATATTTTTTCTTCCGGGTAAGGCCTTACCCAGGGATTCAAAAGTCCTTCTGCCCATAACAACCGGCATACCCCAGGTTACGTTTTTAAAATACCTCATGTCGTTTGGTAAACGCCATAATAATTTATTTGATTTGCCAATGGCATTGTTGTTTGAAGCAGCCACCACCAGTGAAATGATCATATGCGCCAGGTATTATTCCCGGTTATAAATTTTAATGAGCCCTAACTGGCTTTTGAAAATTCTACCAGGGAAGTAATTAAATAATGTTCTATTACAAAAATAAGAAGATACAATTCCCCGGACTAACTTCTTCACGTCTCTAAAAGATTTTTGAACTTTTAAGTATATC